>JAQGIV010000104.1 GCA_028290945.1 Phenylobacterium sp. | reverse complement strand
TCGGCTAGTTCAGCCGCAGCCTGACCCGCTCACGCGTCGCGCGAGCGGCGAGCGCCGCGCCGCCATCCAGGGTGGTGGCGCGGGCCAGGGCTTCCAGCGCGCCGGCCAGCGCGCCCTGGCCCTCGCGGGCGGCGGCGACGTCCAGCCAGGGCCGGTGGTCGGTGGGATCCAGCAGGGCGCGCCGCAGGCCCGCCCGCTCGGCGCGCGGATAGTCGCGCGCCGCGCTGGCGCGGGCGTAGATGGTGTTCTGCAGGCGGATCAGTACGGCGCGGTCGCTGACCGGCGCCATCAGCCGGTCGAGGCGGTCGGCGACGTTGGGGGTCAGGCCGGCGTGCAGCGCCCGCCGGGTCAGCTCGGACGGCAGCACCACCCGGCCCTCGGAGAACGGGTCGAGCGCCAGCGGCCCCTCCTCGGTCTCGATGCGCAGCAGGAAGTGGCCGGGGAAGTCGACGCCCTGGACGTTCAGCCCGCATTTCCGGCCGGCGTGCAGGTAGAACAGGCCGAGCGCCACCGGCAGGCCCTTGCGCCGCTCGGCGACGGCGATGACGTCGGCGTTCTCCGGGTCCTCGTAGGTGAACAGGTCACCGGCCAGCCGCAGGTCGCCGGCCATGGCCTCGGCCAGCGCCTCCTCCGGGGTCTCGCGCTCCAGCCGCCGCGCCAGCCGCTCGACCGCCACCCGGCCGAGGTCGTGGGCCACCTGGGCGTCGCGCGCCGGATCCTCATGCACTGCGCAGGCGACCGCCGCCTCAAGCAGCGGGAATGCGCCGTCCTCGCCGCCGCCGGCGTCCAGCAGGAATTCCTCGGCTTCTTCGCGCGTCATCCCGTCCCGTCCGGAACCCTCAGGTCCCTTTCCAAGCGTCCGGAATATGCACAGGAAGCCTGCCCGGTGCGAGCGCTACCAGGTCGAGGCGAACCGCCGCACCCGCCAGGCTCGGCCGCCGCGCCGCCAGGGCCGCCGCGCCGCGCCGCAGCCGCTCGCGCTGGTCGTAGGTGACGGCCTCGAGCGCCGCCAGCAGGCTGGTGCGTCGCTTGACCTCCACGGCCACCAGGGTGCGGCCGCGCAGCGCCAGGATGTCGATCTCGGCCTGCGGCGTCTTCAGCCGGAAGCCGAGGATGCGGTAGCCCTTGGCCATCAGGTATAGCGCGGCCAGCACCTCGCCGCGCCGGCCGGAGATCCGCGCGGCGGCGCCGCGGGCGATGCGGGCCGCCTTCACCGCTTCAGTTCCATGGCCCGGCGGTAGAGATCGCGGCGGGGCAGGCCAAGCGCCTTGGCCACTTCCGAGGCGGCCTCGGCGGGCCGCAGGCGGGTCAGCGCGTCGGTGAGCGCCGCATCGGCGTCGGCGGCGGTGGCGGCGGTCTCGCGGCCGGGCGCCACCAGCACCACGATCTCGCCCTTGGGCGCGGCGAACTGTGGGTCGGCGGCGAGCTGCGACAACGGGCCCCGCACCACCGTCTCATGCAGCTTGGTCAGCTCGCGGGCCACCACCGCCTCGCGGTCGCCCAGCACCGCGGCCATGTCGGTGAGGCTGGCGGCCAGTCTTGAGCCGCCTTCGAAGAACACCAGGGTGGCGCGCTGGCCGGCCAGCTCCTCCAGGAAGGTGCGCCGTGCGGCGCTCTTGGGCGGCGGGAAGCCGGCGAACAGGAAGCGGTCGGTGGGCAGGCCGGCCACCGACAGCCCGGCCAGCAGGGCCGAGGCGCCGGGGATCGGATAGACCGCGTGACCGGCGGCGGCGGCTTCCCGCACCAGCCGGTAGCCGGGGTCGGAGATCAGCGGCGTGCCGGCGTCGGAGACCAGCGCCACGCGGCCGCCCTGGGCCAGCACCGCCAGCGCCTTGGGCCGCGTCCGCTCGGCGGCGTGCTCGTCGTAGCGCTCCAGCTTGGCCTTCAGGCCGAAGACCGACAGCAGCTTGCCGGAAACCCGCGTGTCCTCGGCCAGCACCAGGTCCACGGCCGACAGCACGTCGAGGGCCCTGAGGGTGATGTCGCGCAGGTTGCCGATCGGCGTCGCCACCACATAGAGCCCCGGCGCCAGCGGCGCGTCGTTGAGGGGCGGCGGGGGCAGGGGGCGGGCCATGGCCGAGGCTTCACCGCTTGCGCCCGGAAAGGCAAGCGCCCGGACCCTCGCCTCGATGTCGGTCGCGGAACGCTTAGACCGCGAGCTCGGCGGTCAGCCGGTCCAGCACCAGCCGCCCGGCCGGGGTGGCGCGCAGGCGCTGCGGGTCGTCGGCGAGCAGGCCAAGCGCGATCAGGTCGGCGATGCGCTCGGCCGGGATGGCCAGCGCCGTCAGTTCGTCACGCCCGACGCCCTCGACCACGCGCAAGCCGCTCAGCAGCCGCTCCTGGGCGGCTTCGCGCCGCGTCAGGGCCTCGCGGGTGTCGAATCCGACGCCGGTCGCGGCGACGCGGGTCACGTAGTCGGCGGGCCTCGCCGCGGCGTAGGTCGCCTGGCGCACGCCATCCATCGTGATCCGTCCGTGCGCGCCGGGGCCCGCGCCCAGGTAGTCGTGGCCGCGCCAGTAGACCAGGTTGTGCCGCGAGCGGGCGGTTTCGCCGCGGGCATGGTTGGAGACCTCGTAGGCCTCGAAACCGGCCTCGCCGAGCACCTCCTGGGTGGTGTCGAACAGGGCCGCGCCGGCGTCCGGATCGGGCGGCGCCCAGCGGCCGCGTTGGACGGCCTTGTCGAAGGCTGTGCCGGCCTCGATGGTCAGCTGGTAGGGCGAGACGTGCTCGGCGCCCAGCGCGACGGCGGCCCGCAGTTCCTGGCCCCACGCGGACGGCGTCTGGCCGGGGCGGGCGTAGATCAGGTCGAGGGACAGCCGCGGGAAGGCGGCGCGGGCCTTTTCGGCGGCGCGGATGGCGGCGGCCGCGTCGTGATTGCGGCCGAGGAACTTGAGCGCCGCGTCGTCCAGCGACTGCAGGCCGAGCGACAGGCGCCCGACGCCCGCCTGGGCGAAGGCGGCGAAGGCGTCGGCCTCCGCGTCGGTGGGATTGGCCTCCAGGGTGACTTCCAGGTCCGGCGCGGGGGTCCAGAGGCGGCGCGCGGCCGCGACGATCTCCGCCGCCCAGGCCGGGTCCATCAGCGAGGGCGTGCCGCCGCCGAGGAAGATCGAGGTGAGCCGGCGAGGGCCGGTCAGCGCCGCCTGGCCCTCCAGGTCGGCGACGATGGCGCGGGCCAGGGCCGCCGGCTCGGCGCCCGGCCGCTGCTTGAAGACGTTGAAGTCGCAATAGGGGCAGATGCGGGCGCAGTAGGGCCAGTGGATGTAGACGCCGAGAGGTGTCGTCAAAGCAGCGCGGCCTTCAGCTTCTCGAAGGCCCGCGCCCGGTGGCTCATGCGGTCCTTGGCCGCCGGGTCCATCTCGCCGAAGGTCTGGCTGAAGCCCTCGGGGATGAAGATCGGGTCGTAGCCGAAGCCCAACGTCCCGCGGCCCGGGAAGGCCAGGGTCCCGTCCACGCGGCCCTCGACCACCACCGCCGGACCGTCCGGCCAGGCGACGGCGAGCGCCGAGGTGAACCAGGCCGCGAGGTCGCGGCTGCCGGTCTCCTCGATGCGGTCCTCGACCTTCTTCATGGCCAGGTCGAAATCCTTGGTGGGGCCGGCCCAGCGGGCGGAATAGACGCCGGGCTGGCCCTCCAGCGCCGCCACCGACAGCCCCGAGTCATCGGCGAGCGCGATCAGGCCGCTGGCCTCGGCCGCCGCCCGGGCCTTCAGCAGCGCATTGCCGACGAAGGCCTGTTCCGTCTCGTCCGGCTCGGGCAGGCCCAGCTCGCCGGCGGTGACCAGCTGGAAGCGGTTCTCCAGGATCTGCGCCAGCTCGCGCGCCTTGCCGGGATTGTGGGTCGCCACCACCAGGCGCGCGCCGGTTTCGAGCTTCAAAGCCATCGCAGGTCTCCAGGCCCGGGACCCTAGCGCTCGGCCGGCTCTGCTGCATTGCAAAAGTTTAATATCGTTACTCGATATTCATTTGATCGAAAAACGATGCGGACATATTGATCATCGGCATTGGAACCGCGCGTTTCCCACAGACATCACGCTGCACTGCAGCAAGAAAATTGGAGATACCGAAATGATCGCCCGCTTCGCCAACGTCCTGGACCGCACCGCCCTGACCATCTTCCTGGCCGTGGCCGCGGCGCCGGTGTTCGCCTTCCCGCTTCTGGCCGTCCCCGGCTTCCACTAGGCTTCAGCTTCGTGGGAGACGCCAGGCTCCGCGCCGGTCTCGACCGCGCGCGGCGGGCGACGGAGGGGCCATTCATGCGCGCTTTGGGTCCGGGTTCGGTCTCGAGCTTCCTGAAGATCATCCTCGACGTGGTCTATGCCGCGCTGTGGATCGGCGTCGGGGTCGTCACCCTGATGGTGCTCGCGGCCCTGCTGTTCACCTTCAACCCCGACCTGCTGGACGACGTCAGCCTGTCGTCGGGCCAGTTCGCCAGCCGCTGGCCGGCGGTGACCGGTGGCCTGGCCGCGGCGTCGCTGTACATGGCCGGCGTGCTGGTGATCGTCGGCTGCCTGCGCCGCATCTTCGCGACCCTGACGGCCGGCGACCCCTTCCATCCGGACAATGTGCGCCGCCTGCGGCTGATCGGGGTGATCCTGGCGGCGCTGGAATGCGGCCGCTATGCGGTGTGGGCCATCGGCGCCTGGCTGCTGCCCGGCGCGGTGAAGGCCCAGCCGAACATGAGCCTCACCGCCTGGTTCTCCGTGCTGGTGGTCTTCGTGCTCGCCGAGGTGTTCCGCGAGGGCGCGCGCCTGCGCCGCGAAGCGGAGCTGACCATCTGATGCCGATCCGCGTCCAGCTAGACCGCGTGCTGTTCGAGCGCCGCATGTCGCTCACCGAGCTCGCCGACCGGGTCGGGGTGACCATCGCCAACCTGTCGATCCTGAAGACCGGCAAGGCCCGCGCCGTGCGCTTCTCCACCCTGGCCGCCCTCTGCCGCGAGCTGGACTGCCAGCCGGGCGACCTGCTGACCTACGAACCCGGCGGCGCCGACGAGGCCGAAGGCGACGAGGACGGCGAGACCTGACGCCGTGCTGCGGCGCAGCGCGTTTGGCAACATCGGGACCTTATCTGGCCAGAAACCCTTGTGAGATCAGGAAGCTCAACCTATATGCGCCGCAACAATATTGCGCTGCACACAGGAGTGAGTGAGATGATCGCCAAGATCGAAGCCGTCCTCGGCGCCCTGTTCGGCCCGCTCGGGCGCGAGCTGGCCCGCATGCCGGCGACGGCCTTCCGTCACCTGCTGCCGGGCTTCTAAGGCGTTTTCCCTCCCTTAATGGGGAGGGAAAGCTCGCCGTCAGGCGAGCAGGGTGGGGAATTCACGACCGGCCGCGGAGCCTGATCCTGACTCCCCCACCCGGCCTTCGCTTCGCGAAGTCCGCCCTCCCCATTAAGGGAGGGAGATCAGCCGCCGGTCGCCTGCCGCTGCAGCACGCACAGCTCCCCGATCCCCTTGCGGGCCAGCGAGAACAGCGACTCGAACTCGGCTTCCGAGAAGCCGCGCTTCTCGCCGGTGGCCTGGATCTCCACGATGTCGCCCGTGCCGGTGAGCACGAAGTTGGCGTCCGCCTCGGCGTTGGAGTCCTCCTCGTAGTCGAGGTCGAGCACCGGCGTGCCGGAGAACACCCCGCAGCTCACCGCCGCCACCTGGTCGAGGATCGGGTCCTTGGTGACCAGGCCTTCCTCCAGCATGTAGCGGGTGGCCAGGCGCAGGGCGACCCAGGCGCCGGTGACCGAGGCCGTGCGCGTGCCGCCGTCGGCCTGGATCACGTCGCAGTCGATGCTGATCTGCCGCTCGCCCAGCGCCTTCAGGTCCACTACCGCGCGCAGGGAGCGGCCGATCAGCCGCTGGATCTCCTGGGTGCGGCCCGACTGCTTGCCCTGCGCGGCCTCGCGCCGGCCGCGGGTGTGGGTGGCCCTGGGCAGCATGCCGTATTCGGCGGTGACCCAGCCTTCGCCGCGCCCGCGCAGGAAGCCCGGCACGCCCTCTTCCAGGCTGGCGGTGACCAGCACCTTGGTGTGGCCGAAGCTGACCAGGCAGGAGCCCTCGGCGTAGCGGTTGACGCCGGTCTCCAGGGTCACGGCGCGCAGGATGTCCGGCTGGCGTTCGGAAGGGCGCATTGGACTAGGGAACTCCAGCTTCGGCCGGCGCGCTTGCGCCAAGTGAGGCGGCGCTTATCCTAGATCGACAAGGTCCAGTCCATGGGCGCTCTCGAGAACCTGCCAAGTCTGACGTGACCAGTTCATTCCTCGGCCGCGGGCCGTCGCTCGCAGAACTCGACGAACGCGCCCGGGAGATCTTCCGGCGGATCGTGGAAGGCTATCTGGACACCGGCGAGGCCGTCGGCTCCCGCACCCTCTCCAAGGGCGGCATCGCGCTGTCGCCCGCCTCCATCCGCAACACCATGCAGGACCTGACCCAGCTGGGCCTGCTGGGCGCGTCGCACGTCAGCGCCGGGCGCCTCCCGACCCACGCGGGCCTGCGGCTGTTCGTCGACGGCCTGCTGGAAGTGGGCGACGTGGCCGAGGACGAGCGCCGCTCCATCGAGGCCAGGCTGCACGCCCACGGCCGCAACTACGAGGACGCCCTGAACGAGGCGAGCTCGATCCTCTCAGGGCTGGCCGGCGCGGCCAGCGTGGTGGTCACCCCGATCCGCGACGCCGGCGTCAAGCACGTGGAGTTCGTGGCGCTGGGCGTCGAGCGGACCCTGGCGATCATGGTCTTCGAGGACGGCACGGTGGAGAACCGGCTGATCCGCCTGCCGGCCGGGGTCACCCCCTCGGCCCTGCAGGAGGCCTCGAACTTCCTCAACGCCCGCCTGCGCGGCCGCACCCTGGTGGAGGCGGCCGCCGACCTGCAGGTCCAGCTGGAGAGCGCCCGGCGCGAGCTGGATTCCACCGCCGCGCGGCTGGTGGAGGACGGGCTGGCGGCCTGGAGCGGCGAGGGCCGGGAGCGCGCCCTGATCGTCCGCGGCCGCGCCAACCTGCTGGAGGACGCCGAGGCGGCGGAGGACCTGGAGCGGGTGCGCTCGCTGTTCGCCGACCTGGAGGAGAAGGAGCAGCTGATCCAGCTGCTGGACGGGGTGCGCGACGGCCAGGGCGTGCGCATCTTCATCGGCGCGGAAACCCGGCTGTTCTCGCTTTCGGGTTCCGCTGTGATCGCGGCCCCCTATATGACGGGCTCGCAACGCGTGGTGGGCGCGATCGGGGTGATCGGGCCGGCCCGCTTGAACTATGCCCGGGTGATTCCGTTGGTGGACTACACCGCGCGCGTCCTGGGCCAGGTGATGAACGCTTGAAGAGAAGAGACCAGATGTCTGACGACATGGATCCGCCGGTCGACGGGACTGCCGAGGACGCGGACGAGATCGAGGCGCTGCGGGCCGAGGCCGCGGCGCTGAAGGAGCAGGTGCTCCGCTACGCCGCCGAAGCCGACAACACCCGCCGGCGCGCCGAGCGCGAGGCCAACGACGCCCGCGCCTACGCCATCCAGAAATTCGCCCGCGACCTGCTGGGCGTCGCCGACAACCTGTCGCGCGCGCTGGCCGCCCACCCGGAATCGGCCGACCCGGTGGTCAAGAACTTCATCGTCGGCGTGGAGATGACCGAGAAGGAGCTGCAGGCCGCCTTCGAGCGCAACGGCCTGAAGAAGATCCACCCGGCCAAGGGCGACAAGTTCGACCCGCACCAGCACCAGGCGATGATGGAGCTGGCCGACACCGAGGTGGCGCCCGGCGCCGTCGTCGAGGTCATGCAGTCCGGCTACGAGCTGCTCGGCCGCCTGGTCCGCCCGGCCATGGTGGTGGTCGCCGCCAAGGCCGCCAGCGCCGGTCCCAAGGCCAATGGCGCCGACGGGCCGGCCAATCCCTACGCCGTGGGCGAGGACGACGGCTCGGGCGGGTCTGTGGATACCCGCGCCTAAGCGCAACGATCCGCTTCCCCGGCCTCGCAAATCCGCTAATGTCCGAAGTCCCTTCCAGTCGGGGGCGGCGATTGCGAATCGCTGGGCGGTGAGGTCCGGGACAAAGGCATGAAGCTGACGATCGAGCGGGCGGCGCTGTTGCGGGCGCTCGGGCATGTGCAGAGCGCCGTCGAGCGGCGCAACACCATACCCATCCTGTCCAATGTGCTGCTCTCGGCGGAGAGCAATCGGCTGAGCTTTTCAGCCACCGACCTCGACATGGAGATCGTCGACGAAGCGCCGGCCCAGGTCGACCAGCCGGGCCAGATCACCGCGCCCGCCCACACCCTCTACGAGATCGTCCGCAAGCTGCCGGAAGGCGCCGACGTCTCCTTGAGCTTCACCGGCGAGGATCCGCGGCTGACGGTCTCGGCCGGCCGCTCGCGCTTCAACCTGCCGGTGCTGCCGGCCGGCGACTTCCCGGTGATGAGCGCCGACGGCCTGGCGGGCAGCTTCGCCCTCGACGTGGCCGACCTGATCCGCCTGGTCGACAAGACCCGCTTCGCCATCTCGGCGGAGGAGACCCGCTACTACCTGAACGGCCTCTACCTCCACAGCGTGATCGAGGACGGCTCGCCGAAGCTGCGCGCGGTGGCCACCGACGGCAGCCGCCTAGCGCTGGCCGACATGCCGGCCCCGGAGGGCGCGGCCGGCCTGCCGGGGATCATCGTGCCGCGCAAGACGGTCAGCGAGGCCCGGCGCCTGCTGGAAGACGCCGGCGAGAACGTCCAGCTGCACATCAGCCCGCAGAAGGTGAAGTTCGGCTTCAACGGCGCGTCCCTGACCTCCAAGGTCATCGACGGCAACTTCCCCGACTACGGCCGGGTGATCCCCAAGGACAACACCCGCTCGGTCTCGGTGGACGCCAAGCTGTTCGCCCAGGCGGTCGACCGGGTGGCCACCATCTCGGCGGAGAAGAGCCGCTCGGTGCGGCTGGCCTTCGAGGCCGGCAAGGTGATCCTGACGGTGCGCAACATGGAGGCCGGCCAGGCGGTGGAGGAGCTGGAGGTCGACTACGACGGCGACGCCTTCGAGCTCAGCTTCAACGCCCGCTTCCTGATGGACATCACCGACCAGATCAGCGGCGAGACCATGGAGCTGCGCTTCGGCGGCCCCAACGACCCGGCCCTGGTGCTCGACCCGGCCGACGGCCTGGTCCAGTACATTCTGATGCCGCTGCGGGTCTGAATTCCCTCCCTTAATGGGGAGGGAATTCAATGTCCGTGCGGGCCCTCGTAGACGCCGGGCGCCAGGCGCTCGTCCTCCGGGCCCTCGGAGCCCGTGGCCAGGACGAAGCGGCGGTCGCAGTAGGGGCACTCGACGAACCGCGCCTCGCCCATCTCCAGCCAGACCCGCGGGTGGCCCAGCGCGCCGCCGACGCCGTCGCAGGCGACGCGGCCGGAGCGCACCTCGATGATCTCCGGCGCGGGGAAGTCGGAGGCCAGGGCGGGCTGGGCCGGCATGGGCTCGGGCCGCGTCTGGGCCTTGGCGCCCCTATTCCGAACTAAACGAGCCATCGGGTGTCCTCATGGGCCGCCGGCCGCTTGGCGCGGGGCGGACGCGCGCCTAGGTATGCGACGCGGTCTTGCGCCGTCAACGACTGGAGACCCCATGGAGCTTCCCGAGTTCGCCATCGAGGCCAGGGGCCTGGTCAAGACCTATGCGGCGACCAAGACGACGCCGGAGATGCAGGCCCTGAAGGGCCTCGACCTGGCCATCCCGCGCGGTTCGATCTTCGGCCTGCTGGGCCCCAACGGCGCGGGCAAGTCGACCTTCATCAACATCCTGGCCGGGCTCTGCAAGAAGACCTCCGGCCAGGTGGCCATCTGGGGCCGCGACATCGACGAGCGGCCCAGGGACGCCCGCGCCGCCATCGGCGTGGTGCCGCAGGAGATCGCCGCCGACCCGTTCTTCACCCCGCGCGAGAGCCTGGAGGTGGCGGCCGGCATGTACGCCGTGCCGCCCAAGGAGCGGCGCACCATGGAGCTGCTCACCGCGCTCGGTCTCGCCGACAAGGCCGGCGCCTACGTCCGCCAGCTGTCCGGCGGCATGAAGCGCCGGCTGATGGTCGCCAAGGCCATGGTGCACAACCCGCCGGTGCTGATCCTCGACGAGCCCACCGCCGGCGTCGACGTCGAGCTGCGCCGCCAGCTCTGGAACTACGTCCTGGAGCTGAACCGCAAGGGCGTGACCATCGTGCTCACCACCCACTATCTGGAAGAGGCCCAGGAGCTCTGCGACCAGATCGCCATCATCAACCGCGGCCAGGTGGTGGCCTGCGAGTCGACCACCTCGCTGCTGCGCCGCATGGACACCCGCAAGGTGCTGGTGACCCCGGAGGAGCCGGTGACCGCCGCCCCGACCCTGCCCGGCTTCGACACCCAACTGATGAATTCCGGCGGCTTCTCGGTGACCTACCGCACCGGCCATTCCAGCGTCGAGCAGGTGCTGGCCGCCATCCGCAAGGCCGGCCTGCACATCAAGGACATCTCCACCGAGGACCCGGACCTGGAGGACGTGTTCGTCAGCCTGACCTACGCGGCGGAGGAGGTCTAGCGCAGGTCCGATCCCTCCTCTTCAGGGGAGGGATGTCCGCGCAGCGGACAGGGTGGGGGAGTCGCGACCAAGCTCTGACGTCGGAGTCCTGGACCTCAGACCCCCAACCCGGTCCGAGCTTCGCTCGGTCCACCCTCCCCTAAAGAGGAGGGATTTCCGCCGAGAACGCCGCCACGTCGTCCATCAGCCCGGCCACGGCGGCCGCCACCAGCTCGCCGCCCTTTTCCGGCGTCGCCTGGCCGGGGTCGGAGCCCATGCGGCCGTCGGGATAGCGGGCGCGGAAGTCGACGGCTTCGCGGATCGGGCCGGTGGGGGCGATCTGCGGCGCATAGTTGGCGGCCTTGATGGCGTCGGGATAGGCCCACTGGGTGACGGCGATCTCCGAGGGCGTGGCGTGGCTGCCGTGGCCGGTGGGGAACTGCCGGCTGGCCAGCGCCATGACGCCCTTCAGCTCCCACCAGTTCTTCAGCTTCAGCGCGAAGCCGCGGTGGGTCCCGCGATAGGTCGCCTCGGCGTAGAGCTCGGAGAAGGCCGCCTCGATGGTGGCCACGTTGCCGCCGTGGCCGTTCAGGAAATACATCCGCTCGAAGCCGGCCAGGCCCAGGCTGCGGCACCAGTCGCCGATCGCCGCCATGAAGGTCGAGGGCCGGAGCGCGATGGTGCCCGGGAAGCCCAGGTGGTGCTGCGCCATGCCGATGTTGAAGGTCGGCGCGACCAGCAGGTCGGGATGCTGCTTCTGCGCCTGGTGGGCGATGATCTCCGGGCACAGCCAGTCGGTGCCCAAGAGGCCGGTCGGCCCGTGCTGCTCGTTGGAGCCGATGGGGATGACCACCGTCGTCGAGCGCTTCAGGTGGTCCTCGATCTCCATCCAGGTGGAGAGGTGCAGCAGCATGGGCGTCGGGTCCTTGGGGCTTCGGCTATCCGCATAGACCATCCGACCCTGAAGGGGAGGAAGAGCTATTTCTTCGTGGGATCGGGCGGGACCTGAATGACCACCTCGCCGGCAGGCATGCCGGTCAGCCGCCAGCCGCCCGTCTCCTGGGTGAAGGTGAGCAGGCAGCGCTGCTGCGGGGTCAGGTCGCGCAGGCAGGCGCGGGTCTTGTCGACCGGCTTCACCAGGAGCTCGACCTGGGCCTTGGTGACGGGCTTGGCGAGCGGCGCCCCGGCGGGGTCCGCCAGGTGGAAGACTTGGCGCCCGATCATCCGGTCGAGGGCGGGATCCGACGGGCCGCCCACATCCAGGCCGCTGGCGTGGGCAAGGCGCGCGATCTGGACTCGCAGGTCGGCGCGCAGGGCGGGGCGGTCGACGACGGCCTCGAAGCCCTTGTCGTCGCCGGCCTGGACGGCGGTGAGCAGGGCCAAGGCGCCGTCCGGCGCGCTCCACCTCAGCCCGCCGCAGGCCTGCGCGGCCATTGCCAAGGCGCAAAGCGCCGCCACCCGATGCCATCGACCCATGGCGGCGGACCATGGCGGCGCCCGCCGGACCGGGCAAGCGCAGCGATTAGGATTTTCTAGGCCGGTGCGCGGCTTGCACCGGCGTCCCCGCTCCGCATACTGCTCGCGCAAGTTTGCCAAGGGAGTGCGGACCGTGTCCGACGAGGTTTTCCCGGTTCCCGAAGCGTGGGCCACGCGCGCGCACATGGACGCCGCGGCCTATGAGGCCGCCTGCCGGCGCGTGGAGGCGGACCCACAGGGCTACTGGGCCGAGCTGGCCGGCCGCCTCGACTGGATCAAGGCGCCCACCGAGATCAAGGACGTCTCCTTCGACAAGGCCGACTTCCGCATCCGCTGGTACGCCGACGGCGTCCTGAACGTCTCGGTGAACTGCGTGGACCGCCACCTGGCGACCCGCCGCGACCAGGTGGCGATCATCTGGGAGAGCGACGACGGCGAGAGCTACGACGCCCTGACCTACGGCCAGCTGCACGCCGAAGTCTGCCGCATGGCCAATGTGCTGAAGGCCCGCGGCGTGGCGAAGGGCGACCGGGTGACCATCTACCTGCCGATGATCCCGGCGGCGGCGGTGGCCATGCTGGCCTGTTCGCGGATCGGGGCGGTGCACTCGGTGGTGTTCGGCGGCTTCTCGCCCGACAGCCTGTCGGGCCGCATCCAGGACTGCGCCTCGACGATCGTCATCACCGCCGACGAGGGCCTGCGCGGCGGCAAGCCGGTGCCGCTGAAGCTCAATGTCGATGAGGCGCTGCAGTCCTGCCCTGACGTCACCGACGTGATCGTGGTGCGCCGCACCCGCGCCGACGTGCCGATGAAGGCCGGCCGCGACGCCTACTATTCCGACCTCAAGGCCGGCGTCGCCGACACCTGCGATCCCGAGCCGATGAGCGCCGAGGACCCGCTGTTCATCCTCTACACCTCCGGCTCCACGGGAAAGCCCAAGGGCGTGCTGCACACCACCGGCGGCTATCTGGCCTGGGCCGCTTGGACCCACGAGGTGGTGTTCGACTACCGGCCCGGCGAGGTCTTCTGGTGCACCGCCGACGTGGGCTGGGTCACCGGCCACAGCTATGTGGTCTACGGCCCGCTGGCCAATGCGGCCACCTCGCTGATGTTCGAGGGCGTGCCCAACTACCCGACCTCCTCGCGGTTCTGGGAGGTCTGCGACAAGCACAAGGTGGAGATCTTCTACACCGCCCCCACCGCCATCCGCGCCCTGATGCGCGAGGGCGACGCGCCGGTGAAGAGCACATCGCGCAAGTCGATCCGCCTGCTCGGCACGGTGGGCGAGCCGATCAATCCGGAGGCCTGGCTCTGGTACCACCGCGTGGTCGGCGAGGAACGCTGCCCGATCGTCGACACCTGGTGGCAGACCGAGACCGGCGCCTGTTTGATGAGCCCGCTACCCGGCGCCACGCCGCTGAAGCCCGGCTCCTGCGCCAAGCCGCTGCCTGGGGTGAAGCCGCAGCTGGTGGACGCCGACGGCAAGCTGCTGGAGGGCGCGGTCAGCGGCAACCTCTGCATCGTCGACTCGTGGCCGGGCCAGATGCGCACCGTCTACGGCGACCACCAGCGCTTCATCGACACCTATTTCACCACCTATCCCGGTAAGTATTTCACCGGCGACGGCGCCCGTCGCGACGCCGACGGGTACTATTGGATCACCGGGCGCGTGGACGACGTGATCAACGTCTCCGGCCACCGGCTGGGCACCGCCGAGATCGAGAGCGCGCTGGTCGGCCACCCGGCCGTCGCCGAGGCCGCGGTGGTCGGCTACCCGCACGACATCAAGGGCCAGGGCATCTACTGCTTCGTGACGCTGAAGGCCGACGTGGAGCCTTCGGACATCCTGCGCGCCGACCTGCGCGGCTGGGTGCGGCGCGAGATCGGACCGTTCGCGGCGCCCGACGTGATCCAGTTCGCGCCCGGCCTGCCCAAGACCCGCTCCGGCAAGATCATGCGCCGCATCCTGCGCAAGATCGCCGAGGACGATCTCGGCAACCTCGGCGACACCTCGACGCTGGCCGATCCGGCGGTGGTGGACGACCTGGTCAGGAACCGCGCCGCGCGGCGCGGCGACGAGGTGATCGCGGTGGGCGGCCTGAAGCTCAGCGCCCCGGACCTGGAGGCCAAGCTCAGGGCCCACGACGCGGTGGTCGACGCCGCGGTGGTGGGCGTGGCGCAGGCGGGCGGCGACGAGGCGATCCATGCCTTCGTCAAGCTCGAGCCCGGCTTCATGCCCACCGACGTGATGCGCGCCGACCTGCGCGGCTACCTGCGCCGCGAGGTGGGCCCGCAGGCCGCGCCGGCCGTGGTGCAGTTCGTGGAGGGCCTGCCGCGGGCCCGCTCGGGCGAGCTGGTCCGCTCGCTGCTGCGCAAGATCGCCGAGGGCGATGTGAAGGACCTGGGCGACACCTCGGCGCTGGTCGATCCGTCGGTGGTCGACGACCTGGTCAAGAACCGCATCCCGGCCGAGGCGTGAGCGGGCTGGGCCGGAGGCCATGAGCCGCCGCCTGCTGGTCGGCCTCTTGCTGGCCCCCGCCGTCGCCCATGCCGCCGAGCCCTCGCCGCATGACCAGGCGGCGCTCGACCGCGGCCGGCCGGTGGTCGAGGTGCGCGCCGATCCGGATGGGGCGAGCGGCCTGATCCGCGCCGCCATCGACGTCGCCGCGCCGCCCGAGGTGGTGTTCCAGGTGATCGCCGACTGCGAGCTCGCACCGAAGATGGTGCAGAGCCTGAAGAGCTGCCGGATCGTCGAGCGCGACCCGGCCGGCCACTGGGACGTGCGCGAGGAGATCAGCAAGATGAGCTTCGTGCCCTCGGTGAGGAACCTCTTCCGCTCCGACTATGAGCCGCCGGGCCACGTGCGCTTCCACCGCACGGGCGGCGACCTCAAGGTGTTCGAGGGCGAGTGGCGGATCGAGCCGCACGGCGCGGGCTCGCGGGTGTTCTACGAGAACCGGGTCAGCACGCCGTTCCGCGTCCCCGGCTACCTGGCGCGCATCGCCCTGCGCCTCGAAGTGCCCCAGGCGTTGCAGGCCCTGCGCCGCGAAAGCCTGGCCCGCGCGCCCCAGCCGCGGTCGCCATGAACGAGCTGCCGGCCGCCCTGCGCGCCGCGCTGGCCCGCGAGCTGGAGGGCGTCTCGCGCAAGGACCTGGCGGTCCGCGCCGCCCGCACCTCGGAGGCCTATCGCGCCGGCAAGGGTTCGGCCGGGGTGATCCAGGGCCGCGAGGATGTGCTGGCCTATGCGCTGGCCCGGCTGCCGGCCACCTACGCCGCCTGCGCCGCGGTGTTCGCCGAGGCCGCGCGCATGGCCCCGGGCTTCGCGCCCAAGCGCCTGCTGGACGCCGGCTCGGGGACCGGCGCGGCGAGCTGGGCGGCCGCGCAGGCCTGGCCGCGGCTGGCGTCGGCGACCTGGCTCGACGCCAGCGCGCCGTTCCTGGACCTGGCCCAGCGCCTCGCCGTCGCCGGGCCCGCCGCCCTGCGCGCGCCCGAGGTGCTGCGCGGCGACCTGACCTCCGGCCGCGGCTGGCCCAACACCGACCTGGTGGTGGCGAGCTACGCCCTGGCCGAGATCCCGGCCGCCGCCCAGGCCGGCGTGGTCGGCGCCCTGTGGGCGGGCTGCGAGGGGCTGCTGGCGCTGGTCGAGCCCGGCACGCCGGCCGGCTTCCAGCGCATCCTGACGGCCCGTCAGGCGCTGATCTCGGCCGGCGCCGACCTGCTGGCGCCGTGCCCGCACGCCGAGGCCTGCCCGCTCGCCTCGCCCGACTGGTGTCACTTCGCCGTCCGCCTGCCGCGCAGCCGCGACCACCTGATGATGAAGGGCGCCGAGGTCCCGTTCGAGGACGAGAAGTTCGCCTATCTGATCGCCGCCCGCCCGGGCGTGGCCGCCGCCCCGCGCAGCCCCCGGGTGCTCGCCCCGCCGCGGGCCAGCAAGGGCGGCATCGCCTTCAAGCTCTGCGGGCCTGAGGGCCTGGAGGCCCGCACCGTGGCCCGCCGCGACAAGCCCGCCCACGCCCGCGCGCGCCGGCTCGGCTGGGGCGACGCCTGGCCGCCGGACGCGACATGACACACCCGTAAGTGTTCCCCCGCGGCGGCGGAGTGCTAAGGGTTTGGGCTTCGATCTTTCGGGAACGCGCGCATGCTTCGCAACGCCCTGGCCGCCGCCGGCCTCGCCATCAGCCTCGCCCTTGCCGGCGCCGCCCAGGCCGCCAGTCCGCCCACCAGCGTGGTGCCGCCGATCCCCTTCAAGGAAAGGCGCCTGGCCAACGGCCTGCTGCTGCTCACCTCGCTCGACCGGGCGACGCCCAACGTCACCGTGCAGGTCTGGTACGGGGTCGGCTCGAAGAACGACCCGCGCGGCCGCTCCGGCTTCGCCCACCTCTTCGAGCATCTGATGTTCAAGGCCACCAAGGACCTGCCGGCCGAGAGCTTCGACCGCCTGACCGAGGACGTGGGCGGCATGAACAACGCCTCCACCTACGACGACTTCACCAACTATTTCGAGGTCGTGCCGGCCAACCACCTGCAGCGGCTGTTGTGGGCCGAGAGCGAGCGGATGGGCTCCCTCGTCGTCGATCCGGCGGACTTCAAGTCGGAGCGGCACGTGGTGGAGGAGGAGCTGCGCCAGCGGGTGCTGGCCTCGCCCTACGGCCGGCTGTTCGCGCTCTATATCCCGCAGGCCACCTACAAGGTGCACCCCTATCACCGGCCGGGCATCGGCTCGATCGAGGAGCTGGACGCCGCCACCGTCGACGACGTGCGCGCCTTCCACCAGGCCTTCTATCGGCCGGACAACGCCGCCCTGATCGTGGTCGGTAATTTTGACGAGGCGCAGCTGAACGCCTGGGTCGACAGCTACTTCGGCGGCCTGAAGCATCCCGCCCAGCCGATCCAGAAGGTGAGGGCGGTGGAGCCGGCGCGCACCGGGCCCGGCGTCTTCAACGGCTACGGTCCGACCGTGCCGCTGCCGGCGGTGGTGATCTCCTGGCTGGGGGTGAAGGCCTCGGACCCCGACGCCCCGGCCCTGAAGGTGCTCGACCAGATCCTCTCGGGCGGCAAGTCGTCGCGGCTCTACGACAGCCTGGTCTATGACAAGCGGATCGCCACCGAGGTCTATTCCAACGCCGACCTGCCACAGCAGGCCGGCAGCGTCATGGTGGGCGCGGTGATGGCTTCCGGCCACGGCGTCGACGAGGGCGAGACGGCCCTGCTGGCCGAGGTCGCGGCCCTGCGCGCCCGCCCGCCGACCGCCGCCGAGCTGGACGAGGCCAAGAACGAGCTGATCGCCGGCAAGCTGCGCGAGCGCGAGACCATCGAGGGCCGCGGCTTTGCGCTGGGCTATGCGCTGCGCATCCAGGGCGATCCGGCCAAGGCCAACACCGAGCTCGCCGACCTCTCCGCCGTCACCGCCGCCGACGTGCAGCGGGTGGCGCAGAAGTACCTCGACCCGAACCGGCGGATGACCATCCGCTACCGCGCCGAGAGCCAGCGGCCGAAGGGCGAGCCGGCGCAGACCGAGCCCGCCCCGCCGAAGCGGCTGGTGAAGTACACGGGCCCGGTGTTCAAGCTCGCGCCGGCCGCCTCGCGCCAGAAGCCGCCGCCGATCGGAACCCCGATCCAGCCGGTGCTGCCGAGGCCCGCGGAGCGCACCCTCGCCAACGGCCTCCGGGTCATCGTGGCGCGGTCCTCCAGCCTGCCGCTGGTCACCGCCGACCTGACCTTGAAGACCGGCGCCTGGGCCGATCCCCCTGGCCTGGCCGGCGCCGCCAGCATGACCGCCGAGATGCTCACCGAGGGCACCACGACCCGCTCGGCGCGCGACGTCGCCCGCCAGGTGGAGGCGCTGGGCGCCACCCTGGAGTCCGGATCGAGCCTCGAGGCTTCATCCGTCACCCTCAACGTCATGCCGGACAAGCTGACCACCGCCCTGCCGATCATGGCCGACGTCACCCGCAACCCGGCCTTCGCGGCCGAGGAGCTGGACCGCCAGCGCCAGTTGGCGCTCGACAACCTGCAGGTGGCCTACCAGTCGCCGGGCCAGGTCGCCAGCTATGCCGCCGGCCCGGTGATCTTCGCCGGCACCCCCTTCGGCCACGTGGCCAACGGCACGCCGGACAGCCTGGCGAAGCTGAAGCCCGCCGATCTCGCGGCCATGCACGGCGCCTGGTTCCGGCCCGACAACGCCATCCTGGTGTTCACCGGCGACATCGCGCCCGAGCAGGCCTTCGCGCTGGCCGAGCAGACCTTCGGCGATTGGCGCAAGCCGGCCGCCGCCCTCGCGGAGCCGCCGACCATCACCGCCAGCGCCACGCCGCGCGCCATCGCCATCGACCTGCCGGGCACGGGCCAGGCCTCAGTCAATGTGATCAAGCCGGGCATCCGCCGCTCGGACCCCGCCTACTACGCCGGCGTGGTCACCAACACCGTGCTGGGCGGCGGCTATTCGGCGCGGCTCAACGAGGAGATCCGCATCAAGCGGGGCCTCTCCTACGGGGCCTCGTCGCGGCTATCGGCCAACCGCACCACCGGCTCGTTCCGCGCCTCGGCCCAGACCAAGAACGCCTCGGCGCCGCAGGTGCTCGACCTGATCCGCGAGGAGATGACCAAGCTCGCCGCCGTTCCGCCGGCAGCGGAGGAGCTGAAGGCCCGCAAGTCACTGCTGGTCGGCGCCTTCGGGCGCTCGCTGGCCACCACCGGCGGCCTGGCCGACATCCTCGGCAACCTGGCGCTCTACGGCGTGCCGCTGGACGAGATCACCCGCTACACGGCCAAGGTCGAGGCGGTGACGCCCGGCGAGGTGCAGACCTTCGCCGGCCAGGTGCTGGGGCCGCAGGGCGCCAGCGTCATCGTGGCCGGCGACGCCAAGACCTTCGCGACCCCGCTGAAGGCCAAGCTGCCCAACCTGGAGGTGATCCCGGTGGGTGAGCTGGACCTGGATAGCCCGACGCTGCGAAAGGCGGGGAAATAACGGAACCCTATAAGATGTCCGTCATGGCCGGGCTTGTCCCGGCCACCCAGACACGCCGCCCTCGCAAGTCGATCTGAAGCGTCGGCGCATCTGGGTCCCCGGCACAAGGCCGGGGATGACGATCAGGTTTGGGATGGCCGCGTCGTCCAGCGGGAAAGGTCGCGCTCGCGGCCGATCAGCGCCAGGCCCGAGGCGATGGATTCCAGCTCCGCGCCGGTCTCGATCCGCCGGGCCTCGAAGCGGCGATAGAAGATGTCGCGCACCGCCGGGACCAGCGACGAGCCACCGGTCAGGAACACCCGGTCGATGGCGGAGGCGGGCAGGTTCGCGTCGGCGAGCGCGCGGTCCACCGCGGCCTCGATCTGGGCCAGCTCCGGGGCGATCCAGCCTTCGAACTCGGCGCGGGCCACGTCGCGGACCAGGGCGATGGAGCCGGCCTCGAAGCGGAACTCGGCGCGCTCGTGGGCGGACAGCGCCTCCTTCAGCCGGGAAACCGCGCGGTAGAGCTGATAGCCGTAGTTCTCGTCCAGCGTCTCGATCAGCCGGGCGATCTTCTCGGGCTCCACGGCGTCGCGCAGCAGGCTGCGGATCTCGCGCATGTCGCGGCTGGCCCGCATCAGCGCCAGCTGGTCCCAGCGGGCGAAGGCCGAATAGTATCGGTTGGGCGCCGGCAATACCTTGCCGAACGAGGTGTAGCTGGAGCCCTTGCCGAGCGCCGGCGAGACCAGCTGGTCGATGATCCGGTAGTCGAAGGCGTCGCCGGCCACGCCGACGCCCGACCTGCCCAGCGGGGTGGAGCGGATTTCCCCCGCGCGCCGCTCGAAGCGGACGATCGAGAAGTCGCTGGTGCCGCCCCCGAAGTCGCCGACCAGCACGGTGGCGTCGTGGTCCAGGGTGCGGGCGAAGAAGAAGGCCGCGCCGACCGGCTCGTAGGCGTATCGAATCTCCGAAAAGCCCAACCGCGCAAACGCGGTCTCATAGCGCGCCAGCGCCAGGGCCTCGTTGGGTGAGGCGCCGGCGAAGGTCACCGGCCGGCCGACGATCACCCGGCCGGGCAGCTCGGCCAGCGCCGCGCCGGCATAGTCGCGCAGTTTCAGCAGGAAGGCCGACAGCAGGTCCTCGAACCGGTAGCGGCGGCCGAGGATCTGGGTTTCGCTGAAGCTCTCGGCGGCGGCGAAGCTCTTGAACGACTGGATGAAGCGGGTCTCGGCCGGGTCCTCCACATAGGCCTCGATGGCCCAAGGCCCGGCCGCCACGCTGCGCTCCGACGGCCGCTCCGCGGGTGCGTGGAACGACAGGCACGAGCGGAAGGCGAACAGCTCCCCTTCCGGGGCCGGGAACCTGGCCAGGTGCGCCGGCCCCTCGGGCCCGGCCAGCGCCACGACCGTATTGGTCGTGCCGAAGTCGATGCCGAGACTGAAGGGCGAAGTCATCGAGGGCGTCCTCAAACGGGGAAGGATGGGCGATCGCCCGCTCCCCGACCGGCGCGCGACCTCTAGCTCAGAAGGCGATCCGCCAACCGCATCAGGACTCGGCCTCCACCAGCGGCTGCTCGTAGGCGCAGACGGTGGCCATCTGCAGGATCTTCGAGACGTTGGCCGACAGCGGGCAGATCTGCACCGCGTGCTCCAGGCCCAGCAGGATCGGGCCGATCACCGTGGCGTCGCCCAGGGTCTTGATCAGCTGGGTGGAGATGGCGGCCGAGTGGATGGCCGGCATGATCAGCACATTGGCCGGGCCCGACAGGCGCATGAACGGGTAGTTGGCGCGGCCCTCCGGCTCCAGGGCGATCTCCGGCGGCATCTCGCCCTCGTACTCGAAGTCGACGTCCTCCATCTGGTCGAGCATGGCCACGGCGTCGCGCACCTTCTCCGACCGTTCGCCCATGGGGTTGCCGAAGGTCGAATAGCTCATGAAGGCGACGCGCGGGGTGTAGCCCAGGGCGCGCACGGCGCGGGCCGCCTCGCAGGCGATCTCCACCAGGTCGGCGGCCTCGGGCATCTCGGTGACGTTGGTGTCGGCGATGAAGATGGTCCGGCCCTTGGCCAGCACCACGCTCATGCCCATCACCCGCCCGCCGGGCGCCGGATCGACCACCCGCAGCACCTCTTCCAGCACCTGGTCGAAGGCCCGGGTGACGCCGGTCACCATGCCGTCGGCGTGGCCCAGCGCCACCATGGCGGCGGCGAAGGAGTTGCGATCCTGGTTGATCAGCCGCTGCACGTCGCGGCGCAGGTAGCCTTCGCGCTGCAGGCGCACATAGAGGTGGTCGACGAAGGCCTCGTTCCAGTGCGACAGCCGGGCGTTGACGATCTCCAGCTTGGCCTCGGCCGGGTCGAGGCCGACCAGCTGCATGTTCTCGTGCACCAGCTCCTCGCGGCCCACCAGGATGGCGTCGCCGAGCCCGCCCGCCTGGAAGGCGTAGGCGGCGCGGATCACGCTGGGCTCCTCGCCCTCGGCGAAGACGATGCGCTTCTTCGGTCCCGCCAGCACCGCGCCCTGCAGCTTCTGCAGGAAGGCCGCCGTCGGATCGAGCCGCTGGGCCAGCGCCGCGCGATAGGCGTCCATGTCGACGATCGGCTTGCGCGCCACGCCGGTGTCCATGGCCGCCTGGGCCACGAACGGCGGGATGTACCAGATCAGCCGCGGATCGAACGGCGTCGGGATGATGTACTCGGGCCCGAACTTCAGCTGCAGGCCGTGGTAGGCGGCGGCCACCTCGTCGGGGACATCCTCGCGGGCCAGCTGCGCCAGGGCGTTGGCGCAGGCGATCTTCATCTCCATGTTCACCCGCCGGGCGCGCACGTCGAGGGCGCCGCGGAAGATGTAGGGGAAGCCCAGGACGTTGTTCACCTGGTTCGGATAGTCGCTGCGGCCGGTGGCCACGATGGCGTCGGGGCGGACCGCGTAGACTTCCTC
>JAQGIV010000098.1 GCA_028290945.1 Phenylobacterium sp. | reverse complement strand
TCGGTGACGGGCGGCGCCACCGGCGCCGCGGGCGCGGGCGCCGCCTGGGCGACGGGCGTCGAGGCCGGGTTCGGGGTAGGGTCGGAGCAGGCGGCCAGGATGAGGCCGCCGACGCCGAGGATCACGGCCGCCGGAGCGATACGCATCATGGACCTTAGCTGTTGAAGGCGCGTTGGTACGCGACGTGAAACGTAAGCCCTCAGAACTGTTGCGGTTCCTGATCGCGGTCGTGCTGGTGCTCGGCATCGGCGCCATCGTGGTCCTGCGCGTGACCACCCATGGTCCGGCGCGGCCGGCCGCCGCAATCGCGCCCGCCGCGCCGCCGCCGCCCTTGCCCGCGCCCTCCACCGAGGCTTGCGGGACCGACGGCTGGCGCGACGCGGCCGCCGCCAACGACCGCTCGCTCAACAGCCTCGTCTGGAGCCCGTTCGGCCGCGCAGAGACCGGCTGGGCGACCTATGCGCCGCTGATCGGCCGCGAGGCCGGCACGCGCTGCGGCCCCGCCACCGCCGGCTTCGCCGCCGCCTACGCCCGCTGGCAGGCCGCCCACAAGCTTGACCCCGACGGCATCGTGAAGGAGAGCGACTTCGCCACCATGCGCAACGCCATGGCGCTGCGCCGGCCCTTCGTGCAGCAGACCGCCCAGGGCCTGTGCCCCGCCGCCCCGGCCGACACGGCGCTCGCTGCCGCCGCGCCCGCCGAGAGCTACGGCGGCAAGCCCATCCAGCTGCGCGAGAGCGCGCTCACCGCCTACCGCCGGCTGGTCGCCGCGGCCCGCGCCGAGGGCGTCGCGCATGGCGAGGTGCTGAAGCTGGTCTCCGGCTACCGCAGCCCGGCGGAGGAGGCGCAGCGCTGTTCCGGCGGCGGCTGCAACACCCTGACCCGCGCCCACTGCTCGGCGCACCGCACGGGCCTGGCCATGGACCTCTACCTCGACCACCCGGCCGGCCAGGACCCCACCTCCACCGACGACGCCAACCGCGCGGCCATGGCCCGCACGCCGGCCTACCGTTGGCTGGTCGTCCACGCCGGCGACTACGGCTTCCTGCCCTACCCCTTCGAGCCCTGGCACTGGGAGTGGACCGGCGAGCCGCCGTAACTCTCCTCTCCCCCCGCGAAGCGAGAGGGGAGAGGCCGGGAGAGGGGTGGCTCGACCTCGCCATCGCGGCAGCCGATCAGCCATAGCCCGCGGCAACGGCGGCAAGGGGAACGCGGATCCGCATCCTGCGCCGCCCCTCTCCCTACCCTCTCCCCTCTCGCTGCGCGGGGGGAGAGGAAGATCGCCCCTCTGAACAGGCGCTTGCAGAGCCCGCCCGCCGGACCCTAGGTTGCGGCCCGATGGCCAGCTTCACCACACCCGACGGCGTCACCCTCGCCTATGACGACATCGCGCCCCCCGGCGGCGGCGAGCGGACGATCGTGCTGCTGCACGGCTTCACCTCCAACCGGGGCGAGGGCTGGCGGCGCACCGGCTGGTACGGCGCCTTCGAACGCCGCGGGATCCGGGTGGTGGCCCTGGACCAGCGCGGCCACGGCGAGAGCGCCAAGCTCTACGAGCCGCAGGCCTACACGCGCGACAAGCTGGCCGCCGACGTGCTGGCGCTGATGGACCATGTGGACCTGCCGCGGGCCGACGTGTTCGGCTATTCCATGGGCACGCGCACGGCGCTCGCCGTCGCCATGGCCGCGCCGGAGCGGGTCTCGAAGCTGATCCTCGGCGGGGTGGGCGGCAAGCTGCTGGAGCCGTCGCCGGCGATGACCGGCAATCCCATGGCCGAGGCCCTGCTGGCCGAGGATCCGGCGAGCATCACCCAGCCCATGCTGCAGAGTTTCCGCCACTTCGCCGACGAACAGGGCGAGGACCGCCAGGCGCTCGCCGCCTTCGTCCAGGCCAAGAACCCGCCGCTCGATCAGGACGCCATGCGGGCCCTGCCCATGCCGGTGCTGGTGGTGGCCGGCCAGCGCGACGAGGGGGCCGGCGATCCCGAAGACCTGGCGCGGGTATTCCCGCACGGCTTCGGCGTGACGGTGACCGGCTGCGACCACTTCTCAGCCATCCCGCACGCGCTCACCAAGGCCGCGGTGTTCGACTTCCTCGACGGGATGCTGGGCGAGGATCCGTTCCCGCAGGGCTACTAGGCGTTCCCGTAGGAATAGGCGCCGCCCTTTTCGAGGGCCGCCTTGTAGGCCGGGCGGGCCTGGAAGCGCTTCACCCAGGCCTTGATGTTCGGATAGGCGTCGAGCCGGCCGAACGGCAGCAGCACCTCGCCGACGAAGCTCATCTGCACGTCGGCCGCCGAGAAGTCGGCCAGCAGCCAGTCGCGGCCCTCCAGGGCGGCGTTCACATAGCCGATGTGGTTGGCGATCTCGCCGTCGATGCGCCCGTGCAGCGGCTTGCCGGCCTCACCCAGCCGACTGACGTACATGAACATCAACAGCGGCAGCATGGCCGAGCCCTCCGCGTAGTGCAGCCACTGCTGGTAGGTCTCGTAGGCCTCGGAGCCCAGGGCCGGGGCCAGCCGGCCGCCGCCGTGGCGGCGGATGAGGTAGTCGATGATCGCGCCGCTCTCGTGCACCACCCGCTCGCCGTCGGTGATCACCGGGCTCTTGCCCAGCGGATGGATGGCGGTGAGCTCCGGCGGCGCCAGGCGGGTTGTGGCGTCACGCGCGTAGGACTTGATCTCGTAGGGGACGCTCAGCTCTTCCAGCAGCCACAGGATGCGCTGCGAGCGCGAGTCGTTGAGGTGGTGGACGACGATCATGGCCGGCGGCTCCCTTCGAAAACGGCGATACTGAAGCTCGCTTACGCTGCACAAGGCAAGGCTGGCCCTATAGTGGCGCCATGAGCCTCGTCCTGCCCGATCTGCCGAGCCGCCTGGACCGCGCCGCCGACGCCGCCGCGGGCCTGGTCGCCGAGCTGCGGGCCGCGGTGGTCGGCCTCGTGGCCCCGGACGGCCGGGTGGATCGCACCGCGCTGGACCGCGAACAGCACGCCGCCCATGGCCTCGCCTGGTGCGCAACCTATGCCGAGACCTTGCGCGAGACCGCGGCCTGGGCGCGGGACCTGGAGGCGCTGGGCGCGCTGGGCGAGGCCGAAGCCCTGCCCGCCCAACTGCTGGCGCACGAGTATCTGAGCCAGCTGGCCGGCGGCCTTCCCATGAACCAGGGCGAGGTTTTCCGTCCCGCCGACCTCGGCGTCGCCGCCGAGCGCCTGGCGCCGGCCATCGCGGCCCTGCGGCCGGGGGCCTCCCAGGCCGTGAAGCACCGCATCGTCGTCCTACTCGACCAGGCGCGCGGCCGCCCGTCGCTGGAGGCCAGCGGACTCGACGAGACCCTGGAGGCGGTGCGCGAGCAGTTCGCGGGCTTCGCCGCCGAGAAGATCGCGCCCTTCGCGCAAGGCTGGCACCTGGCCAATGCGCTGATCCCCATCGAGCTGATCGAGGAGCTGGGGGCGCTCGGCGTGTTCGGCCTGACCGCGCCGGAGGACTGGGGCGGCTCGGGCCTCGGCAAGGTGGCCATGTGCGTGGTGTCGGAGGCGCTGTCGCGCGGCTGGATCGGGACCGGCTCGCTGGGCACCCGCTCGGAGATCGCCGCGGAGCTGATCCTGGCGCACGGCACGGCCGACCAGAAACAGCGCTTCCTGCCCGGCATCTGTTCGGGCGCGATCATCCCGACGGCGGTGTTCACCGAGCCGGAGGCGGGCTCGGACCTCGCCAGCCTGCGCACGCGAGCGGTGCGCGACGGCGAGGTCTGGCGGGTGTCGGGCGCCAAGACCTGGATCACCCACGCCGCCCGCGCCGACCTGATGACCCTGCTGGTGCGCACCGATCCGGCGTCGAAGGACCACCGGGGCCTTTCCATGTTCCTGGCCGAAAAGCCGCGCGGGACCGAGGCCGATCCGTTCCCAGCGCCCGGCCTGAGCGGCGGCGAGATCCCGGTGATCGGCTACCGCGGCATGCGCGAATATGAGCTGGCCTTCGACGGCTTCCAGGTGGCCCACGCCAACCTGCTGGGCGGCCAGGAAGGCCAGGGCTTCGCCCAGCTGATGGCGACCTTCGAATCCGCCCGCATCCAGACCGCGGCGCGGGCCATCGGCGTGGCGCAGAACGCCCTCGACCTGGCGCTCGACTATGCGCTGGCCAGGCGGCAGTTCGGCGATCCGATCGCCAGGTTTCCACGGGTGGCCAACAAGCTCGCCATGATGGCCGCCGAGATCGCGGGCGCCCGGCGGCTCGCCTGGTTCGCGGCCCGCGCCAAGGACGCCGGGCGGCGCTGCGACCTGGAGGCCGGAATGGCCAAGCTGGTGGCCGCCCGCATCGCCTGGGCGGCGGCCGACAACGCCGTGCAGATCCACGGCGGGACGGGGTTTGCGGTGGAGCAGCCGGTCAGCCGGCTGCTGGCCGACGCCCGCATCCTCAACATCTTCGAAGGCGCCGGCGAGATCCAGGCGCAGGTGATCGCGCGGCGCCTGCTCGACGGCGCGAACTAGCGCGGCCGGAAGCCGTTGGCGATCAGGCCGATCTGGCGGTCCATGGCGGCGGTCATGGCCTGGGCGTCGGCGCCTTCGGTGACGGCCAGCCGGAAGCTCCAGCCGTAGGCCCCGACCAGAAGCTCGACCGCGCCCAGCAGGTCGATGGATGGATCGACGTCGCCCTCCGCCACGCCCTTGACCAGGATGTCGTGGATCACGTCGCGCAGGCGCGGCGTGCGGCCGAACGGCTTGGCGCTGGGCGGCAGGGTCCAGTCGTAGGCGGCGGCGATGTGCGACAGGAACAGCTTGGTGCGCCGCGCCTCGAAGGCGAAGTGGATGGCGAACATCGAGCGCAGCCGGTCGGCGGTCGACCCGCGCAGGTGCGGCACCACCCGGTCGAGCTCGGCGCACAGGGCTTCGAGCCGCTCCTCCATCACCTGGCTGAGGATCTCGCCCTTGGAGGCGAAGGTGGTGAACACGCTGCCCACCGAGACGCCGGCGTGGCGGGCGATCTCGCGGATCGTCGTGCCCTGGTAGCCTTGGGTGTCGAACAGATCCCGGGCCGCGTCGAGCACGCGGCTGCGGGTGGCCGCCTTCTGGGTCTGGCGGGGACCGGCCTCGGCCGGACGCGCCGCCGCAACCCCCGCCGGGCGGCGGGGGTTGCGGGCGACGTGCCGCAGTCGCGGGTGGACGTCCGCCTTCATGGGCCGCTATCCGCGCCGGGCGCCCGCCAGCAGGATGCGGATCTGGTCGCGCGCGCGGGCCTGCAGGGCGTCCAGGCTCCAGCCTTCGAAGATCGCCTGCGGGTAGTTCGACAGGTAGGCGTCGAACAGCATCTGCGAGCGCAGCTTGATCTCGGCTTCCTGGCTGAGCTCGCCGCGCTGCACGCCGAGCGTCAGCTGCTCGACGATCAGCTCATGCAGCACGTTCACCTGCGGCGCGTTGCGCAGGACCGGACCGTCCTGCGGCGCCCAGGAGACGCTGAAGGCGGCGCGGGCGAGCGGCAGCTGGCCCTTGTAGAAGGCGTAGCCGGCGGTGAAGGCCTTGAGCAGGGCGTCCTCGACGCCGCGCCCGCGGGCCGCACCGTCGCGCATGGTCTCGGCCAGCGCGGCCATGTCGCTGCCCATGATTTCGCGGAACAGGTCCGACTTGTCGGTGAAGTTGGCGAACACCGCGCCGGTGGACATGCCGGCGGCCGCGGCGATGTCGCGGATGGTGGCGCCTTCGTAGCCGCTTTCGCTGAACAGCCGACGGGCGGCGGCCAGCACCTTGGCGCGGGTCTGTTGCTTGGCCAGCGCCCGGCGGGTCGGCATCTTGACGGCGGTTTCGCCGGCGACTTGGTTCGGGGAGATGTGCTTCATCAATGTATGACGGGGAGGACCGTCCTCTTGTCCCTGCCGGCGCGACCGAGCAAGGGTGGGTGAACATGTTCAGATACCCCGTTACGCGATTCCGGGGCAGTACGCCATTGGCGCCGAGTCGAGGTGAACGACCTCGAAAAACGGGGCGGGAACTGGCTTCGGGGTCATATGGGAAGCGAGTGCGGCCGAAATTCGACACGACTCACCGAATGATGGTTGTTGAACAAGATCGACGACCCCGTCGTCAAGCCGGGTGCGACCCAGTTTGTGGCGGCGCCAGGGTCTGGCGGTGATCGCCGAGCCGCCTTAAGTTCCGGCCATGGATGTCTTCAGCTTCCTGATCCCTGCCGCCCTGGCCGCCGTCACCGTGGTGCTGGGCTTCGGCATCTACGCCCTGTTCCGCGGCGGCGAGTTCGGCCGCTCCTATTCCAACAAGCTGATGCGCCTGCGGGTGCTGGCCCAGGCGATCGCCATCGCCGTCCTGGTCGCCGCCGTCTGGTGGCGGACGCATAGGGGCTGAGCGGCCGTGGTCACCCTCAATCGCATCTACACCCGCACCGGCGACGCCGGCCAAACCCGCCTGGCCACCGGCCAGCAGGTCTCCAAGGCCGACCTGCGCGTCGAGGCCTACGGCGCGGTCGACGAGACCAACGCCTGCCTGGGCCTGGTGCGGCTGCACACCACGGACGGCTTCGACGCCATGCTGGCCCGCCTGCAGAACGAGCTGTTCGACCTCGGCGCCGACCTCTCGACGCCGCCGAAGCCGGACGAGGCCGAAGGCTCAGTGCTGCGCATCAGCGCGGCGCAGGTGACGCGGCTGGAGGCCGAGATCGACCAGCTGAACGCCGAGCTGCCGGAGCTGAAATCCTTTGTCCTGCCGGCCGGAACGCCGGCGGCCGCGGCGCTGCACCTGGCCCGCACCGTCTGTCGCCGCGCCGAGCGGGCGGCGGTGCGGCTGATGGCGGCCGGCGAGCCGGTCAGCGGCCCGGCGCTGCGCTACCTGAACCGCCTGTCGGACCTGCTGTTCGTCGCCGCCCGCCACGCCAACGACCGCGGCGCGGCCGAGGTGTTCTGGCAGTCGGGGAAGACGCGCTAGCCGAGCGTCAGCCAGCAAAAGTGGAAGCCACTTTTGCGTCCGGCTGCGCGTAGAGAAAAGAAGATCAGCGAGCTTTTGTCGCAGGCGGCGCCAGGGCCGCGGGAGCCGTTGGCGCGGCCTTGGCCGGCGGCAACCGGCCCAACGCCCGCAGCGCGTCCTGTCGGGCCTTGGGGTTGTCGATCACCCGGCCGGTGACGTCGGAGATCAGGATCGGCTGGGCGCAGACCCGCTGCGAGCCGTCCCACCACTTATGGGCCTTCTCGCAACTCTCGCGCGGCATCACCCAACCCACCTGCCAGATGAGCATGGCGATGTTGGCCACCAGGAAGATGCCGACGAAGATCAGTTTCAGGCGGTCGATGACCGGATTCATAGGGTTTTCTCTAGCCGATCGGACGGTCGGCCTGCTAGCCCGCACGTCCGTCCAAATTGCGGCGCCCGCGAAGACGGGTGGCTTGCAAAGCGCGACGGAACCGTTATTGCCCGCTCGCGACCCATTTCTCCGACAGGCATATTTGAGGCGACCCCATGAAGGTGTTGGTCCCGGTCAAACGGGTGATCGATTACAACGTCAAGGCCCGCGTCAAACCGGACCAGACGGGCGTCGACCTGGCCAATGTGAAGATGTCCATGAATCCCTTCGACGAGATCGCCGTCGAGGAGGCCGTGCGGCTGAAGGAAAAGGGCGCCGCCACCGAGGTCGTCGCCGTCTCCATCGGCCCGGTCCAGGCGCAGGAAACCCTGCGCACGGCGCTGGCCATGGGCGCCGACCGCGCCATCCTGATCCAGACCACCGACGACCTGGAGCCACTGGCCGTCGCCAAGGTGCTGCAGAAGATCATCGGCGAAGAGAGCCCCGACGTGGTGATCATGGGCAAGCAGGCCATCGACGGCGACAACGCCGCCACCGGCCAGATGCTGGCCGCCATCCTCGGCTGGCCGCAGGCGACCTTCGCCAGCGCCGTCGAGCTCTCGGCCGGCAAGGCCAAGGTGACCCGCGAGGTGGACGGCGGCCTGCAGACGCTGGAAGTCGACCTGCCGGCCATCGTCACCGCCGACCTGCGCCTCAACGAGCCGCGCTACGCCAGCCTGCCCAACATCATGAAGGCCAAGAAGAAGCCGCTCGACATCAAGGAGCTGGCCTCGCTGGGCGTCGACACCGCGCCCAGGCTGAAGGTGGTCAAGGTCACCGAGCCGCCGAAACGCGCCGGCGGCGTCAAGGTCGAGACCGCCGCCGACCTGGTCATGAAGCTGAAGACCGAAGCGGGAGTTCTCTAGATGGCCGTTCTCGTCATCGCCGACCACGACAATGCGTCGCTGAAGGAAGACACCGCCAAGACCGTCACCGCAGCCCTGAAGCTGTCGAGCGACGTCGACGTGCTGGTGGCCGGCCAGGGCGCCAAGGCGGCGGCCGACGCCGCCGCCAAGATCACCGGCGTCCGCAAGGTGCTGCTGGCCGAAAGCGCCGAGCTGGGCCAGGGCCTGGCGGAGGCCTTCGAAGCGCTCGTCGTGCCGCTGGCGGCAAACTACGACGCCATCCTGACGCCCTCGACCTCGCAGGGCCGCAACGTCAGCCCGCGGATCGCCGCCAAGCTCGACGTGGCGCAGATCTCCGACGTCATCGAGGTGGTCGACGCCAACACCTTCGTGCGGCCGATCTATGCCGGCAACGCGCTGGAGACCGTGCAGTCCTCCGACGCCAAGAAGGTGATCACCGTGCGTCCCACCGCCTTCAAGCCGGCGGGCGACGGCGGCTCGGCCAAGGTCGAGACGATTGCCGCCCCGGCCGCCCCGGCCAAGACCCACTTCGTGGGCCAGCAGCTGGTGAAGAGCGAGCGGCCCGAGCTGACCGCCGCCAAGATCGTGGTCTCCGGCGGCCGCGCCATGGGCTCGGCCGAAGAGTTCCAGAAGGTCATCGAGCCCCTGGCCGACAAACTAGGCGCGGCCGTGGGGGCCAGTCGGGCCGCCGTGGACGCCGGCTACGCCCCCAACGACTACCAGGTCGGCCAGACCGGCAAGGTGGTGGCCCCCGAGCTGTACATCGCCATCGGCATCTCCGGCGCCATCCAGCACCTGGCCGGCATGAAGGACTCCAAGGTGATCGTGGCGATCAACAAGGACGCAGACGCGCCGATCTTCCAGGTCGCCGACTACGGCCTGGTGGCCGATTACAAGACCGCCGTGCCGGAGCTGATGGACGCGCTCTCCAAGGCCGGCAAGTAGCCCAAGCCATATCGCCGAAAACACGAAGGGCGGCTCCCGCGGGGGCCGCCCTTTTTCGTGGCAGGAGGCCAAGCGTCACTATCGTCCCCGGTGGTTGTCCGGATCACCGCCTATCGTTGTTCTTTGACCAGCGGCACCTTCCGTGGCTCCTACTCACGGAGGCAGGTCATGAAGAAGTACATCATCGAGCGGAACATCCCGGGCGTCGAGAAGCTGCAGGGTGCGGAACTGAGGGGCGCGGCGGCCACCTCCAACGCGGCGCTGGCCCAGCTGTCGCCGCGGGTGCAGTGGATCGAATCCTTCGTCACCAAGGACAAGACCTTCTGCATCTACCTGGCCGACAGCGAAGGCGCGGTCCAGGAGCACGCCAAGCTGAGCGGCTTTCCGGCCAACAAGATCACCGAGATCGCCGGCACGATCGATCCGACCACCGCCGGCGCCTGACGACGCGTTCGAGCCAAGCAACGAGAGGCGGTCATGCTGGACGTCACGGTGGTGCTCTTCGAGGACGGCATGTCCTCCACGGCGATCATGCCGGTGGAGATCTTCCACTCGGCCGGCCGGCTGTGGAACGAGGTGCACGGCCGCCCGCCGGAGCCGAGGTTCCGGGTGCGCACCGTCTCGCTGGACGGCGGGCCGGTGCGCAGCCCCTACGGCGTTGATATCCAGCCGCAGGGCGCCATCGACGAGGTCGAGCGCACCGACATCGTGGTGGTCCCCACCTCCGGGCTCGAGCTCGACCTGAAGCTGGTGGCGCACAGCCGCCTGTTGCCGTGGCTGCGCAAGCATTACGACCAGGGGGCCTATGTGGCCGGCGTCTGCATGGGCGCGGCCTATCTGGCGGAGGCCGGGCTGCTCGATGGGCGGGTGGCCACCACCCACTGGGCGGTCGCCGACGACTTCGCCGTCCGCTGGCCGCAGGTGTGCTGGCGCCCCGACCTGTTCGTCACCGAGGACAGCCGGGTGCTGTGCTCCGGCGGGCTCTACGCCTCCATCGACGTCAGCCTCTACCTGGTCGAGAAGCTCTGCGGCCACGAGGTCGCGCTGCAATGCGCCAAGATCCTGCTGGTGCCCATGCCCCGGGCCTACCAGTCCGGCTACGCCATGCTGCCGGTCTCGCGGCCGCACGACGACCAGCGAATCCGCACGGTGGAGCGCTTCCTGCAGGACAATTTCTGCCAGGCCATCTCCACCCAGGCGCTGGCCGACCGCGCCGGCCTGGGGGCCCGCACCTTCACCCGCCACTTCAAGGAGGCCACCGGCAAGCAGCCGGCCGCCTATCTGCAGGCGCTGAGGATCGAGGCGGCGAAGGCCATGCTGGAAGCCGGCTCCAAGCCGGTGCAGTCGATCAGTTCGGAGGTGGGCTACGACGACGTGGCCTTCTTCCGCGCCCTGTTCAAGCGGGCCACCGGCATGACGCCCGGCGAATACCGCGGCCACTTCGCGCCGATGAGCGTGCGCGGCCAGGCGGCGCTGGGCAGCGTGGCGTAGAAAGAAGGGGGCGGCGCCACCGCAAGGCGCCGCCCCCGTTCCCCGAACCGGCGCTATTGGGGTGGCGCCGGGCCGAGGGACCTCGAACCGTTAGCCGCCGTGGCCGACGTAGAAGGTCAGCTTGGCGTCGATCAGGCCCACCGGGACATCGGTGAAGCGGATCTGGCGCACGGCCTCGGCGATGGTGGCCTCCGAGCGGCGCAGGCCGTCGGTGGTGTCCACGTGGACGTTCTTCAGGCGGCCATCGGGATCGACGTAGGCGGTGATCTTCACCGGGCCGCGGACCACATCGGGACCGCAGCCGTCGACCTTGGCCTGCACCTGCGCCTGGGCCTGGTCGATGAAGGTCCGGGCGCCGCGATCGGCGCCGGCCTGGGCGGCGCCGGCGCTCAGCAGGAGGCCAGCCGCCAGCAGTCCGAGAACTTGCTTCTTCATGGTCGTAGTCCTTTGTATTAACTGAAAGTTCCGGCGCGTCGTTGGATTGGATGTAGGGTTGGCGAGCCCGTTCCGCGAACGATAGTTTTTGCTCGAGGTTGTTACTTGCGCTAACAACCTTGGCCGTGCGTCGCCTGCCCCCCTTCTTCGCCCTGCGCGCCCTCGAGGCCGCCGCCCGCCACCGCAGCTACAGCCGCGCGGCGGCGGAGCTGGCTGTCACCCACGGCGCCGTCAGCCAGCAGATCCGCAAGCTGGAGGCCGAGCTGGGCGCCCGGCTGTTCGAGCGGCAGGGCAACGCCATGGTTCCCACGCCCGAGGCCCAGCGGCTGGCCGAGGAGGTGGCCCGCGGCCTGGGCATCCTGCAGAACGCGGTGGGGACCTTCGCCAGCGCCGCCGAGCGCGACCCGCTGGTGGTCAGCCTCGATCCGCAGTTCGCCACCCGCTGGCTGCCGGCGCGGCTGTCGCGGCTGCTGGCCGACCCGGCGGGCGCCAACCTGGAGCTGCGGGCCGAGGAGCGGCGGGCCGACTTCGTCACCGACGGCGTCGACGTGGCTGTCCGCTACGGCGCCGGTCACTGGGAGGGCGTGGAAACCGCGCGCCTGTTCACCGAGACCCTGTTCCCGGTCTGCAGCCCGAGCGTCTGGGCGGCGCATCCGATGAACGGCCCGCACGACGTGTTGACCGCGCCCCTGGTGCACCACCGCCACCGGCCCTGGTCGCTGTGGTTCGAGGCTTTCGGGCTGCAAGCGCCCGGCGCCGCCGGGCCGGTGTTCGACGACAGCCTGCTGGTCGTCGAGTCGGCGGCCGCGGGGCTCGGCGTGGCGCTGGCCCGCAGCGGCCTGGTGGAGGCCGACCTCGCCAGCGGCCGGCTGGTGCGGCCGCTGCGCGAAGACATCTGCTCCGAGCTGGGCTTCTTCGTGGTCTGGCGCGCCGACAGCCGCAAGGCGGTGCGCATCCACGCGCTGCGCGACTGGCTGGCCGCCGAGGCCCGCGCCGCCGCCGACAGCGACATGGGGGGCGAGGCCGCCTAGCGCCGCTTCACGCTGCGCCGCAGCAAAAGGGTTGCCGCAGGGCGCTAAACGCGTGTTAGAAAGCTCGCCCTTGCGGGCCGCGCGCACCTCCAGCGCCCCCCGTGTATCGAGGCTTTGCCGGATGGTTCAAATCAAGCAGGTCGGCGTCATCGGCGCAGGCCAGATGGGCACGGGCATCGCCCATGTCTGCGCCCTGGGCGGCTATGACGTGCTGCTGCACGACGTCAGCGCCGAGCGGCTGGAAGCCGGTCTCGAGATCATCAAGCGCAACCTCTCCCGCCAGGTGGTGCGCGGCATCATCGAGCAGGCCGCCATGGACCAGGCGCTCGGCCGCATCAAGGCCGCCCCCGAGCTGCAGGCCATCGGCAAGACAGACCTCGCCATCGAGGCGGCCACCGAGGACGAAGAGCTCAAGAAGACCATCTTCAAGGCGCTGCAGCCGCACCTGTCGGACAAGACCCTGCTGGCCTCCAACACCTCGTCGATCTCGATCACCCGGCTGGCCTCGACCACCGACCGGCCGGAGCGGTTCATCGGCCTGCACTTCATGAACCCGGCGCCGCTGATGAAGCTGGTGGAGATCATCCGCGGCATCGCCACCGACGTCGAGACCTACGAGACCGCCGTCAACTTCGCCAAGTCGCTGGGCAAGACCACCGCCAACGCCGAGGATTTCCCGGCCTTCATCGTCAACCGCATCCTGGTGCCGATGATCAACGAGGCGATCTACACCCTCTACGAAGGCGTCGGCACGGTGGAGGCCATCGACACGGCCATGCACCTGGGCGCCAACCACCCGATGGGCCCGCTGGAGCTCGGCGACTTCATCGGCCTCGACACCGTGCTGTCGATCATGAACGTGCTCTACGAGGGGCTGTCGGATTCCAAGTACCGACCCTGCCCGCTGCTGGTGAAGTACGTCGAGGCCGGCTGGCTGGGCCGCAAGACCGGCCGCGGCTTCTACGACTACCGCGGCGAGACGCCGGTGCCGACGCGCTGACCTAAAATTGCTCCCCTTCGGGGGAGCTCCGCCGAAGGCGGTAAGGGGGCTTCCGCTCAGAACGCGCCGCTGCGAGTCCACGGCGGAAGCCCCCTCCACCGCTTCGCGGTCCCCCTCCCCCGAAGGGGAGGAATTTACGCCGCTTCCCGCACCTTCGCCGCGTTCCGCCGCGGGACCGGATTGCTGAACGCCAGCACCCCATCATCGAGCTTGGCGTAGCGCAGGTTCATCAGGTCGAGCGCGTAGTTCTGGTGCAGCTTCCAGGGGGCCTTGGATCCCTGCTTGGGGAACTTGGCCATGGCGCGCTGCACATAGCCCGAGGAGAAGTCGAGCCAGGGCAGCCGCTCGATGTCCGGATCGGTGTTGCGCGGCGTCACCTGACGGGTTCCCGTGGTCTTCATGTGGTTGAGCAGGCGGGTGACGTACTCGCAAGTCAGGTCGCACTTCAGCGTCCACGACGCATTGGTGTAGCCGAACGACGAGGCCAGGTTCGGCACGCCATCGTACATCATGCCCTTGTAGGAGAGCGTCTCGGCGGGATCGACGCGGCGGCCGTCGACGGTCAGGCCGACGCCGTTCAGCACCTTCAGGTTCAGGCCGGTGGCGGTGACGATGACGATGACGTCGGCCGGCAAGACCTCGCCGGACTTGAGCTTGATGCCGTCCGCCGTGAAGGTCTCGATGTGGTCGGTGACCACCGAGGCCCGGCCCGCCTTGATCGCCTCGAACAGGTCGGCGTCGGGCGCCAGGCACAGCCTCTGGTCCCAGGGATTGTAGGTCGGCGTGAAATGCCGATCGACGTCGTAGTCCGGGCCCAGCTGGTCGCGGACCATCTTCAGGATCGCGGCCTTCACCTGCGCCGGCTTCTTCCGCGTCATCCGATAGAAATACATGCCCATCAGCACGTTCTTCCAACGGACGATCTGGTAGGCGAGCTGGGCCGGCAGGCGGGCGCGCAGCCAGTTGGCGAACCCGTCCTCGGCCGGCCGCGAGACCACATAGGTCGGCGAGCGCTGCAGCATGGTCACGTGGGCAGCCGTCCGCGCCATTTCCGGGACCAGGGTCACCGCCGTGGCGCCGGAGCCGATCACCACCACCCGCTGGCCGGCATAGTCCAGGTCGGCCGGCCAGTGCTGCGGGTGGACGATGCGACCCTTGAACGTTGAACGACCTGCGAACTCCGGCGTGTAGCCCTGCGCGTAGTCGTAGTAGCCGCCGCACAGGAACAGGAAGCCGCAGGTGATGCGCACCGGGCCGTCCGGGCCCGTGGCCTCCACCGTCCAGACGGCGTCCTCGCTGGACCAGGACGCGCCGCCCACCCGATGGCCATAGCGGATGTGTCGGTCGATGCCGTGCTCGCGCGCCGTCTCGCGAACATAGTTTAAGATTGAAGGACCGTCGGCGATGGCCTTGGCCTCGCGCCACGGTTTGAAGTTGTAGCCCAGGGTGTACATGTCGCTGTCGGAGCGGACGCCGGGATAGCGGAACAGGTCCCAGGTGCCGCCGCTCGTCTCGCGGCCTTCCAGGATCACATAGGACCGGTCCGGCGCCTCGGTCTGCAGGTGATAGGCCGCACCGATCCCCGACAGGCCCGCGCCCACGATCACCACGTCGAAATGCTGGTCGGCCATGTTCGCTCCCCGGTCCTCGGTCGGGACCTTATATGATCGCTGATCACATATCTTGAAGACCGTCGCTACCGCAAACAGCCGGAAAGCCGGCGGCTCGGCCGGCCCTGCGGCGGTTAATCCATTCGACTTCGCGGGACGGCGCAGCGGATACTCACAGGTGATTCGGATGGCATGGGGACCATGCGGCGCCTCACCCTCGCCCTGCTTTGCGCGACCTACCTCTGCCTCTCGCTGATCGTCGCCCTGACGCTCTGGCGGTACGGCGGCGGCTGGGGTGCGGGGATGGCCGCCCTGGTTGGCGGCCTGGGGCTGTGCTTCGCCTTCCACGGCCTGATCGAGCGGGCGCTGGAGACCGGCCAGATCAAGGGCGAGATCGAGTCCGTCCGCGACGCCCACAAGATCCTCCTCGACCAGGTGGAGCGGCTGGACGCCCGGGTCACCGAGGTGGCCGAGACCGTCGCCGAGGCCGCGCTGCGCCGCTCCGAGGAGCTGGCCGACGAGGTGCACATCCTTGAGGACCTGGTCGGGCGCATGCGCCGCCAGCTCGACGAGCATGGGTCCACCGCCAGTTTCGCCGAGCGTCCCGGCGCCGATCGTCGCCAGTCGGGCGCGCTCTTGGAGACCATACGCGACGCGCTCACCGAGAACCGCGTCGACCTCTACCTGCAGCCGATCGTCAACCTGCCGCAGCGCAAGACCGTGTTCTACGAGAGCTTCTCGCGGCTGCGCGACGAGACCGGCCGGGTGCTGATGCCGGCCGAGTACCTGACCGTCGCCGAGCCCGCCGGCCTGATGACCGCCATCGACAACCTGCTGCTGTTCCGCTGCGTGCAGATCGTGCGCCGGCTGGCCAAGCAGGACCGCAAGATCGGCATCTTCTGCAACATCTCCATGGCCAGCCTGGCCGACGAGAGCTTCTTCCCGAACTTCCTCGACCTGTTGACCGCCAACAAGGACCTGGCCGGAGCGCTGATCTTCGAGATCGGCCAGTCGGCGTTCGAGGCGCGCGGCTCGGTGGAGGCTCGCAACATGGGCAAGCTGGCCGACCTCGGCTTCCGCTTCAGCCTCGACAAGGTGGTCGACCTCGACCTCGACCTGCAGGACCTGTCGCGCTCCGACGTGAAGTTCGTGAAGGTGGCCGCCCAGCTGCTGCTCGACGAGCTCACCGAGGTGGATGGCCGGCTGATCCTGCGCTCCCTGCCCGACCTGGCCGCCGAGGATTTCTCCGCCCTCACCCGCCGCTACGGCGTCGAGGTGATCGCCGAGAAGGTGGAGACCGAGCGCCAGATCGTCGACACCCTCGACCTCGACATCGCCTATGGCCAGGGCCACCTGTTCGGCGAGCCCCGCGCCATCAAGGACGCCGTCCTGGCCGAAGCCGACCCGCCCTCGGCCTACCTGCGGCCGCACTTCCAGCGCCGCGTGGCGGGCGGGCGGTAGCCGACCCCGCGCATTGACCGCGCGGGCGCAGGGCATTAGCCCCGCCGCCATGACCTCCCCCACCCTCGCCGCCGGGCTCTCCGCCCTGACCGACCGCTACGACGTGCTGCTCTGCGATGTCTGGGGGGTGATCCACAACGGACGCGAGGCCTTCCCCATCGCCTGCGCGGCGCTGGCCCAGTTCCGCGCGCAGGGCGGCGAGGTGATCCTGATCTCCAATGCGCCCCGGCCCAACGCCGGGGTGATCGAGCAGCTCGACCGGCTGGGGGTCGGGCTTGCGGCCTATTCGCGGGTGGTGACCTCCGGCGACGCCACGCGCCTGCTGCTGGCCGCCCGCGCACCGGGCCCGGCCTGGAAGCTCGGGCCGGACCGCGACGATCCGCTCTACGACGGGCTCGATCTCGAGTTCAGCGAGCTGGACGCGGCGGCCTTCATCTCCTGCACCGGCCCCTTCGACGACGAGGCCGAGACGCCGGAGGACTATCGCGAACGGTTCAAGGGCGCGGTGACCCGCGGCCTGCCGATGATCTGCGCCAATCCCGACATCGTCGTGCAGCGCGGCGACAAGCTGATCTACTGCGGCGGCGCGCTGGCCCAGCTCTACGAGGCCCTCGACGGGCAGGTCGCCATGGCCGGCAAGCCGCACGCCATGATCTACGACCTGGCCCTGGCCGAAGCCGCCAAGCTGACCGGCGGGCCGATCGAGCGCGCCCGGGTGCTCTGCATCGGCGACGGTCCGCGCACCGACCTGCGCGGCGCCAACGCCCAGGGCCTCGACGCGCTGTTCATCGCCGCCGGCATCCACGGCCAGGAGATCCTCGCCAAGGGCTATCTCGACGTCGCCATGATGGACCACGTCTTCGAGACCGAAGGCGTCACGGCTGCCTGGGCCATGCCGGAACTGGTCTGGTGACGCGGGTCTGGTAAGGGATGGCCATGCAGCAGGGCTTCTATTTCGACGAGCTCGCCGTCGGCCAGAGCGCCGAGGCGACGCATGTGGTCGGCGAGCACGACCTGGAAGCCTTCGCCGCGGTCTCCGGCGACACCAATCCCGTGCATCTCGACGAGGCCTACGCCCAGGGCACCAGCTTCGGCGGCCGCATCGCCCACGGCATGCTGTCGGCGACCTATGTCTCGGCGGTGCTGGGGACCCAGCTGCCGGGGCCGGGCGCCATCTACCTCTCGCAGTCGCTGCGCTTCCGCCGGCCGGTGCGCATCGGCGACGAGGTGACCGCGCGGGCCACCGTCACGGCGCTGGAGGAGAAGCGCGGCCACGTCACGCTCGCCACCGTCTGCCTGGTCGGCGGCAAGACGGTGATGGACGGCGAGGCCCTGGTCATGGCGCCGAAGCGCGCATGATGCTCCTTCGCCAAGGCTACGGAGCATGCATCCTCGGAAGCTCCGCAAGGAGCGTAGGAGGATGAGCCGGGTACGGGTGATCCACGGCTGGACGCACCTGGCCGACAGGGACCGCGGCGCGGCCGTCGCCATGGGCACCTTCGACGGCGTCCACCGCGGCCACCAGAAGGTCATCGCCCTGGCCACCGAGGCCGCCAAGCCGATCGGGGCGCCGGTGGGCGTCATCACCTTCGATCCGCACCCGCGCGCCTATTTCCGGCCCGACGAGCCCGCCTTCCGGCTGATGAAGCCCGACCAGCAGGCCCGGGCCCTGGAGAGCCTCGGCGTCGACATCCTCTACGTCCTGCCCTGGGATCCGCAGCTCGCCAACATGAGCGACCGCGAGTTCGCCACCCAGGTGCTGGCCCACGGCCTGGGCGCGCGCCACGTGGCCGTCGGCTTCGACAACTCGTTCGGCAAGGACCGCACCGGCACCCCCGACACCATGCGCCAGTACGGCCAGGAGCTGGGCTTCGGCGTCTCCATCGCCCAGGAGGTCACCGACGCCCAGGGCGAGAAGTTCTCCTCCACCGCGGTGCGCGAGGCCCTGCGCGACGGCCATCCGGAGGAAGCCGCCCGCATCCTCGGCCGGCCCTTCGCCATCGAGGGCCCGGTGGTGCGCGGCCGCCAGCTCGGCCGCAAGCTGGGCTACCCCACGGCCAATGTGGCGCTCGCCGACTATGTGATCCCGAAGTACGGGGTCTACGCCACCCGCACCCGCCTGCCCGACGGCCGCAACCTGCCGGGCGTCGCCAACATCGGGGTCAACCCGACGGTCGACGGCGTCACCACGCCGCTGCTGGAAGTCTGGCTGTTCGACTTCGACGAGGACATCTACGACCAGGTGATCGAGACCGACCTGGTGGCCTTCCTGCGCCCCGAGGCGAAGTTCGCCGGCCTCGACGAGATGACCGTGCAGGTGCTCAAGGACGCGGCGCAGGCGCGGCGGTTGCTCACCCCATAGGGCTGAAGGACAAGCCCACGCTTGGGTTCGCGCCGCCCGTCTGTTAGAGCCTTCGCCCATGAGTTCGGTCCGGAAACCTACGCGAATTACCCGCCCGGCGTGACGCCGCCGGACGGCTACGTTCCAGCGCGCGCCGGGTCTTCCCCGCACCTCCCAACACTCCGGACCTCACTGGATTTCCAATGGCCGACGACGCCGAAAAACCCAATTCGGAAAACGGGGCTCGCGACTACCGCGCCACCATCTTCCTTCCGGACACGCCGTTCCCCATGCGCGCGGGCCTGCCGCAGAAGGAGCCGGTGATCCTCGAGCGCTGGCGCGAGCTCGATCTCTACAACGCCATGCGCGCGGCGCGGCAGGCGGCCGGCCGGCCGCTGTTCGTGCTGCACGACGGGCCGCCCTACGCCAACGGCGCGATCCACATCGGCCACGCGCTGCAGAAGACCCTGAAGGACTTCGTGGTCCGCTCGCGCTTCGCCCTGGGCTACGACGTCGACTACCTGCCCGGCTGGGACTGCCACGGCCTGCCCATCGAGTGGAAGGTCGAGGAGGAACTGCGCGCCAAGGGCCGCCGCAAGGACGAGGTCTCCAAGGCCGAGTTCCGCGCCCGCTGCCGCGAATACGCCGAGCACTGGATCGCGGTGCAGATGGAGGGCTTCAAGCGCCTGGGGGTGATCGGCGACTGGGAGCACCGCTATTCGACCATGGACTATTCGAGCGAGGCGGCCATCGTCGCCGAGTTCCACAAGTTCCTGACCTCCGGCCAGCTCTACCGCGGCTCCAAGCCGGTCATGTGGAGCCCGGTGGAGCGCACCGCCCTGGCCGACGCCGAGGTCGAGTACCACGACCATGTCAGCCCCACGATCTGGGTGAAGTTCCCGGTGGTCGAGGGCTCCAACGCTGCGGCCAACGCCAGCGTGGTGATCTGGACCACCACGCCCTGGACCATCCCGGCCAACCGGGCGATTTCGTATAATCCGGACATCGGCTACGCGGTCTATGAGGTCGAGGCGATCGAGCTGGACCTGCCCTTCGCGCCCTGGGCCAAGGCCGGCGACCGGCTGATCCTCGCCGACAAGCTGGCCGCCGAGGTGATGGCCGCGGCCAAGGTCGCCAGGTACCGCAAGGTGGAGGCGGTCGACTGCCAGGGCATGGTCTGCGAGCACCCGCTGGCGGCGCTGGACACCCACTACAGCTTCGCCGTGCCGCTGCTGGCCGGCGACCATGTGACCGACGACGCCGGCACGGGCTTCGTGCACACCGCGCCGGGCCACGGCGCCGACGACTACCTGGTCTGGCTGGCCCACGGCCACCGCGAGATCCCGGAGACCGTCGATCCGGACGGCGCCTACTATCCGCACGTCGCCCTGTTCGCCGGGCTGAAGGTGCTGGAGACCGAGGGCAAGAAGGCCGGCCGGTTCGGCCCGGCCAACGCCGCCGTCATGGACAGGCTGATCGAGGCCGGAAACCTGCTGGCCCGCGGCCGGCTGGAGCATTCCTATCCGCACTCGTGGCGCTCCAAGGCGCCGGTGATCTTCCGCAACACCCCGCAGTGGTTCATCCGCATCGACGAGCCGCTGGACGATCCGGCGCACAAGGGCCGCACCCTGCGCGAGACCGCCCTGGAAGCCATCGACGCCACCGCCTTCCATCCGGAAGCCGGGCGCAACCGGATCCGCGCCATGGTCGAGAGCCGCCCCGACTGGCTGGTCAGCCGCCAGCGCGCCTGGGGCTCGCCGCTGGCCATGTTCGTGGACAAGGACACCGGCCACCCGCTGAACGACCCGGACGTCAATGTGCGCATCGTCGACGCCATCCGCGTCGAAGGCGCCGACGCCTGGTTCACGCGGCCGGACTCGGACTTCCTCGGCAATCACGACCCCGAGCGCTACGAGAAGATCCAGGACATCCTCGACGTCTGGTTCGACTCAGGCTCGACCCACGCCTTCGTGCTGGAGGGCCGGGCCAACACCCGCTGGCCCGCCGACCTCTACCTGGAAGGCTCCGACCAGCACCGCGGCTGGTTCCAGTCCTCGCTGCTGGAAAGCTCCGGCACCCGCGGCCGCGCGCCCTACGACGCGGTGCTGACCCACGGCTTCACCGTCACCGAGACCGGCGAGAAGATGTCCAAGTCGCTGGGCAACGCCGTCGAGCCGATGGAGGTGATCAAGGACTCGGGCGCCGAGATCCTGCGCCTGTGGGCCGGCATGGTCGACTACACCGAGGACCAGAAGATCGGGAAGGCGGTCCTTCAGACCACCAGCGACGCCTACCGCAAGCTGCGCAACACCATCCGCTACATGCTGGGCGCGCTGGGCGGGTTCAGCGACGCCGAGCGGGTGCCGCTGGACCGGATGCCGCCGCTGGAGCGCTACATCCTGCACCGGCTCTGGGAGCTGGACGGCGAGGTGCGCGGCGCCTACCGCGACTACCACTTCCAGGACGTGACGCGCTCGCTGCTGGCCTTCTGCCAGGACGACCTGTCGTCGCTGTTCTTCGACGTGCGCCGCGACAGCCTCTACTGCGACCGCGCGGACAGCGAAAAGCGGCGCGCCGTGCGCACGGTGATGGATGCGGTGTTCGAGCGGGTGACCGCCTGGCTGTCGCCCCTGCTGCCCTTCACCATGGAAGAGGCCTGGACGACGCGGTTCCCGGACTCCGCCTCCAACTGCCTGCGCGAGTTCCCCAAGACGCCGGCTGAGTGGCGCAACGACGAGGAAGCCGAGCGCTGGGCCAAGGTCCAGCAGGTGACCTCCGTGGTCACCGGCGCGATCGAGGTCGAGCGCCGCGAGAAGCGGATCGGCGCCTCGCTGGAGGCCGCGCCGCGCGTCCACGTCGCCGACCCGGCCCTGATCGCCGCCTTCGCGGGCCTCGACCCGGCGGAGGTGTTCCGCACCAGCGCCGCCCAGCTTGTCGCCGGCGACGGGCCCGCCGACGCCTTCCGGCTGCCGGAAGCCCCGGGCGTCGCCGTCGAGCCCAACCGCGCCGACGGCTGCAAGTGCGCCCGCTGCTGGCGGGTGCTGGCGGAGGTCTCGCCGCCGAAGATGCTCTGCCTGCGCTGCGAGGACGCGGTGGCGGCCTTCGATGCGGCCAACCCCGCGGGCGTTCCGGCGTGAGCGGCGTCACCCGCTTCGGCTGGACCGCCTATGGCCTGGCCGCCGTGGTCATCGCCCTCGACCAGGCGGTGAAGGCCTGGATCCTGGGCCTAGGCCTGCGGCTCTACGAGAGCCGGCCGGTGGCCGGCATCCTGCAGTTCACCCTGGTGCCCAACACCGGGGTCAGCTTCGGCTTCCTGCGCGCCGAGAAGGACCTGGCTCGCTGGGCCCTGGTGGGCTTTTCGCTGATCGTGGCCGCGATGATCGTCTGGTGGGCCCGGCGCGCGCACCGCCCGCTGCAGGCGCTGGGCTACGGCCTGATCTGCGGCGGCGCGGTGGGCAACGCCATCGACCGCGCCCGCTTCGGCTGGGTGGTGGATTTCATCGACGTTCAGAAGATCGGCTTCTTCCCGTGGATCTTCAACGTGGCCGACAGCGCCATCACCGTGGGCGTCATCGCCCTGCTGCTCGACAGCCTGCGGCGAGAACCCGCTGCCTAGAGCATTTTCCACTCGGAAAATGCTCTGAATCCTTTTTTCAAGGAATCGACCGTGTCCGATTGGTCGCAATCGGACACGGCTCGGGGCGGTTGGCGTCCTTGTCCGTTTGCTTTATCCACCTTCCCGTGGCCGGGGGCGGCCCAAGGAGTTCGTGAGCTTGATGAGCGTCAGCAAAGTGATCGCCGTGTCCGCGCTGTTCGCGGGCCTCGGCCTGGCCGGTTGCCAGTCGACCGCGCAAGCGCTCGGCATGACCAAGGTCACCCCCGACGAATTCCGCGTCGTGACCAAGGCGCCCCTGGTGGTGCCGCCCGACTATGCGCTGCGCCCGCCGGCGCCCGGCAAGCCGCGCCCGCAGGAGCTGCAACCCGAGAGCGCCGCGCGCCTGGCGCTGCTGGGCCAGCGTGAGGCCGAGCAGCGCTCGACCGGCGAGAAGCTCTTGGCCAACAAGGCCGGCGCCGAGAAGGCCGATCCGCTGATCCGCTATGTGGTCGACGACGAGTTCGGCGACGTGGCGCACAAGGAAAAGGGCTTCGCCGACCGGGTGATGTTCTGGCGCTCGACCAAGGCCCCGAAGTCCGACGCCGCCACCGCCGCGGCGACCCCCGCCCCGGTCGACGCCGCCCAGGAAACCGAACGCGTCGCCAAGCTGACCGGCGGCAAGCCCATCGTCATCAGCCGCGACGCCCCGAAAAAGTTCAAGCTGCCGGGGCTGTAGCCTTTTCCCTCCCCTTTATGGGGAGGGGACGGCTCGACAAAAGTCGAGCCAGGGGTGGGGAATAAACGTCCAAGCTCAGAGCGTGATCGTGACCTCCCCACCCTGACCGCTGCGCGGTCTGTCCCTCCCCATAAAGGGGAGGGAAACTCCTATTCTTCCCCCGCCGCCTTCACCGTGAAGCCCTCGCCGCGCAGGCGGTCGAGGACGCCGCCCTGGCTGAGCAGGGGGCTCAGCTGCACCACCGCGATGGCGTGGCCGGGGACCTTCAGGGCCTGTTCGATCTCCGCCACCTCGTCAGCCTTGGCGCGGGCGTCGAAGGCCTGGGCGCCCGGCACCAGGGCGATGCAGCGCTCATAGGTCCGCTCGTTCTCCAGCGCCGCCGGCACATTGCCCTCCGCCCAGGCCTGGGTGGCCGTCAGCGTCGCGCCGGGCCCGGCGCGGACCAGGGCGATCACCTCGTCCAGGCAGGCGTGGCCGGCCTCCGGCGAGGTCTTGAGGATCGCCCCCAGCTGCGGGGCGATGTCGTAGCTCCTCTGGCGGATCGGCACCTTGGCCTGCTGGCTGAGCCCCTTGATCAGCTTGATCGGGTCGGTGTTGGTCAGCCCCGAGCGGTCGCGGTAGTCGGTGAGCAGCAGCAGGCCCGCGGCCAGCGGGTTCTTGGTGCCATAGCGCTTGGCGGGCTGGCCCAGCCGGGTGCGGGCCTCCTGGAAACGCATCCGCCGGTCGGTGTCCAGCGTCTCCTCGAACGGCGTCGAGGACTTCAGCCGCATGTAGTTCCAGGCCGCCCCGATGGAGGTGGTGAACCGCACGCGGACGTCCTGGTAGGGCAGCAGGACGGCGTTGGCGCCCTGGAGCCGGCGCTCGAACACCGTGCGGTCCCACTGCATGTGCTTGGGCGCGATGGAGGGGACGCCCAGCACATAGACCGTCGAGGCGCCGTTGGAGACCCGCCACCAGGCCGGGCCCTTGTCACGGGCCACCACCACCAGCTCCTCGAGGATCACCGCGTCGGGATCGCGCGGATCTGGCCGGGCCGGTTGCGGCGGGACCTGCGCCATCGCGGGCGCGGCCAGAGCCAGGACCAGGGCCAAGAGGCCGAGACGATGTCGCACGCTCATGGTCGCTCCGGAATCGTCCTATAGAAGCGACAGCCAGCAAAAGTGGGAACCGCTTTTGCGTCCGGCTGCGCGCCAGAATAGGCCACCATCCAAGGCTCTTTCATGCCCATCGCCCGCCTGCCGCCCGAACTGATCAACCGCATCGCCGCCGGCGAGGTGGTGGAACGGCCCGCGAGCGCGGTCAAGGAGCTGGTGGAGAACGCCCTGGACGCCGGGGCCCGGTCCGTGGAGGTGCAGGCCGACGGCGGCGGGCTGTCGCGCATCCTGGTGGCCGACGACGGGGACGGCATCCCGCCGGACGAGCTGCCGCTGGCCGTCGAGCGCCACGCCACCTCCAAGCTGAAGCCCGGCGAGGACGGCGACTACGACCTGCTGCGCATCGCCACCCTGGGCTTCCGCGGCGAGGCCCTGCCCTCCATCGGCTCGGTGGCCCGGCTGTCGATCGCCTCACGCAGCAAGGGCTTGGCCGACGCCCACGCCATCTTCGTCGACGCAGGCGCCGTGGGCGCGGTGGCCCCGGCCGCCTTCCCAACCCCGCACGGCGCGCGGGTCGAGGTGCGCGACCTGTTCTACGCCACGCCCGCACGGCTGAAGTTCATGAAGTCGGAGCGCTCCGAGGCGCTGGCCATCACCGACGAGCTGAAGCGCCAGGCCATGGCCCACGAGGCGGTCAGCTTCACCCTCGACCTCGACGGCCGCCGCGCCCTGCGCCTGCCGGCCGAACCGCCCGGGCCCACGGGCCGGCTCGCGCGGCTGTCGGCCGTCATGGGCCGCGAGTTCTCCGACAATGCGCTTGAGCTCGACCAGGAGCGGGAGGGCATCCGGCTGACCGGCTTCGCCGGCCTGCCCACCTACAACCGCGGCAACGCCGCCCACCAGTACCTGTTCGTCAACGGCCGGCCGGTGCGCGACCGGCTGCTGCAGGGCGCGCTCAGGGCCTCCTACGCCGACTTCCTGGCCCGCGACCGCCACCCGCTGGCCGCGCTCTACGTCGAACTCGACGCCGGCCTGGTGGACGTCAACGTCCATCCCGCCAAGGCCGAGGTGCGGTTCCGCGATCCGGGGCTGGTGCGCGGGCTGATCATCGGGGCGCTGCGCCATGCGCTGGCCGCCGCCGGCCACCGCGCCTCGACCACGGTCTCCAGCGCCGCCTTGGGCGGCTTCCGGCCCGGCGGCGGCTTCTCCGCCTGGCGCTCCGGTGGCTGGAGTCCGGGTTCGGCTGCGGCGGCCGCGGCCGTGCTGCCCGGCCTCGAACAGGTCTCCGCCCGCGCCGAGCTGGCCTGGGACGCGCCCGGCGTTTCCGAAGGGGGCGAGCCCGCGCCGGTGTTCGACCCGCTGGACTTCCCGCTGGGCGCCGCGCGCGCCCAGGTGCACGAGACCTACATCGTCGCCCAGACCCGCGACGGCATGGTCATCGTCGACCAGCACGCCGCCCACGAGCGGCTGGTCTATGAGCGGATGAAGGCCGAGATGGCGGACGGCGGCGTCACCCGCCAGGCGCTGCTGCTGCCCGAGGTGGTCGAGCTCGATCCCGCCGAGGCCGAACGCGTCGCCGCCAAGGCGGAGGAGCTGGCGGCGCTGGGCCTCTTGATCGAGCCGTTCGGCCCCGGCGCCATCCTGGTCCGCGAGGTCCCGGCCCTGCTTGGCGAGACCGACGCGGCGGGCCTGGTGCGCGACATCGCCGACGACCTGGCCGAGAACGGCCAGGCGCTGGCCCTGAAGGAGCGGCTAGAGGAGGTCTGCTCGACCATGGCCTGCCACGGCTCGGTGCGCGCCGGCCGCCGGCTGACCGCGGCCGAGATGAACGCCCTGCTCCGCCAGATGGAGGCCACGCCCCACTCCGGCCAGTGCAACCACGGCCGCCCGACCTATGTGGAGCTCAAGCTCGCCGACATCGAGCGGCTGTTCGGCCGGCGCTAGGCGACGGCGGCGGCCGCGTCGGCCTCGTCCATGTCCAGCACCGCGCCCATGGCGGCCAGCAGCTTTTCCGGCTTGATGGGCTTCTCCACCACGCCGTTCATGCCGCTGCGGCGATAGAACTCCGCGTCCGAGGGATCGGCGTTCGCGGTCACGGCGATGATCGGGATGCGCGAGCCGGTGGCCGAGCCGGAGCGGATGCGGCGGGTGGCTTCCACCCCGTCCATCACCGGCATCTTGACGTCCATCAGGATCAGGTCGAAGCGGCCGCTCTCCGCCGCCACCACCGCCGCCGCCCCGTCCTCGACGCTCTCGCTGGTGCAGCCGAACATCTCGCACAGCGTCTCGGCCACCGTGCGGTTGACCCGGTTGTCGTCGGCGATCAGCACGTGCATCGATCGCTCGACCTCCGGCAGGGGCGCCGGCGCCTCGCTGGCCTGCTGGCCGGGCAGGTGGTGCAGCGGGGCCTGGAAGGCGAACAGCGCCCCGCCGGCCGGCCGCGCGCGCGCCTCGATGGTTCCGTCCATGCGTTCGACGATCTGGCGGCAGACCGCCAGGCCGAGGCCGGCGCCGCCCAGCCGCTGGCCTGCCTCGGTCTGCTGGAAGGGCGCGAAGATGGTCTCCAGCCGGTCGGCGGGGACGCCCGGCCCGGTGTCGGCCACCTCGCCGCGGAAGCGGACGTAGTCGCCCTCCACATGCGCCGCCACCCGGACCTCGACGGCGCCGGTCTCGGTGAACTTCAGCGCATTGCCGATCAGGTTGTTGAGCACCTGCAGCAGCCGCACCCGGTCGGCCAGCATCCACAGGTCCGGCGGGCCGTCGTAGCTGGCCCGCAGCTCCAGGCCCTTCAGCTCGGCGCGCGGCGACCACAGCCGGCGGACCTCCTCGACGAGCCGGGCGGCCAGCACCGGCTCCTCCTCGAGGCCCAGCGCCGAGGCCTCGGCCCGCGACAGGTCCAGGGCGTCGTTCAGCAGCCGCAGCAGCGCCCCGCCGGACTCGATGATGGTCTCCACGAAGGGCGCCAGCTCATCATCGTCGCGGGTCTTGCGGCGGATGATCTCGGCCACGCCCAGGACGCCGTTCAGCGGGGTTCGGATCTCGTGGCTCATCACCGCCAGGAACCGCGCCTTGGCGGCCAGCGCCGTCTGGGCCTCCTCGGCCAGGCGGGTCATCTCCTGGGCATGCGAGGCGGCCGCGGTGGCGACGGCCTGCAGCAGGCCGAGCGCGGTGCCCACCCCGGCATAGCGGCCGCCGCAGGTGACGACGAAGCCCTGCAGCAGCTCGGACGGCCGTTCCTCCATCACCTGACCGCAGAACTCGGCCACCGTCATGTCGCCGTCCGCCACCACCGGATCGGTCCTCATCCAGCGCGACACCGGCCGCTCCGACCATAGGGCGTAGCCGTGCTGCGCGGCCATGCGCACCAGGAAGGTGTTGCGCTCGATCAGGCCGACCGGACGGTAGTCGGCGTCGACCACGGCGATCGCCAGGGTGTCCGGCTCTTCCTCGAACCGGCGATAGACCGCCTGGCCGGTGGTGTCCGGCGAGATCGGGACGCCGAAGGGCGCGATGTCGAGCAACAGGGTCATTGTCGGCTCCGAAGCTGGGCGACCAATGCCGTGCGATGACTAATGCAAGATTAGAATGGGCTACTTCACCTGCGAATGTTTTTCGACTGTTTTGTGACACTCATCTTTTCTGTATTCCGAAGATCATGGTTAAGTCGTTCAGGAGATTGGCCGATCCCCGAGTTGTTTCAGCCGTGCATGAAGCTTCGCAGGCCAGGCCGCGCTAGGCTCCACCCATGGACGCCAATATCGCGACCCCCGCCGCCCTGATCGGCGACCCGGCCCGCGCCGCCATGCTGCAGGCCCTGCTGGACGGCCGGTCGATGCCGGCGAGCCAGCTCGCCTGGGCCGCGGGCGTCACGCCGCAATCGGCCAGCAACCACCTGGGCAAGCTCGCCGCCGGCGGCCTGGTGGCCGTCACCCAGCAGGGCCGCCACCGCTACTATCGGCTGGCCGGGGCGGAGGTCGCCCAGGCGCTGGAGGCCCTGGCCCGCGTGCTGCCGATCCCCAAGCCCTTCGATCCGCCGCTGTCGCCCAAGGCCCGGCGGCTGCGCGAGGCGCGCACCTGCTACGACCACCTGGCCGGCCGCCTGGGCGTGGCCCTGGCCGACGCCTTCGAGCGCGACGGGCTGATGGAGGCCGACGGGCCGGAGCGCTACCGCCTGACCCTGGACGGCGAGGCCCGGCTGACGGCGCTCGGCGTCGATCTCGCCGGCCTGAAGCCCAACCCGCGCGGCAAGCTGCGGCCCTGCATCGACTGGACGGAGCGCCGTCGCCACCTGGCGGGCCCGCTCGCCGCCCGCCTGCTCGACCGGCTCCTGGCGCTCGGCTGGATCGAGCGCGGCCGAGAGGACCGCGCCGCGATCCTCACCGCCGCCGGACGGGCGGGCCTGCGCGAGACCTTCGGGATCGATCTCGCGCCGGCCGCCGCAGCATGACCTCCTCTCCCCTCTACGCGGCGCGTGGGGGAGAGGCGAATTTCAGGAAATGCACGGTGGCCGCGCCGTACTTGCGGGCGTCCAGCGGCGCGAACCCCGCGACGCTGAACTCGGCCTCGTCCGAGCCGCGCTCGAACACCACCGTCGCGCCGGGCGACAGCCAGCCGCCGGCCGCCAGTTTCGCCAGCGCCGCCTCGCCCAGGCCCTTGGCGTAGGGCGGATCCAGGAAGGCGAGGTCGAAGGCCGGACCGTCGCCACCGGGCCGTACGCCCAGGTCCGTAGCGTCGCGCCGGTGGACGCGGGTCTGGCCGAACAGCTGCAGCGCCTCGACGTTCTCGCGGATCGCGCCCCGGGCCGCTTCGTCGGTCTCCACGAACAGGCAGAAGGCCGCGCCGCGCGACAGGGCCTCAAGCCCCAGCGCGCCGGAGCCGGCGAACAGGTCGATGACGCGCACGCCCCGCACGCCCGTCGACCAGGGCGCATGCTCCAGGATGTTGAACACCGCCTGGCGCGCACGGTCGGAGGTCGGCCGCGTGGCCTGGCCGGCCGGCGCCTTGAGGGCCTTGCCGCGGAACTCTCCCGAGACGATGCGCATGGCCTAGCCGCGCGGACCCCGGCCGCCGGGCCGTCGCGTCCCGCCGGGCTTGCGCGCCCCCGACCTGGGCGCAGGCGCTGCGGTCCTGGGCGCACTCTTGGAGCCCGCCTTGGCGATAGCCCTCGGACCGCCCTTGGCGCCGGAGACCCGCGGCGGCTTCGCCTTCTGCGCGGGCTTGGGCTTGATCTTCGGCTTGGCCCAGCCGGCCTTGTATTCCTTCTTCGGCTCCGTCTCGGCCGTGCGCTGGCGGTGCGCGCGCTCGGCTTCCGCCTCGGTCTGCGGCGCGCGGCGGCGCGCCTGGGCCGCCGGCGGCTTCCACTGCGCCCGCTCGCCCTTCGGCAGGTTGGCCGGCGTCACGTGGTCGGCCAGCTGCTCGCGGATCACCCGCGGCCCCACTTCCTCCACCTGGCCCACCCCCAGGGTTCCCAGGGCGAACGGCCCATAGGCCAGCCGGATCAGCCGGTTCACCGACAGGCCCAGCGATTCCAGCACCCGGCGAACCTCGCGGTTCTTGCCTTCCGAGAGGGTCAGGGTGATCCACAGGTTCGCGCCCTGCTGGCTCCCGGGGGCGGCCTCCCTGGCCTTGTCGAGCGTCGCCTCGATGGCGCCGTAGCGGACACCTTCGACGGTGACGCCGTGCTTCAGCCGGTCGAGCCGTTCCTGGGTGATCCGGCCCCGCGCGCGGGCCCGGTAGCGGCGCACCACCCCGGTCTCCGGCAGCTCCAGGGCCCGCGCCAGGCCGCCGTCGTTGGTGAGCAGCAGCAGGCCTTCGGTGTTGAGGTCGAGGCGGCCCACCGAGATCAGCCGCGGCAGGTCCTTGGGCAGGGCCTCGAACACCGTCGGGCGGCCTTGCGGGTCGTTGTGCGTGGTCATCAGGCCCGGCGGCTTGTGATAGCGGAACACGCGGGTCGGCTCCGCCTCGTTCACCACCTGGCCGTCGACGGTCAGCACGTCGCCCGGATCGACCTTCACCGCCGGCGTGGTCAGGGTCTTGCCGTTCAGCGCCACGCGGCCGGCTTCGATCAGCCGCTCCACCTCGCGGCGCGAGGCGACGCCGGCGCGGGCCAGCGCCTTGGCCACGCGCTCGCCGCCCCCGGGCTCCGGCCCGTCTTCGGCCGCATTTGCTTGACCGGTGGGGGCCGGGTGGGTTCGTTGCGGATCGTGGACCATGACCAGAGCACCATGCGCATCGCCCTCGAAGCGGCGCAAGACGCCGCCGCCCGGGGCGAGACCCCGGTGGGCGCGGTCGTCGTCGATCCGGCCACCGGCGCGGTGATCGCCATCGGCGCCAACGATCCCATCGGCGCCCACGACCCTACCGCCCACGCCGAGATCGTGGCCATGCGCGAGGCCGCCCGCACGCTCGGCAACTACCGCCTGACCGGCCTGACCCTGGTGGTGACGCTGGAGCCCTGCGCCATGTGCGCCGGGGCCATCAGCCACGCCCGCATCGGCCGCCTGGTGTTCGGCGCCGAGGACCCCAAGGGCGGCGCGGTGATCCACGGCCCCCGCTTCTTCGACCAGCCCACCTGCCACTGGCGGCCGAGCGTGACCGGCGGCGTGCTGGCGGCCGAAAGCAGCGCGTTGCTGCGGGGATTCTTCCGGGAACGCCGCGGCCGTTGACGCCACGTGCACTTGCCAAGCCGCCAAACCCGGCGGGAAGATGCGCCCATAAAGCTCAAAAGAAGCCTTGGGAGGTCGTGATGGGTTTGCTGGACGGTAAGGTCGCCATCATTACGGGCGCCGGCAACGGGCTGGGCGAAGCCTACGCCAAGCTGTTCGCCAGCGAGGGCGCGGCGGTGGTGGTCAACGACCTGGGCGGGGCGCGCGACGGCACCGGCGCCGATGTGTCGGCCGCTCAAAGAGTCGTAGATTCCATCGAGGCGGCCGGCGGCCGGGCCGTCGCCAACACCGACGACGTCTCCACCGTGCCGGGCGGCGAGGCCATCCTGGCGACCGCGCTCGACAACTTCGGCAAGGTCGACGTGCTGGTCTGCAACGCCGGCATCCTGCGCGACCGGACCTTCGCCAACACCTCCGAGGCCGACTGGGACGCGGTGATCAAGGTCCACGTGAAGGGGACCTACTGCACCGCCCTGCCGGTGTGGAAATTCATGAAGGACCACGGCGGCGGCACGATGGTGCTCACCTCCTCGACCTCGGGCCTCTACGGCAATTTCGGCCAGACCAACTATGGGGCCGCCAAGGCCGGCATCTACGGAATGGTCCGGGTGATGTCGATCGAGGGCCGCAAGTACAACATCCGGGTCATGGGCCTGGCGCCCGGCGCCTACACCCGGCTGACCTCCGACCTGCCCGGCCGCAAGGACCGCGAGCCCGATCCGCTGAGCCTGCCGGAGAACGTGGCGCCCGGCGTGCTCTACATGGTCAGCGACCTCTCCGCCGAGCACTCCGGCAAGATCCTCGGCGTCTCCTCGCGGGGCGTGCGCGAGATCAAGATGCTGGAGACCGAGGGCTTCGCGCCCGGCCGGCCCTACACCGCCCAGGAGGTCGCCGCGGCCGCCGACCAGGTGTTCTTCAAGGAGCCGGAGAGCGTCCACCGGCTGACGCCCGCCGCGGTTCCTGCCTAGCCTCCTCTCCCTGCCCGCTTCGCCTGGCGGGGAGGCGGCTAGCCGAACGCCGCCAGCCGCGCGTCGAGCCGGTCGCGGACCGCCGGCCACTCACCCTCGAGGATCGAGAAGATCACGGTGTCGCGGACGCGGCCGGTGAAGGTCGTCCGGTCCTGGCGCAGGATGCCCTCCTGCACGGCGCCCAGCTTCAGCACGGCGGCGCGGCTGCGGGCGTTGATGGCGTCGACCCGATAGACCACCCGGCGCGCGCCGCTGTCGAAGGCGTGGCCCATCATCAGCCGCTTGGCCGAGGGGTTCACCGCCCCGCCGCGCACCGAGGGCTCGAAATAGGTGCCACCGATCTCCAGCACGTCATTGGCCCGGTCGATGCCGTAGTAGGTGCTGATGCCGCGGCAGACGCCCGCGACTATCACCGCGAAACCGATGGTGTTCCCGCCGGCCTGGTCGGCCATCAGCCTGTCCCAGGTGGCCGCGAAATGCTCGCCGGCCCAGGAGTAGGGATAGAAGGCCGGGAAGAAGTCGGCGTCGGCGTTGCAGGCCGCCTGCAGCCCCGCGCGGTGCGCCTCGCCCATCGGCTCCAGCCGCAGGAAGCGGTTCTCCAGCACCTTCGGCTCAAGCTGCATTCGACACTCCCGCAAAGTTTTTTCGCGCCCCGCCCTTGTTTGGCTGAACGGCAGCCATATCTCGGGGTCTGCCCATCCTGGGCGTTTCCTCCCTATGACTTCCCCCACCCGGGTCCAACAGGATCCGGGTGTTTTTTTGGATGTCATCCCGGTTTCGCGAAGCGAAGACCGGGATGACACGGTTGGCGTGGTGCTAGCCCCGCAGGTAGAGCTGCGCCGCGCCGGCCAGGTAGACGATCCCGGTCACCGTCACGATCAGCCGCGAGAGGCGCTTGAAGTTGACGTCGTCCATCCGCTCCAGCACCCAGCCGCCGGCCACCGTGCCCAGCATGGAGAGCGGGATGGCCAGCGCGAACACCCACCACGGCGGCAGGCCCTGGCCGTGCACGGCGATCAGCGGCGCGCCATAGACCGCGATCTTGGCCAGATGGGAGAACACCTGGGTGGCGGCCTTGGTGGCGACGATCTGGTGGCGGGTCAGCGCGGTGCGCACGAAGAAGATGTCGAGCAGCGGTCCGGCCACGCCGGCGGTGAGGTTGAGGCCGGTCACCGAGATCCCGCAGAGCAGCGCCTGCTCGGGCCTGGCGGCGTCCAGCGACACCCAGCGCCGGGGAATCCACAGCAGGGCGGGCACGACGCCCATCAGGAGGTAGAGCGTCGCCTTCGACGGCTCCACGGCGATGAAGGCCATGACCCCGCCGGCGAAGAGGGAGCCCACGGCGAACACCGCCACGATCCGCCAGCCCACGAACCTGCGGTGCAGGATCGCCCGCCAGCCGTTGGCCACCAGCTGCAGGATGCCGTGCGCCACGAAGGTCGCCGAGACCGGCAGCACCAGCGCCAGGGCGCCCTTCAGCATCAGCCCCCCGGCCATGCCGAACACCCCGGAGATCGCCGCGGTGACGAAGGATGCGACGACCAGGAAGACGGCGGCGACGAGGCTCACTGGGTGAGCAGCGCCCGGCCCGCCTCGGTGACGCGCACCTGGCCGTCGCAGGTCGCCGCGCCGGGGACGCCCCGCACCTCGATCAGCCGCGCGGCGAGCGCATCCTCCCAGATGGTCAGGGCCGGGCAGGACGACGACCAGGCCTCCATGGCCTCGCCATAGGTGCGCGGCCGGGCCGCGGTCCAGTCCACCAGCTGCCGGATCAGCCCGTCGCGGGCCTCGCCGTCCACATGGTCCGAAGCATCCATCTGCCCGTCCTCCAGCTACGGCCAAGGCATGGACCGATCTGGTTGGAGGGTCCAATATATAGCCAGGCCATTCTCGATACCTTGGAGGTATGCCGTTGATCGAGCTCCGCCGGCTGCGCTACCTGGTCGCCGTCGCCGACGAGGGGCACATCACCCGCGCCGCCGAGCGGC
>JAQGIV010000096.1 GCA_028290945.1 Phenylobacterium sp. | reverse complement strand
CTGTGGTCTGGAGGGCGGTCTGGGAAACGGTCTGAGCAGCTCTTGGGGAAATCTGGAGCGCGTCGGCCGCGAAGGCGGGTCCGGCGGCGAGGAGAACGATCGCTATGGCGGTTGCAGCGAGGCGTCTGCCTGGTCGCATCGTTAATCCCCCGTTCATGTTGGGCGTAAACTGCATCTCGCGCGGCGGCTGGCAAGACCGAAAAGCCTTGCCGCCCGCTCACTTTTCCCCTATCTGGCCGCCTCTTCACGGAGGGCGGTCTCGCACGGAGCTCCAAAGGGCCGGGAAACTCCCGGCCGCCGGGCGCAGAGCCATCGTTTCCGGCGGACCTTCCACCGCCGTCGACGCCGCCACCCCTCAAGGAAGAAGGAAAGCATGGCGCTCTACGAGCACGTCGTCATCTCGCGGCAGGACATCTCGCCGCAACAGGCCGAAGCCCTCAACGACACTCTGAAGTCCCTCATCGAACAGGGCGGCGGAAGTGTGGCCAAGATCGAGTACTGGGGCCTCCGCAACCTGACCTACCGAATCAAGAAGAACCGCAAGGGACACTACTCCCTGCTGGCCATCGACGCTCCGGCCGACGCCGTGAAGGAGATGGAGCGGCAGCTCAGCCTCAACGAAGACGTGCTGCGCTACCTGACCGTGCGCGTCGATGAGCTGGACCTGGAGCTCTCGCCCGTCCTCGCCCGCCGCGATCGCGACCGCGAACGCCGCGACGACGCGCCGCAATTCTAGGAAAGGAGGAACTCGACATGACCGACGAAACCACAGTCGCGGCCCCGGCCGCCGGGGCCTCCGCCAGCGGCGGACGCCGCCCGTTCTTCCGCCGCCGCAAGGTGTGCCCGTTCTCCGGCGCCAACGCGCCCAAGATCGACTACAAGGACGTCAAGCTGCTGCAGCGCTACGTCTCCGAGCGCGGCAAGATCGTGCCGTCGCGGATCACCGCGGTGTCGGCGAAGAAGCAACGCGAGCTGGCCAAGGCCATCAAGCGCGCCCGCTTCCTCTCGCTGCTCCCCTACGTCGTGAAGTAAGGGAGCCGCACAGATGAAAGTCATCCTGCTCGAACGTGTGGAAGGCTGGGGCGGTCTCGGCGACGTCGTCAACGTCAAGGACGGCTACGCCCGCAACTTCCTGCTGCCGCGCCAGAAGGCGCTGCGCGCCAACGCCAACAACCTGAAGGTCTTCGAAGGCCAGCGGGTCGAGATCGAGGCCCGCAACACCAAGGCCAAGGACGCGGCCGGCACGGCCGGCGAGAAGCTCGACGGCACGTCCTACATCCTGATCCGCCAGGCGGGCGAGAGCGGCCAGCTGTACGGCTCGGTCTCCGGCCGCGACGTGGCTGACGCCGTGAACGGCGAAGGCGGCAAGGTGGAGCGCGCCATGGTCGTGCTCGACAAGCCGATCAAGACGCTCGGCCTGCATCCGGTGAAGGTCCGCCTGCACCCGGAAGTCACCGTCACGGTGACGCTCAACATCGCCCGCAGCACGGACGAGGCGGAGCGCCAGGCGCGCGGCGAGAACGTGATCAACAGCCAGTTCGAGGAAGACCGCATCGCCGACGAACAGGCGGTGGCCGACCTCCTCGAAGGCGGCGCGGGCCAGGCGGCCTCGGAGTTCACGGACGCCGACGCCTAGTCCGTTACGACCCAACGTCACATTGAGACGTGCGTGCGGCGCGGGAGGCCTCCTCCCGCGCCGTTTTGCTTATCCTGTTGTAAAATTGTCATTTCCCGCGGCTCCGGCGCAGCTTAGGTAGTGCCACAATATTGTTCAGATGCTCGTTCGAGCGCCTGCCGGGGGCTATTTTTCATGCAATCTCGTATCCTGCTGTTCGCCGCGGTCTCTGCCGGCGCCCTGCTTTCCACGCCCGCCCTCGCCCAGCCGGCGCCGGCCGGCCAGCAGGTCGAGGAGCTGGTGGTCACCGGCACCCGCACCGAGGGCCGCACGCGCCTGGAATCGCTGGCCCCGGTGGACGTGGTCTCGGCCCAGGCGATCGCCCGGCAGGGCACCACCGAGCTGGCCGCGGCCATGGCCACGGTCGCCCCCTCCCTCGACTTCCCCCGCCCGTCGATCACCGACGGCACCGACTCGGTGCGCCCGGCGACCCTGCGCGGCCTGGCGCCCGACCAGACCCTGGTGCTGCTGAACGGCAAGCGCCGCCATGCCTCGGCCCTGGTCAACGTCAACGGCTCGATCGGCCGCGGCTCGGCCGCCGTGGACCTGAACTCGATCCCGACCATCGCCCTGGATCACATCGAGGTGCTGCGCGACGGCGCCGCGGCCCAGTACGGCTCCGACGCCATCGCCGGCGTCATCAACATGCGGCTGCGCGAGGCCCGCGAGGGCGGCGGCGTCTCCGCCACCTACGGCATCTACCACACCACCGTGAAGACGGCCCGGGCGCCGGGCGGCCGCGACTACAAGGACGGCCCGACCTACACCGTCGCCGGCTGGCAGGGCCTGCCGCTGGGCGCCGACGGCTTCCTGACGGTGTCGGCCGAATACCGTTTCCGCAACCCGACCAGCCGCGGCGACCTCGACCCGCGGGTCAGCCCGCCGGCGGTGACTTCGCGCTACGGCGACCCGCAGGAGGAAGACAAGACCATCTACCTCAACGCCGGCCTGCCGCTGAACGACACCTGGAAGGCCTACGGCTTCGCCGGCTACCAGAAGCGCAAGACCGACAGCGCGGCCAACCCGCGGCTGTTCAACAACGCCAACAACGTCCTGGCGATCTTCCCGCAGGGCTTCCTGCCGCTGATCACCACCGACATCGACGACTTCACCGCCTCGGGCGGGGTCAAGGGCGAGGCCGGCGGCTTCAACGTCGATGCCGGCGTGGTCTATGGCTACAACAAGGTGCACTACGGGGTGATCCACTCGGTCAACGCCTCGCTGGGCGCGGCCTCGCCGACCACCTTCGACGCCGGCACCATGCGCTACGACCAATGGGTCGCGGTCGTGGACCTCACCAAGCCGCTGGAGTTCGGCTTCGCCAAGCCCGCCAACCTCGCCTTCGGCGCGGAGTACCGGCACGAGGGCTATGCGATCGGCGCGGGCGACACGCCCTCGTGGGTGCTGGGCCCGTTCAACACCAAGGCGGCCGGGGCCCAGGGCTTCCCGGGCTTCAAGCCGTCCAATGTGGTGGACAAGACCCGCCACTCCTACGCCGCCTACGTGGACCTGGACGCACCCGTGACCGCCGCCTTCGACGTCGACATCGCGGCGCGCTACGAGAACTATTCGGACTTCGGCTCGACCACCAACGGCAAGATCTCCGCCCGCTACGAGCTCACGCCCAGCTTCGCGCTGCGCGGCACGGTGGCCAGCGGCTTCCGGGCGCCGGCCCTGCAGCAGCAGTACTTCACCGCCACCTCGACCAACTTCATCCTGATCAACGGCGTGAACACCCCCGTGGAGGTCAGCACCTTCCCGGCGACCAGCGCCACGGCCGCGGCCCTCGGCGCCAAGCCGCTGCAGCCGGAGAAGTCGGTCAACTACTCGGTGGGCGCGGTCTTCCACCAGGGCCCGTTCGAGCTGACGGCCGACGCCTACCAGATCGACATCAAGAACCGCATCGTGCTGTCGGAGAACATCCTGGGCACGCCCACCGGCTCGCCGACCGCGGTGGCGATCTTCAACCTGCTCAACCCGCCCGGAACCTCCGGCATCGGCGGCGGACGGTTCTTCATCAACGGCGTCCAGACCACCACCAAGGGCCTCGACATCGTCGGCCGCTACCACCTGGAGACCGACAACATCGGCCGCTTCGACTTCACGGCGGCGGCGAACTTCAACTCCACCAAGGTGAAGCGGGTGCCGACCACCGCGGTGCTGTCGGGCCTGCCGGTGCCGCCGATCCTGTTCGACCGCGGCAACCGCCTGACCTTCGAGGAAGGCACGCCCAAGCAGAAGCACGTGCTCGGCGTCGACTGGACGCAAGGCGCCTTCGGGGTCAGCGCCAAGGCCACCTATTACGGCGACGTGCTGATCCCCAACAACTCGCCGAGCCTCGACTACCACTCGGGCGCGCACACCCTGGTGGACCTGGAAGGCCGCTACCAGTTCCCCATGGGCCTGGGCGTGGCGGTGGGCGCGAACAACCTGTTCGACGAATATCCCAACCCGACGCCGACCATCGTCAACACCAACGGCCCGATCGGCTTCCCGAGCTACTCGCCCTTCGGGTTCAACGGCCGCTTCCTCTACGCCCGCCTGACCTACAACTGGTAGGCGGCGCAGGACCGAACACAAGGACGGCGCGGGGCCAGCGGTCCCGCGCCGTTTTCGTGCCTGACGCGAGTACGGCCAAGCTTGTCCACAGGCGGCGTTTTGTGTGTGGACAGGTCCGCGCAGGGCCGCATGTCACAGTGGAGCGCGCGCGGCCTTCGGTTATCGATAGGCCATGGCGATCATCCCGGCGCTCGACCTGCGCCCCCCCTCCAACGATGTCGAGATTCCCCACGTCCCGGCCAATGTCGAAGCCGAGCAGGCGCTGCTGGGCGCCCTGCTCTACGACAACGCCGCCTTCGAGCGGCTGGGCGACAACCTGCAGGGCCGGCATTTCTACGAGCCCTTCCACCAGCGGCTCTACGACTCCATCGAGAGCAACATCCGCAAGGGGCAACTGGCCGAGCCCATCCTGCTGGCCGAGGTGTTCGCCCGCGACCCGGCGTTCGAGGAGCTGGGCGGCGTGCGCTACCTGGCCGACCTGGTGGACCGCGCCCCGCCGGCCGCCAACGCGCCGGACTACGCCCGCGCGGTCTATGACCTGGCGCTGCGCCGCGACCTGATCCGCATCGGCGGCGAGATCTCCCTGCTGGCCTCCACCGGCGACGCCGAGCTGTCGGCCAAGGACCAGATCGAGCAGGCCGAGGCCCAGCTCTACGAGCTCGCCGAGACCGGCGGGGTCAGCTCAGGCTTCGTGACCTTCGCCCAGGCGCTGCACGGGGCGGTGACCCTGGCCGCCGAGGCGCACAGCCGCGACGGGGGCCTGGCGGGCCTCTCCACCGGCCTGATCGACCTCGACCAGAAGATCGGCGGCCTGCACCCCTCCGACCTGATCATCATCGCCGCGCGCCCCTCGATGGGGAAGTCGTCGCTGGCGGTGAACATCGGCTTCGACGTGGCCCGCAACTATGCCTGGGAGCCGCAGCCGGACGGGTCGAAGAAGACCGTGCGCGGCGGGGTGGTGGCCTTCTTCTCGCTGGAAATGAGCGCCGACCAGCTGGCCATGCGCATGCTGGCCGAGCAGTCGGGCGTGTCCGGCGACCGCCTCCGCAAGGGCGAGATCGACGCCTCGGAGTTCGGCCGGGTGCGCGACGCGGCCCTGGAGATCCAGGACGCCCCCTTCTACATCGACGACACCGGCGGCATCACCATGGCCAAGCTGGCGGCGCGGGCCCGGCGGCTGAAGCGCTCGATCGGCCTCGACTGCCTGATCATCGACTATCTGCAGCTGATCACCATGGGCGGCAGCGCGCGCAGCGACAATCGCGTGCAGGAAGTCAGCGCCATCACCCAGAGCCTGAAGGCGCTGGCCAAGGAACTGTCGATCCCGGTGATCGCGCTGTCGCAGCTCTCTCGCCAGGTGGAGAACCGCGAAGACAAGAAGCCCCAGCTCGCCGACCTGCGGGAATCCGGCTCGATCGAGCAGGACGCCGACATGGTCATGTTCATCTACCGCGAAAGCTACTACCTGAGCCGCGCCGAGCCCCGCGAGGGCACGGAGGAGCACTTCAAGTGGCAAGAGCAGATGGACCAGTGCAAGGGGCTCGCCGACATCATCATCGGCAAGCAGCGGCACGGCCCGATCGGCAACGTGCGGCTGTCGTTCAACGAGGACATCACCAAGTTCGGCAACCTGGCCCATTCCGGCCGCTACGACCCGCACTGACGGCGCGGCGGGCGTTCGGTCATGGCTGAGCCCGCGGTCGCGCGCCTGACGATCGACCTCGACGCGCTGGCGCACAATTTCCACGTGCTGAAGGGCGAGGCCGGCGGGGCGGAGCTCGCGCCCGTGGTCAAGGCCGACGGCTATGGCCTGGGGGCCGGGCCGGTGGCGCGGCGGCTGTGGGCGGAAGGCGCGCGGAGCTTCTTCGTGGCGCGGCTGGCCGAGGGCGAGGTCTTGCGCGCGGCGCTGGGGGCCGAGCGGCCGGCGACGATCTATGTGCTGGACGGGTTCACGGCGGGCGCCGGGCCGCGGCTGTCGGCGGCGGAGCTGACGCCGGCGCTGCTCAGCGTGGCCCAGGTGGCGGCGGCCAGCGCCTGGGCGGCGGGGGCGGGGCGGCCCTGGAACGTCGCCCTGCACGTGGACACCGGCATGAACCGCCAGGGCCTGACGCCGGACGAGGCGCGCGCGCTGGTCCAGGGCCATGGCGGGCTGCGGGGCCTGCATGTCGACCTGCTGATGAGCCACCTGGGCTCGGCGACGACGCCGGACGATCCCCGCAATTCCAATCAGTTGTCGGCGTTTTCTGAGCTGCGACGCGAATTTCCGGATGCGCGGGCCAGCCTGGCCGCCTCGGCGGGGATATTCCTCGGCGAGGCCTATCGCTTCGACCTGGCGCGGCCGGGCATCAGCCTCTACGGCGGCGGGCCGTTCGAGCGGCCGGACGACCGGCTGCAGGCCGTGGCCACCCTCTCCGCCCCCATCGTCGACATCCGCAACCTCCGGCCCGGCGACATCGTCGGCTACGGCTCGAGCGTGCGCGCGGAACGGCCGATGCGCACGGCGGTGGTCGCGGCGGGCTACGCCGATGGCCTGATCCGCGCGGCCAAGGCCGGCGGCTATGGCTGGCTGGACGGGGCGCGGCGGCGCTTGCTGGTGGTCACCATGGACCTGACGGTGCTGGAGATCGGCGAGACCGAGGCGCAGGTCGGCGATCCGGTCGAGCTGCTGGGCCCCAACGCCCGGCTGGACGACCTGGCCGCGGCGGCCGGCACGGTGGCGCACGAGGTGCTGGTCCGGCTGAGCCGGCGGGCGGAGCGACGGTATCTGGGCGAGGTCTAGGGCGGGCCTGGCGGTCTCGGCAGAGGTCCGCTTCAAGGCGAGACGCCAAAGCCTGCTTCCGACCCATTGCGGACCTCCGAACCCGCCTATGTTGGCGGCGACGTAAGATATCGAGGCCGAAGCTCGGCGACCTCCGCCCAGTCGCTAGAGTGAGCGATCAAGCGCTAGCTGCTACTTTTTCGCCGCGGCCTCGCTGATCGATTTCCAGGCCTGCACCTCCTCGCTGGGAAAGGTGGTGTTGATCGCCTGCCAGACCTGCATGAGTTTCTTCTGGCTCTCTGAGTAGCGGCCGATGTTGCGATCATATTCGTCGCCGATCTTAGTCAAGTCTCCGGGGAAATTTGCGATATCGCGGCTACGGTTCGCATAGACTTCCGCGGATACCCAGAGCCACCGCCTGAGCATTTCGATATTCGCGGAGTAGTTGAGCGCACCTAGAACCCGTGTGACGTCGCCCTTCATTGATTCCAGCTCGGTGCGATCCTGGATCGATAGCTTCGATGATTGAAGTTCGGCCGCCGGCACGCCGTATTTTCGGACGAGCGCATCCATTCGGGTTTGCAGTCTCGGCGTCGGGTCCTGCCCTCCAGGCAGTCCGTCTGCCTGTGCGGCCAGTTCCTCGGCGAGGAGCAGCACGTCAACGTCACACTCATCCGTGGCTCTCGGCTGATCCGCGCCCGTATCGTCTTTGAAGACGTCACGCATCGACGACAGTATGACGGCGCCTTTGGTGTCGCTCTCTTCCCATTTCGCGCCGCGGCGAAGCGCTCCTGCTGCGCGATAGGCCTGCATTGCAAGTTCGGGGTCTCGCTGACGCGTGCTGAGCACATAGCTGGAGACCTGGGTGACTTTGATTTTCTCCACGGCGGCGTCGAATCGAACCCGATCTGCTTCGGATAGCTGGGGTCCGACCGCTTTGTTTGGATCGGTGGCCTTGTTGTTGATTTTCTCGATTTCCGCAACGAGGGGAGCCTGACGAACAGCCACGTCGGCGAGCTGCTGAACGGTCGCGTAATGGTCTCCCGCCATCCGTTCTATGGCGATGCACTGAGGTGCGCCTCTCGCACTGGTCGCCAGCGCCATCAGGCTTATCGCCGCAATCCACTTCATGACCCCCACCTTCAACTTCTGAGTTTAGGGCTTCACGAGCTACCACGTCATCGCCAAACGCGCCTTCGATGACTCCCATATCCAATTCTGGGATTTCACAGCAGCCAGCCGCTGACCGCTCCCCCCTGAGGACATTCAACAGGTCCGCTCCTCTCCCAGATGCAAAGCATCGTGGGAGAGGTTGGGTGAGGGCGGCGCGGCGCTCGGGGTAGGCGTGACCTTGGACCCGGTCGCGCCAACATGCCCATCGGATCCAACCGGAGTGGAGGTGTTGAGGACGGCGCCGCCCTCACCCAGCCTCTCCCACGGCGCTGGCGCGCCTGGGAGAGGAGCGATCTAACGCACGAACGCCCCGCCCAGCCTGAGCAGCAGGGCCAGCGCCAGGGCGGCCAGCAGGACGGCGGCGAAATAGGTCAGGCTGCGCTCGGGCGGGGCGCGCATCAGGCGCGGCAGGCCGAGGTAGAGCAGGTAGAGGCTGTAGAGGCCGGCGAGGATGGCCAGCGGGAAGCCCAGCGTCGGATAGAGGGCGAAGACCCCGGCCACCCACAGCGCCGTGCCGGCATAGGCGGTGAGCTTCAGGGCCTGGACGCGGTTGCCGACGCCACCGAACGCCGGGGCGAGGCCGGCGATCACCAGGGCCAGCACATAGGTGGCGATCAGGGCCAGGCCGTAGTCGATGACGGCGCCGACCAGGGTCTCGACCAGCGAGGGCTTCAGGTGGATGCCGGCGATGCTGGCCCCGAAGATCGCCAGGCCGATGGCGCCGCAGACCGGCGTGATGGCCGCCAGCGGCGCGATGTAGCCGAGGTAGAGCTCGCTGACCGTGGCCGGCTCGGCGTCGATGGCGGTCCAGGTCTCGCCCGGCCGAAACAGCATGCCGGCCGCCCGCGCCACCCGTCCGGCACGCCTCGATGACGGCTCCGCGGCGCTCATCGGCTCTCCCAAACAGCACAGTCCCCAGCGGAACCCTATCTTACGCAGTCGGCGCGGCAAGCCGCGCGCCCTTGCGTCGGGTAGACTTGGCCGCGTCACGAATCAGGAGTGTCCATGGCCCGCGACGGCGCCGCCTACGTCTGTCAGTCCTGCGGCTCGGTGCAGACCAAGTGGTCTGGGCAGTGCCCGGCCTGCGCGGCGTGGAACAGCCTGGTCGAGGAAGTGCAGAGCCGCCCGCCGGGGGCGATGGCCCCCAGCAAGACCGGCCGCGGGCGGGGGCTGGCCTTCGAGGGCCTGCAGGACCACACCCCTTCCCCGCCGCGCATCGCCACCGGCGTCGAGGAGTTCGACCGGGTGTGCGGCGGCGGGGTGGTGCCCGGCTCGGCGATCCTGCTGGGCGGCGATCCGGGGGTCGGCAAGTCGACCCTGCTGCTGCAGGTGGCCGCACAAGCCGCGCTGCGCGGCGCGGCCTGCGCCTATATCTCCGGCGAGGAGGCCATCGAGCAGGTGCGCGCCCGGGCCCAGCGGATGGGGCTGGGCGACGCCCCGGTGAAGCTGGCGGCGGAGACCTCGCTGCGCGAGATCCTCGAGGGGCTGAAGCGCGACCGCTTCGACCTGGTGGTCATCGATTCCATCCAGACCCTGTGGAGCGACGCCCACGAGGCGGCGCCCGGCTCGGTCACCCAGGTGCGGGCGGCGGCGGGCGAGCTGGTCCGGATGGCCAAGAAGCGCGGCGTGGCCGTCATCCTGGTGGGCCACGTGACCAAGGAAGGGACCATCGCGGGGCCGCGGGTGATCGAGCACATGGTCGACGCGGTCCTGGCCTTCGAGGGCGAGCGCGGCTACCCGTTCCGCATCCTGCGCGGGGCCAAGAACCGCTTCGGGGCCACCGACGAGATCGGCGTCTTCGAGATGGGCGACGTGGGGCTCACCGAGGTGAAGAACCCCTCGGCCCTGTTCCTCAACACCGCCGGCGAGCGGGCGGCAGGCGCAGCGGTGTTCGCCGGCATCGAGGGCTCGCGCCCGGTGCTGGTGGAGTTCCAGGCCCTGGTGGCGCCGTCGGCCTACGGCACGCCCAGGCGGGCGGTGGTCGGCTGGGACAATGGGCGCCTGGCGATGATCCTCGCCGTATTGGAGGCGCGTTGCGGCCTTGGTTTGGGCGATCGCGACGTCTATCTGAACGTCGCCGGGGGCTTGCGCATCAGCGAGCCGGCCGCCGATCTCGCGGCGGCCGCGGCCTTGATCTCATCGGCATTGGATGAAGCCCTGCCCCAGGATTGCGTCGTGTTCGGCGAGATCAGCCTGTCCGGAGAGGTCCGGCCGGTCAGCCGCATGGACGCGCGGCTGAAGGAGGCCGCCAAGCTCGGCTTCAAGAAGGCGCTGGCGCCCGAGGGGCTGGAGAGCGCCGCCGGCATGGCGGTGAGCGGGGCCCACCGGCTGGCCGACGCGCTGCGCCGCATCCGCGACGTGGACTGGGCATGAGTGGATTGGGCATCAGCGGCGTCACCCAGTTCGACCTGATCGTGGCGGTGCTGCTGCTCATCTCGGCCGGCGTCGGCTTTGCCCGCGGCGCGATCCGCGAGGTGGCGGCCATGGTCGCCCTGGTGGCGGCGGCCTTCCTGGCGATCTACGGCCTGCCGCACACCGCGCCCTTCGCGCAGCACTTCATCCACACCCGCTGGCTGGCGGCTGCCGCGGCCCTGGTCGGCGTGTTCCTGATCATCTACGGCGCCCTGCGGCTGATGGGCGCGCTGGTTGCGCGCCAGGTGCAGAAGACCCAGGTGCTGGGCACGCTGGACCGGACCGTGGGCCTGGGCATCGGCGTGATGCGCGGCCTGGTGGTGCTGGGCGGCCTCTACCTGATGTTCAACTATGCGACGCCGCAGGACCTGCGCCCGCACTGGATGACCGGCGCGCTGAGTTGGCCGGTGGCCAAGGCCATGGGCGACCTGGATGCGGCGCTGGCGCCCAAGGGCCTCGACCTGGCCGGTCGGCTGCAGCCCGCCTTCACCCGAAGCCTCAAGGATGGGGCGGTGACGGATGGCGCAGGTGACAGAAATGCCGTGAGCGGCTACGACGCCCGCCAACGCGGCGAGATCGACGATCTGGTGGAGAAATCCCGATGACCCAGCCGCACGAGCGATGGTCCCCTCCCGTTCGTGATCCCCTGGACGACACCCTGCGGCTGGAATGCGGGGTGTTCGGGGTGTTCGACACCGAAGAGGCGGCCGCGGTGACCGCGCTGGGGCTGCACGCCCTGCAGCACCGGGGCCAGGAAGCCTGCGGCATCGCCTGTTTCGACGGCCAGCGGTTCCACACCGAGCGGCACATGGGCCACGTGGGCGACGCCTTCGGCGGCGGCGACCTGATGGAGCGCCTGCCCGGCCGCTCGGCCATCGGCCACACCCGCTATTCCACGGCCGGCGGCAGCTTCATCCGCAACGTGCAGCCGATGTTCGCTGACCTGCAGAGCGGCGGCATCGCCCTGGCCCACAACGGCAACCTGACCAACTTCCTGACGCTGCGCGAACAGCTGGTGGCCGACGGGGCGATCTTCCAGTCGACGTCGGACTCGGAGGTGATCCTGCACCTGGTGGCGCGCAGCCGGAAGGACCGCATCGTCGACCGGTTCATCGACGCCCTGACCATGATCGAGGGCGGCTATGCGCTGGTGGCGGTGACCAACAAGAAGCTGATCGGCGTGCGCGACCCGCTGGGCATCCGGCCGCTGGTGCTGGGCGACCTGGACGGCAAGGCGGTGCTGGCGTCGGAGACCTGCGCGCTGGACATGATCGGCGCCCAGTTCGTGCGCGACATCGAACACGGCGAGATGGTGGTGATCGACGCCGACGGGGTGACCTCGCTCCGGCCGTTCCCCGCCCGCCGGGCGCGCCCCTGCATCTTCGAATATGTCTATTTCGCCCGGCCCGACTCCGTGGTGAACGGCAAGTCGGTCTATGAGGTCAGGAAGCGGATGGGCCGCCGGCTGGCGCAGGAGACCGGCGTCGAGGTCGACGTGGTGGTGCCGGTGCCGGACTCAGGCGTGCCCGCGGCCCTGGGCTATGCGCAGGAAGCCGGCCTGCCCTATGAGCTCGGCATCATCCGCAACCACTATGTGGGCCGCACCTTCATCCAGCCGACGCAGGGCGCGCGCGAGGCCGGCGTGCGCATGAAGCTGTCGCCGAACCGCTCGGTGCTCGCCGGCAAGCGGGTGCTGCTGGTGGACGATTCCATCGTGCGCGGCACCAACTCCATGCGGGTGGTCAGGATGGTGCGCGAGGCCGGCGCCACCGAGGTGCACCTGCGTTCCGCCTCCCCGCCGCTGAAGTGGCCGGACTTCTACGGCATCGACATGCCCGACCGCGAGAAGCTCTTGGCCGCCAACCATTCGGTCGAGGAGATCGCCAAGATCCTCAACGTCGATTCCATGGGCTACCTGTCGGTCGACGGGCTCTACTGGGCCATGGAGGCCGGCGAGCGCGACCCGGCCGAGCCGCAGTTCACCGATCACTATTTCACCGGCGACTACCCCACCCGCCTGCTGGACCGCGAGATCGCCGAGGGCCGCAACGAGGCGGTGGAGCGCCAGCTCTCCTTCCTGGTCGACGCCTAGCCGCTCTGCGGTTAGGAAGCGCGCCATGTCCGCGCTTCCCCTGAACGACCGTATCGCCCTCGTCACCGGCGCCAGCCGCGGCATCGGCCGCGCCGCCGCCACAGCCCTCGCCAAGGCCGGCGCCCACGTGGTGGCGGTGGCCCGCACGCAAGGCGCGCTGGAAGAGCTGGACGACGAGATCCGCCGCGCCACCGGCCAGCCGGCGACGCTCGTGCCGCTGGACATCGCCGAAGGCGACGGGCTGGACCAGCTGGGGCTGGCGCTGCATCAGAGATTTGGCCGCCTCGACATCCTGGTGCATGCCGCGGCCATCCTCGGGCCGATGACGCCGGTCAGCCACATCGAGCCCAAGCACTGGGAGCGGACGGTGGCGGTGAACATCACCGCCAGCTACCGGTTGATCCGCAGCATGGAGCCGCTGCTGCGCGCCTCGGAGACGCCGCGCGCGATCTTCCTGACCTCCGGCGTCGCGGCCCAGCCGCGGGCCTTCTGGGGCCCCTACGGGGTCAGCAAGGCGGCGCTGGAGAACATGGTGCGCACCTGGGCCGACGAGCTGGAGCAGACCAAGATCCGCGCCGTGCTGCTGAACCCCGGGCCCATGCGCACCCGGATGCGGGCCGAGGCCATGCCGGGCGAGGATCCGGACAGCCTGCCCGATCCGTCGGAGATCGGGCCGCTGATCGTCGAACTGGCGCAGGCGGACCTGGGCCAGCCGAAGGTCAACGTGGCCTTCGCGGCGTGGCGGGCCGGGACGCCCGTTTCGGCTTGACGCCGGGGCGGTTGAGCTTGGCGGTGCGGCCGCGGGGATTGCCCGGCTTGGCCTTCGGCCCCTGCGGCTTGGCCTTGCCATAGGGCTTGGGCTTGGCGGCGGCGCCGGCCTTGGCCTTGGCCGCCGCGGCGGTGCGGGTCTTGGCCTTCAGCCCGGTGGTCGGCAGGCCGAACGGGGCGCGCGCCGACCCCTGCCCGGCCTTCTCCTCGCCCTCGGCGTAGGGGTTCTTGTTCGACCGCACCGTCACGCGGATCGGCACGCCCGGCAGGTCGAAGCTCTCGCGCAGGGAATTGATCAGATACCGGCGGTAGCTTTCCGGGAGCTGGTCCGCGCGGCTGGCGAACAGCACGAAGGTCGGCGGCCGGGCCTTGGTCTGGGCCATGTACTTGGGCTTGATCCGCCGGCCGCCCACCGCCGGCGGCGGGTGGCGCTGGGTGGCCATGGCCAGCCAGTCGTTGAGGTCGCGGGTCTTCACCTTGGTGGACCAGTCGGAATGCACCTTGGCGACGGCCGGCATCAGCCGGTCGAGGCCGCGCCCGGTCTCGGCCGACAGCGCCACGACCGGCGTGCCGCGCAGCTGCGGCAGCTGGCGCTGCGCTTCCTCGATGAACTCGGCGAGGCGGGCCGGCTGGTCGGCGATCAGGTCCCACTTGGCCAAGACAAAGACGAGACCGCGGCCCTCGCGCTCCACCAGGTCGGCGATCTGCAGGTCCTGGATCTCGAAGGGGTGGGTGGCGTCCATCACCAGGATGACGATCTCGGCGAAGGTGATGGCGCGGATGGTGTCCTGGGTGGAGAGCTTCTCCAGCTTCTCCTGCACCTTGGCCTTGCGGCGCAGGCCGGCGGTGTCCACCAGGCGGATCTTGCGGCCGTCCCAGGTCCAGTCGACGGAAATGGCGTCGCGGGTGATGCCGGCCTCCGGGCCGGTGAGCAGGCGGTCGTCGCCGATCAGCCGGTTGACCAGCGTCGACTTGCCGGCGTTGGGGCGGCCGACGATGGCGATGCGGATCGGCTTGTCGTCCTCGTCCTCGTCCTCGTCCGACTGGTCCTCGTCATGGGCGATGGCGGCGATGGCGGCGTAGAGATCGGCCATCCCCTCGCCGTGCTCGGCGGAGATCGGGATCGGCTCGCCGAGGCCCAGGCGGAAGGCCTCCAGCGTCCCGTCGTCGCCGGCCTTGCCCTCGGCCTTGTTGGCGGCGAGCAGCACGGGCTTGCCGCTTCGGCGCAGAATCTCGGCGAACACCTGGTCGAGGGGCGTGACCCCCTCGCGGGCGTCGATCATGAACAGCGCCACGTCGCCGTCCTCGATGGCCTTTTCGGTCTGGATGCGCATGCGCGCCTCCAGGCTCTCGTCGGTGGCGTCCTCGAAGCCGGCGGTGTCGATCAGCTCCAGGTCGATGTCGCCCAGCCGCCCCGTGCCGAAGCGCCGGTCGCGGGTGACGCCCGGACGGTCGTCGACGATGGCCAGCTTCTTGCCCGCCAGCCGGTTGAACAGGGTCGATTTGCCGACGTTCGGGCGGCCGACGATCGCGAGTTTCAGCGCCATGGCGTCGGCCCTAGCACGCCCCGCTAGCGGAGCGCGATCAGTTCGGCGTTGTCGGTGAGCACATAGACGGTGTCGCCCGCCGCCACCGGCCCGATCAGCGCCGGCTGCCCGAGCTCCATGCGCTTCTCGACCTCGCCGGTCTTGGCGTTGAGCGCCACCAGCTGGCCGGAGGAGCCGACCATCAGCAGGCGGTTGTTGGACATCAGCGGGCTCGACCAGATCGGCCGCGCCACCTTGGAGCCGCCGATGCCGAAGAACCCGCCCTGCCGCCTGGCCACGTAGCCCTGGTTGAGATCGCGCATCCAGAAGATCTGGCCGGTCTCACGCGAGGCGCAGATCACCTGGCCGGTCTTGGAGACCACATAGACCACGTCGCCGGCCGGCAGCGGCGTGGTGATGCCCACCACCGGCAGGGTCCAGCGCGCCTGGCCGGTGCGCAGGTCGGTGGCGGCGAAGACGCCGGAGTGGCTGACCGCATAGACGTCGCCGCGGTAGATCACCGGGCGGCCGGGGATGTCGCGGATCTCCGACAGCGAGGAGGTGCGGCTGGCGCGCGACAGGGCCTCGTCCCACAGGTCGTTGCCGTTGGTGACGCGCAGCGCCACCAGCTCGCCCGAGCCGAAGGAGGCCACCACCGTGTCGCCGGACACCGCCGGGCTGGAGGCGGCGAGGATGCGGGCGGTCTCCGACAGCGCCTGGTAGGTCCAGCCGGGCTGGCCGGTGGCGGCGTCGAAGGTGAGCAGGGAATTGTCGAGGGCCACGGCCATCACCCGGCCCGCCGAGACGGTGGGCGCGGCGTGCAGCGGCTCGTCGGTGTGGGTGCGCCACAGCAGCTTGCCGGTGGCCGCATCGACGGCGGCCACGAAGCGATAGCCGGAGGTCACGTAGAGCTTGCCGTCGGTATAGGCGATGCCGCCGCCGAAGGCCTCGCGGTCGCGCTTGTTGTCGCTGGGCCGCAGGTTGGCGCGCCAGACCTCGGCGCCGGTCTTGGCGTCGTGGGCCGAGACGCCGGCCTCGGCGTCCAGGGTGAAGATGCGGCCGGCGGCGATCACCGGGGTGGCCATGACGTGCACGGCCTTGGACGAGCCCACGCCCACGCCGCGCCGCCAGGCGACGGCGAGGTTGGCGCCGGCGTCGACGTTCTCCACCGACTGCTCGAGCGAGCCGCCCGGCAGCGGCCAGTCGACCTGGGTGGCGACCGGCGGCAGGGCGAAGTCGACGCCCTTCAGGGCCTCGGCGGGGGCCAGCACCTCGTCGGCCGGGATGATGGAGATCCGCTGGCCTTCGGTGGCGGTCTCCTTCGGGCCGGCGGGGCCGTGGAACGGATTGAGCCGGCTGATCGTCGAGCAGCCCGCCGCGCCCACGGCGGCGGTCATCATGACGGCGAGGAGGAGGTGGCGGCGACGCGACGTCATTGCGGACCCGGGGCTTGCGGTTGCGGCGGGATGGCGGGAGCGGCCTGGCCCGGTGTGATCTGGCCCGGCGCCAGCATGACCGGCGGCGGCAGGGCGGCGGCGGCCTTGGCCACGGCGGGAATCGCCTTGGCCGAGCCGGAGTCGATGAGTTCCAGGGCGGCCTTGGCGCGCTCGCGCGCGCCTTCGTTGGCGTCCAGCGACTGGCTGATCACCACGAACTGGCCACGGGCGCCGGCCAGGTCGCCGCCCATCAGCTTGGCGAAGCCCAGCGCCTCGCGCGCCTGCACCCGATAGGGGCGGCCGGTCTCGGTGAGCGGGGTCAGGCGCGCCTCCAGGTCCTTCAGCGACCCGGTGTCAAGGAGGGCGAAGGCGGATTTGAGGCGGGCGGCGTCGCCGACCACATCATCGGGCGCGGCGGCGGCGGCCTGGTCGAACAGCTTGACCGCCTCAGGGGTGTTCTTGTCGGTCAGCTTCAGCCCGCCGAGCTGCATCAGGGCCAGCGACTTGTAGGCCCGCGACGGCGACTGCGAGACCTGGGTCCACAGGGAAAGCGCCTGCTCGCGGCGCCCGGCGGCCATGGCGTCGATGGCCGCGGCATATTGCTCGGAGGCCTTGGCGGACTGCTGGTCGCGGTACTGCTGCCAGCCCCAGACGCCGAACACGGCGATCAGGACCGCGGCCAACCCGCCCAGCACCCACGGCAGGGCCTTCATCACAAGCGTGCGGTATCGCTCGGAGCGCAGCTGCTCCTCGACCTCTTCGAACAGATCGGTCAATCGGGACTCCGGATGGTCGCGGGCGCCTGCGGCGCAGAGGCCGGGAACCTATAGCGCGCCGCCAGCGCTCGCAACGCCCGCGGCAGGGTGGGTCGGCTCAGCCGGCCTTGGCGAAATAGATTTCCGCCGGGCCGGGGAAACGCCGCGCGCGGACGTCGTCGGCGTAGCGGGCGATGGCGCCGGTGATCTCGCCGCGCAGATCGGCGTAGCGGCGCACGAACTTGGGCGTCCAGTCGAACAGGCCCAGCATGTCGTCGGTGACCAGGATCTGGCCGTCGCAGCCGGCCGAGGCGCCGATGCCGATGGTGGGCACGGCGACCGCCTCGGTGATCTCGCGGGCCAGGCCCTCGGCCACGCCCTCGACGACGATGGCGAAGACCCCGGCTTCGGCGGTGGCGCGGGCCTCCTGCAGGATCTTCTGGCGCTCGTCCGCGCCCTTGCCCTTGGCCTTGAAGCCGCCGTCCACCAGCACGGCCTGGGGCCGCAGGCCCACGTGGCCCATCACCGGGATGCCGCGCTTCACCAGGTACTCGATGTTCTGGACGATGGTCTCGCCGGCCTCGACCTTCACGGCCTGGGCGCCGGTCTCCTTCATCAGCCGGGCGGCGTTCTCGTAGGCCACCTCGGCGGACCCCTCGTAGGAGCCGAACGGCATGTCGACCACCACCATGGCCCGCGTGGAGCCGCGCATCACCGCCTGGCCATGCAGGATCATCATCTCCAGCGTGACGCCGACGGTGTTGGGCAGGCCGTGCACCACCATGCCGACGCTGTCGCCGACCAGCAGCAGGTCGCAGTGCTCGTCGAGGATCTCAGCCATGGGGGCGGTGTAGGCGGTCAGGCAGACGACCGGCGTCTGGCCCTTGCGCGCGGTGATATCCGGCGCGGCGAGGCGCCGGACGGCCGCTTGGCGATGCGACGACAAAACTAAAGCTCCTCGATCACCCGGGTGAGCGCAAAGCCCATGGCGACGATCGCCAGGGCGGAGGCGACCCATACCACGGCCCCTCCATCGGCGAACCCCGAGAGCCAGCCCTCGTGCGGGGTGATCTGGCTGATCCCCTGCTGCAGCACGCGGGCGGAATCGCCGGCGTTCTCGAGGCGCTGGAAGACATTGGACATGATCAGCTGGCTGGCGCCGATGACGCCGCCGGCCACGCCCGCCGCGCCGATCAGCCAGCGGCGGGTCTGCCAGCCGGTGTTCAGCCGCCGCTCCACCCGGTCCGCGAAGGGCCCTGCGTCCGACAGCTCGGGGGCCTCGGCGAAGAGGCGCTCAAGCCTCCGCTCGAACTCGATCTCAGCCATTGCCACGCCTCCCTTCACCAACTGCACCGCCCGGCGCCAGTCGCGCTCGGAGCTTCTCCAGACCACGTTTGACATGGGATTTGACCGTTCCAAGCGGCAGGTTCAAGGCCTCCGCCGCTTCTGCGTGTGAAAGCCCCGCCCCAAAGCACATGCTGACGCAAAGCCGTTCGGCCGGGCCCAGAGTCTTGAGCGCCCCGTCCAGGTCGATGGCCGCGTCGGCGTCGCCGGCCACGCGCCCCTCCGGCTCGTTCTCCAGCGTCTCGGAGCCGAACATCCCGAGCCGCTTCTCCCTTTGAAGGCGGCGCAGGTAGCTGCGCGCCGCGATCCGCTTGACCCAGCCCGCGAAGGTCCCCTCGCCGCGGAATTCGGCGATCCGCTCGAAGGCGGTGAGGAAGGCGTCCTGGGCCACGTCGTCGGCCTCGCTGACCTGGGCGCCCATCCGGCGCAGCAGGCCGCGCACCGCCGAGCCGTGCCGTCGCACAAGCTCGCCGAACGCGCGTCGTTCGCCGGTCGCCGCGTGGGTGCATAGCTCCACGTCGTGCAGGTTGGCGAACCTGAGAGGTGTTGCGCCCGCCATGGGCTGATCCCCCGGCTGACCTGCCTAGCTGCGGTCGCGGTTGAGGAAGTACATGGCGATGAAAGCCAGGCCGATGAACACCGGAAAGGCCGAGATGCCGATCATCGGCCAGGTGGCCTCCGGATCCTCGAAGTTGAGCGCAATGCCCATGCCCGCGAGGCCGGCGCCGACGCCCAGCCAGATGATGCCGGTGCGCAGGTCGCGCTGAGGCGACGGCGGCGCCTTCACGCCGGAGGAAATGGCTTCCACCACCTCGGTCGGCAGCGGCTGGCCCTTCTCGATGGCGGCCTTCAGCGTCTCGGCCATCTTCTGGCGTTCGATGCTCTGGAAGTATCGCGGGATGATGACGATGGCCGCGATCATGATGCAGCCGAAGATGGGGATCGAAGCCCCGATGACTCCAGCATCCATGGTGGTTCTCCTTCTCGATGCAGCGGGGCGTATCTGCCCGTTTCTGATGAGAAAGAGGCTTGGACGCCTGGCTACAGATGCAAATTCACAGGTGAATTCTTAGTCATGATTCCACGCCAAGGCGCGCTCGCCCAATCCGCCGAGGATGGCGACTGCGGAAAACGCCAGGGCGACCGCCCAGGCCGCCGGCGCGAGCTCGCCCGAGACGGTGGTCACCGCCGGCTGCAGCACGGGCCACAGCGCCCACAGCGCCAGGCCGCCAAGCGCGCTGACCCCGCCCAGCAAGGCCAGCTCCTGCAGGCAGCGGCGGCGCACCAGCCGCTCGGTCACGGCGGTGGCGAAGGCCGGATCGCGGGGCGGCGGCTCGTCGTGGGCGAACAGCGCCTTCAGGCGGTCGTCATGCGGGGTCATCATGCACTCCCAACGCTACAAGCAGGCGCGCCCGGCCGCGCGCCACGTGGCTCTTCACCGTGCCGAGCGGCAGATCCAGCGCCTCGGCCGCCTCGGCATGGCTGAAATCGGCGGCCAGGCACAGGGCGACGCAGGCCCGCTGGTCGGCCGGCAGCTCGGCCATCGCCGCCTCCAGCGCCAACCGGTCCTCCAACGCGCCGGCGGCGGGCGGGGTCCGCTCGGCTTCGTAGGCCGCGTCGCGCGTCCGGCTGCGGGCGGCGGAGCGGCGGCTGGTCAGGTGCTTGCGGTAGGCGATGCCGCACAGCCAGGCGCGCACGCTGGCGCCGGCCTTCAGCCGGCCGATGCGCGGCCAGGCGGCGAGGAAGGTCTCCTGCGCCAGGTCGTCGGCCAGGGCCCAGTCCCCGCAGGCGCGGCGCAGGAAGGCCCGCACCGCCTGCTGGTGCCGCTCGACCAGGCGCGAGAAGGCCTCGGTCGACCCGGCCTGGGCGGCCGCGACGAGCGAGACGTCGAGGCCCTCCAACTTCATCGGCCGCGGAAGGTGCTCGAGAAGATCGCGCCCAGTAGGTTGCCCACGAAGACGAAGGTCATGATGATCGCCACCAGCCGGAAGGCGCCGTCGGCGGCCGGGATGTCGGCATATTCCGAGGCGAACCAGAAGCCCGCCGCCACCGCCCCCGTCATGAAGGCCGCGCGCCACTGCCAATAGGGTCCCCAGCGGTAGTAGCGCCGCCAGGCCCGGCGGCCGCCGTAGCCGAAGGGGCCATAGGGCGGATAGGGCGGCGGCGCGCCGCCCCCCCAGGCCGGGTCGCCGCCCATCGGGTCCTGCGCGGCCTTCATCAGTGCCGGCGGCGGCTCCTTGCCCTGGGCGGCGTAGGTCTTGATCAGCTCCAGGTGGTCGCGGCTGCGCTTGTAGGCGAGCCAGCGGTCCCAGGCGCCGAACACGAAGAAGCCGATCGGGAACAGCAGCCACCAGTAGCTGCGGAAGAAGTCGTCGAGGTACATGAGCCCAGGCTCCTATACGTGTGCGGCGCGGGGCCCCTCCCCGACCGTCTTCATCCCCTAGTCGCCGCGGCGCCCGGATTCGGATGCAGCGGATGGGTAGGGCGGCCTCAGGCGGCGCGCAATCCAGCGTCGGGGGCGGACAGGTCGCCTTCCGGGTGGAAGCCGCGCACCGCGAGGTAGCCGAGGCCGGCGAACACCAACAGCGTCAGCCCCTGCGCCGCCACGAAGGCCGGCTCCGTGCCCTTGGGCGCCAGCGCGTGCAGCGGCCCGATCTTCTGGAAGGCCTGCACCACACCCACGAAGGCGTTGAGGTAGAGGGCGATCACCGCGGTGATCACATAGGCGGCCCGCCAGCGCCCGGCGAGCTGGCGCCGGTAGAGGGCGAACAGCGCCACGGCCAGCACCACCAGCGAGATCACGCCCACCACGTGCGGCGGCCCGATGGCCGTGGAGTGGAAAAAGAAGCCGGTGACGCTGGTCAGCACGGTGGTGGCGAGGAACACCGCGGTGAGGGCCTCGCTGCGCCGGTTGGCGATCATCGAGAACAGCACCAGCAGGCCGGCCGCGATGGCGACCAGGCTGATGAGCACGTGCAAGGCGGTGAACGCCGCGACTGTCAGTCCGAGGATCATGGCGCCCTCCCGAGGCCGCCGCCCGGGCCGGACGGCAAGCTCGACCATAACATCGTTAGCCGAAGGTCGTCTCGTATTCGCCGGGCTTGAAGCCGACCAGCAGGACGCCGTCCGCTTCGAGCACCGGGCGCCTGATCATCGACGGCTGGGCCAGCATCAGGGCGATCGCCCTGGCCTCGTCGACGCCCTGCCGGTCGGCGTCGGGCAGCTTCTTGAAGGTGGTCCCGGCGCGGTTGAGCAGCCGCTCCCAGCCGACCCGGGCCGCCCAGCCCTCCAGGGTCGCACGGTCGAGGCCGGCCTTCTTGTAGTCGTGGAAGGCGTAGGCGACGCCCTTCCGGTCGAGCCAGGTCCAGGCCTTCTTCATCGTGTCGCAGTTGCGGATACCGTAAAGTGTGACAGGCAAGGACGGGGCTCCCCCAGATGTCGAAGACCTCGAAGATCGAGCTCAGCAAAGAGACGCGCGAGGCGCTGGCCCGCGCCCTGACAGGCTACCTCAAGGACGAGCTGGAGGTGGAGGTGACCGGATTCGACGCCCAGTTCCTGCTGGACTTCATCGTCGAGCGCATCGGGCCCCGGTTCTACAACCAGGGCCTCCAGGACGCCCAGACCCTGTTCCGCGCCAAGGTCGAGCTGATCGGCGAGGCGATCTACGAGCTGGAGAAGCCGGTGAAGCCCGGATGATACCGGCGTTTTGCGGTTTGCGCGCGGGCGGCTAACGTCGGGACCAAGGCCAACGGGCCTCGGGGGGCGACATGGCCGCTTGGTCGGGCGGGTATTTCACGGACGTCCAGTACACCAGCAACTTCTATCCGCAGCTGGCGCCCGGCAGCATGGCCTTCGCCTGCCTGCGCCAGGGCGTGCGGCCGCCTGCGCTGGGCGCCGGCTCGACCTTCCTTGAGCTGGGCTGCGGCCAGGGCTTCGGCCTAAACCTGCTGGCCGCGGCCAATCCGGGGCTGCAGTTCCTGGGCGTCGACTTCCATCCCGGCCAGATCGCCAACGCCACGCAGCTGGCCCAGGCCGCCGGCCTCGCCAACGTCGCCTTCGAGGACTTGAGCTTCGAGCAGATGCTGGCCCTGCCCGAAGGCCGCCTGCCGCGGTGCGAGATCATCGCCCTGCACGGCGTCTACAGCTGGGTCAGCCCGGAGAACCGCGGCGTCATCGTGCGCATCCTCGACCGCCTGCTGAAGCCCGGCGGCATGGCCTATGTCTCCTACAACTGCATGCCCGGCTGGGCGCCGCTGATCCCGCTGCGGCGCTTCCTGCTGGAATATGTCGCCCGCACGCCCGGCGATCCGCAGGTGGTGGTGCTCGAGGCGCTGCGCGCCGCCCTGCAGATGATCGAGGACGGCGGCCGGTTCTTCGAGACCGCGCCGACCATCAAGCCGGCCATCGAGCGGGCGCTGAAGCAGGACCCGTCCTACCTGGTCCACGAGCATCTGAACGCCCACTTCAACCCGCTCTTCCACGCCGACGTGGCGCGCGAGATGGAGGGCGCGCGGCTGAGCTTCGCGGCCTCGGCCAACGTCGCCGACGACCTGCCGTCGCTGGCGGCCCCCGCGCCCCTCGAGCGGCGGATCAGCGCGACGCAGGATGGGACCTGGAAACAGACCCTGCTGGACTACGCCGGCGCCAAGCTGTTCCGGCGCGATATCTTCGTGCGCGGGCTCAATCGGCTGTCGGGGCCCGAACGGGCGGCGCGGCTGGCGGAGACCCGCTTCGCCCTGCTGACCTCGCCGGACCAGCTGATCACCGAGTTCATCATCCCGATCGGTCGCATGAAGGGCGACCCCAAGGTCTATGGCGCCATCGCCCACGCCCTGGCCGGCGGGCCGAAGAGCTATGCCGAGCTGGCGGGGCTGCCGGCGCTGGCCGGCGCGGCGGAGGGCGTGCTGATCAAGGCGGTCAGCCTGCTGGTCGGCGCCCACCAGATCCATCCGCTGGCGGAGGACGCCGCGACGGAGCCGGCGCTGGCCTTCAACCGCGCGGTGCTGGCCCGCCTCGATCACGACCCGTCGACGGGCCACCTGGCCTCGGCGCTCACCGGCGCGGGCGTGCGACTGGAGTTCCCCGAGCTGCTGGCGGTGCGCGGCGAGCTGGAGGGCGAGACGAACACGGCCATGACCGCCCGCCACGGCGCCGAGGCCCTGGCGCGGGCCGGCGTGCGCCTGGCCAAGGACGGCCAGCCCCTGGCCGAAGGACCGGCGGTCGCCGCGGAGCTGAAGGCGCGGATCGCGGCGTTCCGCAAGGCCAAGCTGCCGCTCTACCGGCAGCTGGGCGTCGTCTGAGCGCAGCGAAAGGGCGCAAACTGGGCCGTCCGCCTACCAACCCGGCCGCGACTCCATATGTCCCGGCGGCGTCTGGACGCCGGCGACGGCGGGCTTGGCGATTGGGATACAGCTCATGAGACTGAACGCGATCCTCCCGGACGAGGGCCCACGCTGGGTCGAGGCCATTCTCGACTGGCGATGGACGTGGCTGCTGACCCGCCTCGCCCTGACGTCGGTGTTCCTGATGTCCATCGTCGTGGAGCTCGCCGACTTCCCGGCGGCCGCGGCGGCGCAGGCCCAATATGGGCTAAAGCCGGGCGCCTTTTGGGCGCTGGCCACCATATTGGTCCAAATGGCCGGGTCGCTGATTATCCTGTCAGGACGCTATGTCTGGCTGGGAGCTGGGATGCTGGCCGTGTTCACCGCCCTGACGCAGGTTATCGCGCACCGGTTCTGGGAACTCAGCGGCGCGGCCGAATTTGCCGCCCGCAACGAGTTTTTCGAGCACTTCGGCCTGATCGCCGGGTTCGTCATGGTGGCCGCCCTGGCGCGGGCTCGCCGCCGGACGCTGGCCGGCGTCAACCAAACCAGCTGAAGTCACCCAGGGGAGCCGCCGACGTGAAGAGCCGAATACTGACGACGCGCGGGACCGGCGCCCTGGCCGTCGCGGCGCTCGGCACGATGCTGGCCTGCGCCGGGCCCGCCGGCGCCGGCCAGTTCGACACGATCTTCGGGCCGCGCACCCCGGCCTCGCCGGCCGACGCCACCGAGCCGCTGACCACGCCGCTGGAATACCGCAGCCAGAACGGCCAGCTGAACGTCACCCTGGAGGCCCGCGAGACGCGGGTGAAGCTCGGCCGCGAGTACATCAACGGCGCCACCTACAACGGCGCCTACGGCGGCCCGGTGCTGCGGCTGAACCCCGGCGACGTGCTGCGCCTGACGCTGGTCAACCACCTGCCGCAGGCCACCAACATGCACTTCCACGGCCTGGAGGTCTCGCCGATGGGCCGTGGGGACGACGCCATGCACATGGTCGGCCCCGGAGAGAGCTGGGAGTTCGTCATCCCGATCCCCAAGGACCACCCGCCGGGGGTCTACTGGTTCCACACCCACGCCCACAGCTTCGCCGAGCGCCAGGTGATGGGGGGCTTGAGCGGCACCCTGGTGGTCGAGGGGTTCCAGGACGCAGTGCCGGCCACCAAGCCGCTGAAGGAGCGGCTGTTCGCGCTGAAGGAGTTCTCGCCCGACAGCCACGGCAACCTCAATCGGGTGCCCAAGCCGTTCAACCGGGACATCAAGACCATCAACGGCCAGCTGATGCCCAGGATCGACATCCAGCCCGGCGAGACCCAGCTGTGGCGGTTCAGCGACCAGACCGCGGACACCTATTTCCGCCTGCGGCTCGACGGCCACAGCTTCACCGTCGTCGGCCGCGACGGCCAGCCGGTCACCCAGCCGGAGCACACCGCCGAGCTGATGATCGGCCCGAGCCAGCGGGCCGACGTGCTGGTCACCGCCGGCCCGGCGGGGCCCTACAAGCTGGTGGCGGAGACCACCTCCACGGGGCCGGTGGGCGACATCTTCCCGGCGCAGAACATGGCCCTGATGGTGGCGGCCCGCGATCCGGCCCAGCCGCCGCCGGCCCCGCTCGGCCCCATCGCCGTCGCCGCCGCGTCAACGCCGCAGCCCATCGCCGGCGACCACATCGACGCGCAGCGGGTGATCATCTTTTCCGAAGACCCGGTCACCGGCCTGTTCTTCATCAACCACGCGACCTTCGACCACACGCGCGTGGACCTGAAGGTTCCGCTCGGCTCGACCGAGGAATGGACGGTCCGCAACGCCTCGGCGGAGCTGCACACCTTCCACATCCACCAGGTGCATTTCCAGGTGGTCAGCCTGAACGGCCGGCCCGTGCCGTTCGACGGGCTGGTGGACACGGTCAACGTGCCGATCCACGGCGAGGTCAAGATCCGCATCGCCTTCACCGATCCGAAGATCGTCGGCCGCTTCATGTACCACTGCCACATCCTCGAGCATGAGGACAAAGGCATGATGGCGCAGATCGAGGTCTACGACCCCAAGGTCGGGCCGCTGCCGGACGGCGACAACAACATGAGCGGGATGCACGACCATGCGCCGGCCGCCACGCCGCTGGGCGTGGCCGCCCCGATGGGCCCCAAGGAGAGCGCCCATGCGCCGCAGCACTGAGGCCTGGCGCCGGCTCCGCCGCATCCTGGCCGCCGGCGCCCTGGCGGCCATGGCGGCAGGATCGCCGGCGATGGCGCAGTCGGCGGCGACCATCGCCGCGCCCTCGCCGGCCTCGCGGGCCCCGCCGGCCCCGCCGCCCGCGGCGATGGAGGGCCTGAACGTCTGGCCGAAGATCGCCTGGGAGACCATCGCCACGGTCGAATACGCCGGGTTCCAGGCCGCCGGCCCGCCCAGCCGCGGACCCGACGCCAAGCTGTGGGTCGACTCCACCTTGATCGTGCAACTCAGCGACGGCCTGTCGATCGACGGCCTGTTCCAGTTCAAGCCCAGGCAGCCGCTGCCGGCCACCGACCCGAACAAGGACCTGTTCATCAACCAGGGGCCGCGCCGCAGCGAGGGCGGCAAGATGAAGGAGCTCTACGTCCGCTACGGCGACTACCGGATCGGAAAGTTCGTGCAGGACTTCGGCCGCGGCTACGCCCTGCTGCCGGGATTCCAGGCAGCCGACCTGGTCGCGGAGTCCGAGCAGGGCTACGAGCCCGCCGAGATGATGGGCATCGAGCGGATCCACGTCTTCAAGGACGAGGACGGCGGCTGGAAGCAGCTGTCCGTCTCGGCCTTCATGGTCGACCGGACCTTCCTGCACCAGAGCTGGCCCTACAACGAGGGCCTGATCCACCTCAACAACGGCGGCATCGGCAACACCCGCTGGCCGGAGAACGTGATGGTGACCTGGGACGTGCTGAACAAGCCCGTCGGCAACTGGGCGCACCTCAACTGGCAGGCCAGCGCCGTGCGCTGGGGCCGCACCTTCAGGACCCAGCGCGGCGAGGTCTGGACGACGCTCGGCGCCGACATCAGCATCCCGGTCCACGGCTCCGTCGACGCCACCCTGCGCGGGCGCTACAGCCAGCTGCGCTTCTATGTGGAGGGCGTGCGGCGCGACAATTTCCAGGGCTTCGCCGGCCGCACCCGGCAGTACCTGAGCGGCTCGGCCGAATATATGGACGGCCCGTGGATCCTCGACCTGACCACCACCCAGCGGTGGACCACCGACCGGATCAATCCGCTGCAGAAGGACGAGCTCTACACGGCGAGCCTGGGCTACACCCTGCCCTCGCGCACCCTGGCGGCGATCAGCGTGGCCCACGAGCGGGTGGGCGGCGAGCGCGGCGCCTATATCGGCGTGCGGCTCACCCAGACCCTGACCACCTGCAGCACCTGCATGGCCAAGGGCAGCGCCTACTGAGCTAGCGCCCTATTCCCGCTCGATGGTTTCATCGGACAGTTATACCATTGATTTTATTTATATTTATGACTCGCGATAACCAGCATCCCACCAGAAATACCGTCTAATGGCTACGGTATCGATTTCACTAAATGTCATTTCGATTCGGAATTTGCTCCCGATCATCAACCGGTGAGACGCCAAGAAGTAGGAGTCTAAGCCAGACTCGACTCAGATCCTCCATGCGGCTGAATGGCGCCCTCGGGGGGGAAATCAGATGATTCCTGTCGAAAAAATCTACAGCTCAGACACCACCACCTATGATCAGAAGTCCGTTCGCGCCCGGCTTGAGGCGATGTTTCTCAACGACGTCGGTCTTGTCGTGACGCGCGAGCAGATTCTCGCCGCCGCCCGCAATCCGGTCACGGGCAAGGAGCCGGAGAACTGGCACCAACGGCTTTCGGAGCTGCGAACCGATCGCGGTTATACGATCCTCTCTTGGCGGGACTGGAAGGCATTGAAGCCCGAGGAGTATGTGCTGGCGAGCGTGGAGCGGCGAGCGATTGCGGCCAAGCGCGTGCAGCCGACTCCAGCGACGTGGCGGAAGGTGCTTGAGCGAGCCGGCGACGCCTGTGAATGGCGCGAAGATGGTCAGCTGTGTGGCCTGAAGGAGAGCGCGATCGATCCGATCGGTGGCGGCACGGTCAGGCTTACGCCCGACCACACGACACCTCATTCGGTCGATCCGAATTCCGATCCCGGCGATCCGACCCACTGGCAGGCGCTATGCGGTCGCCATCAGGTCATGAAGAAAAACTTCTGGGACGGCGCTACCGGGAAGGTGAACCTCCTCGCTATCCTCCAGGCAGCGAGCCTAGACCAAAAGCGCCAAGCGCTCGACTTCCTTGCTCAGTATTTTGGGAAGAAGGATTAAGTCAGCAGCTGCAGCGGCAGGTCGAGGAGATCGGCCTTGCCCAGCAGTCGTGCGCTCACGCCCTTGGTGACAGCGAGAAGGCTGGCTGCGCCGGACGGTGACCGCAACGCGTCGAACGCGCGCACCCGATGGGGCGGGGGTACGCGGACTCGGTAGATGCAGTCCGTGACAGGTGCGCTCCCGCTCATCACAATCCCCACCTTCAGATGCAGGCTGCGATCAACCCTCGCCATGAGGATATCACCTGCTTCCGCGATCACGAGCCTTCGGCCAACCGGGAGGTCACTTGCATCGGCAAGGGCTATCAGCCCATCGCTGAATTCGCGATAATCAGTCGTATGGAACGTCGGGAACGTCGCCGTCTTGCGCGCCACCGTGTCGATCGATCCCCGCCTCACCTCGGCGCATATCTGACGGAGCGTCGTAATGTGGCCCGAGCGCCTCGATTGGGTCGAGTGGAAATCAAAGTCCATCCGTTGCTCGGCCTCGTCACGGCCGACGTAGATTGGGTCGGAAAGGCCGGTTTCCAAATCGTAGCGAAGGAGTTTCACACGCTTGGTTGGCCCGGCGTTCTTTGTCAAAATGAGAATGAAGCAGCGCGCCTCTGTATCGTGGAACGAGTAGTTTGGTAATTGCATGACGCAGTCGACACTGTGGTGCTCCATCACTGTTCGTCGAAATGACATCGTGCGCCAGCCGGTAATTAGGCCGTCGGGAACGATCAGCGCGACCTTACCGCCGTCACGGAGCATACGAAGGTTCTGCGCCAAGAATAGAATCTCGGCCGTGGCGTCGGCAATCGTGGGACAGGCGTCGGCGAGATTCGCTTCCTGGAAAATCTGCGCATGGTCACGGCTCCAGGTCGGTCGGAAAAATGGCGGATTGCACACGGCCAAGTCGAACGCCCCGTGCTTCTCCAGCGCTATGGGCAAGGCGGGGTCTAGAATATCGTGGATGTGGTGGAGATGGCGGTTGGCGCCGGCCCCAAGAATATTCGCGTGAAGGATGTCGATAACCGACGGGTCAAGATCAACAGTTACCGACTCGGCGCCGGTCCAGCGACGGACGACCGCCACGGAAAGCGAGCCTTCACCGGCGCCCAGGTCGAGCACCTTAATCGGATCGATGTCGCCGAGTTGTTCGACCAGAAGCTCGCCCACCGCAGTCCGCGTGTAGAACCGCTTCAGATCGTGCTGCGCCTTCTCAACAATGTTCGATCCCATGACCTTCTGTGTACTCGTTTTGTTCCTAACATCAAGCCCGAATCGGAGACGGTGCTAGCGGAATTATTGCCTAGCCTGCTGAGATTTCATCAGCGAAAATGAACCGAAGACCCTCAGGCCACTCTCGCCTGCCGACCATCCTTGAATGCGGAGGATCGCTGCGTTGCCGTTCGACTCCAAGTGCGATGCCGCCATTCCGAACTCCATCCCCTATTCCCATTCGATGGTCCCCGGCGGCTTGGAGGTCACGTCGTAGACGACGCGGTTGATGCCCTTGACCTCGTTGATGATGCGGGTGGCGGCGCGGCCCAGCACCTCCCAGGGAAACTCGAAGAAGTCCGCCGTCATGCCATCGGTGGAGGTGACGGCGCGCAGGGCGCAGACCTCGTCGTAGGTGCGGGCGTCGCCCATGACCCCGACGGTGCGCACCGGCAGCAGCACGGCGAAGGCCTGCCAAATGCTGTCGTAGAGGCCCGCCTTGCGGATCTCATCGAGGTAGATGGCGTCGGCCTTCTGCAGCACGGCGACCTTTTCCGGGGTGACTGCGCCGGGGATGCGGATGGCCAGGCCCGGACCCGGGAACGGATGGCGGCCGACGAAGGCCGGCGGCAGGCCGAGCTCGACGCCCAGCGCCCGAACCTCGTCCTTGAACAGCTCGCGCAACGGCTCGACCAGCTTCAGCTTCATGTAGTCCGGCAGGCCGCCGACATTGTGGTGGCTCTTGATCACCTGGCTGGGCCCGCCGCGCGCCGAGACGCTCTCGATGACGTCCGGATAGAGGGTGCCCTGCGCCAGGAAGGCGGCGCCCTCGACCTTGGCGGCCTCGCGGTCGAAGATGTCGATGAACACCTTGCCGATGGCCTTGCGCTTGGTCTCCGGGTCGGAAACGCCGGCCAGGGCGCCGAGGAATTCCTTAGCCGCATCAACATGCACCAGCGGGATATTGTAGTGATCCCGGAACATGGTGACGACCTGCTCGGCCTCGTTGAGGCGCAGCAGGCCGGTGTCGACGAAGACGCAGGTCAGCTGTTCGCCGATCGCCTCGTGGATCAGCACCGCGGCGACCGAGGAATCCACCCCCCCGGAGAGGCCGCAGATCACCCGGCCGTCGCCCACCTGGGCGCGGATCTTGGCGACCATCTCCTGGCGGAACGAGGCCATGGTCCAGTCGCCGTGGCAGCCGGCGATCCTGTGGGTGAAGTTGCGCAGCATCAGCGCGCCGCGCGGGGTGTGGGCCACCTCCGGGTGAAACTGGATGCCGTAGAAGCGGCGGGCCTCGTCGGCGATGACCGCATAGGGCGAGCCCTCCGAGGCGGCGACGATCTCGAAGCCCAGCGGGATGGCGGTGATCTTGTCGCCGTGGCTCATCCACACCGGCTCCTTGTGGCCGGGCTCGCCGAGGCCTTCGAGCAGCGGCGAGGCGCGCTCGATGAGAATCTCGGCGCGGCCGAACTCGCGGTCGTGGCCGCCCTCGACGGCGCCGCCGAGCTGGGCCGCCATGGTCATCTCGCCGTAGCAGATGCCGAGCACCGGGACGCCGAGCTCGAAGACCTGCTGCGGGGCCGACGGGCTTTCGGCCTCATGCACGCTGGCCGGGCCGCCGGAGAGGATCACCGCCTTGGGGCCGAAGCCCTCCAGCATCGCCTCGACCTTGTCGTAGGGATGGATCTCGCAATAGACGCCGATCTCCCGCAGCCGACGGGCGATCAGCTGGGTCACCTGGCTGCCGAAATCGACGATCAGGACTTTCTCATGCGCCTTGGCGTGATCGGGGACGGAAGCGGTCTCGGTCATGGCGGTCCGTTAGCGGGGTTTCGTGAGCACGGCGACGAAAAAGCCGTCGGTCCCGGCGGTGCGCGGCGACAGCCGCAGGAACTGGTCAGGGGTGAGGTGTTTCGCAAGCTTGGGGTCGTCGGTGGCGGGCGCCACGGCGAACTCCGGATGGCGTTCCAGGAAGGCCGCGACGCGGTCCTCGTCTTCGTCCGGCAGCACCGAGCAGGTGACATAAACCAGCCGCCCGCCCGGCTTCACGAAGGCCGCGCCTTCGTCGAGCACCTGGTCCTGGTCGGCGATCCGCTTGGCGAGGGTTTCGGGGGTCAGCCGCCACTTGGTGTCGGGATGGCGCCGCCACGAGCCCGTGCCGGTGCAGGGGGCGTCGAGGAAGACCACGTCCATCTTGGCTTCCAATCCCTTCAGCGGCTCGGGATTGACCGGCGAGCGGACCTGCAGGTTGCGGACGCCCGCGCGGTCGGCGCGGCGGATGGTGTCGGTGAGCCGGCGGGCGTCTGAGTCATAGGCATAGATCTGGCCGGTGGAGCCCATGGCCGCGGCCAGCGCCAGCGTCTTGCCGCCGCCGCCGGCGCAGAGATCGAGCACCTGTTTCTTGGCCACGTCGCCGGCCGAGGCCGCGGCGATCTGCGAGCCCAGGTCCTGCACCTCGAACCAGCCCTTGGAGAACTGCGGGATGGTCTCCACCGCCCCACCGCGGGTCATGGGATCCGGGGCCGCGATGCGCAGCGCCGTGGGCAGGGCGTCCACGGGCTGGGCGTCCAGCGAGGCCAGCGCCTTCAGCGCGCGGGCCGGATCGGTCTTCAGCAGGTTGACCCGCAGGTCGACCGGCGCGCGCTCGGAAAGCGCCGCCCCCTCCTCCGCCCGGGCCTCGCCGAAGGCGCGCTCCAGCGAGGCGTCCAGCCAGTCGGGGTAGTCGCCGCGCACCGGCGGCGGGGCGTCGGCGAGATCGCGCGGGCTGGTCAGCGCCTGGCGCTCGGCGTCGGTGAGCGGGCCGGGGCCGTGCGGCTCGTCGGCGGCGGCTTCGGCGATGCGGTCCAGCGGCCAGGCCCAGAGCAGGCCGAGCGCGCCCAGCACCGCGGCGCGGGGGCCCTCCTCGCCCATCCGCCAGGCCAGCGAGCGGCGCTTGCGCAGCGCATCCAGCGCCAGGCCGGAGACGAAGGCGCGGTCCTTCGCCCCGGCGTAGCGGGCGGACTCTCCCCAGGACTTCAGCGCGAGGCGGACAGGCCGGTGGCGGGTCTCGATCTCGGTGAGGACTTCAATCGCCGCGCCTAAGCGTCCGCCGTCGCGCAAATCATTCTCTCACTGGAAGAAGGCCACGATCACCGTGACGATGCCGACCATGCTGGCGGTCCAGGCGATGGTCCGCACCACCGGCAGCCCCA
>JAQGIV010000092.1 GCA_028290945.1 Phenylobacterium sp. | reverse complement strand
CCGGCGAGGGCGGCGACGAGCTGTTCGGCGGCTACGGCCGCTATCGCCGCGCCCTGCGCCCCGCCTGGCTGGGCGGCCGGCCGGCGGAACCGCGCGGCGCGGACGCCGCCACCCTCGCCCGCTGGCGGGCCGAGGCCGCGCCGCCCAAGGGGCTGACCCCGCTGCAGCAGGCCCAGTGGGCGGACGTCGCGACCTGGCTGCCGGGCGACCTGCTGCTGAAGCTCGACCGCTGCCTGATGGCCCATGGCCTGGAGGGCCGCACGCCGTTCCTCGACCCGGAGGTGGCGAACTTCGCCTTTCCCCTGCCCGACCGGTTCAAGGTGCGCGGCCGCTACGGCAAATGGATCCTGCGCAAGTGGCTGGAGCAGACCTGCCCGGCCGCCGAGCCGTGGGCCAGGAAGCAGGGCTTCACCGTGCCGGTGGAGGCCTGGATCGCGCCGCGCGCCAAGCACATCGGCGCCCGCATCGCCGGATTGGCTGCCGTGCGGCGTGTGAGGAGCGCGGAGCAGGTGACGGCGGTCTTCGCAAATGACGGCGCCACCGAACGCTGGCCGCTGTTGTTCTTCGCGGTCTGGTCGCTGATCCACCTGGAAGGCGCCTCGCCGAGCGCGGCGCTGGAGGCGGCGGTCGGCCCCATCTGAGGAGTCCCGATGCGCGTGCTTGCCCCGATCCTGCTGTTGTCCCTGCTGGCCGCCTGCGGGGCCCGCCAGAGCGACCGCAAGGCCGTGGCGGCCGCGCCGGCCGTGGCCGCTGTGAGCGGCGATCCCGCCCCAGCCGAGACCGATCCGCCCAATGCCAAGGGCCAGCGCCCCGCCTTCCCGGGCCAGACCCGCGCGCCGGCGCTGACCACCCGCACCGCCTTCCAGGTGCAGACCATCGCCAGGGGTCTCGACCATCCGTGGGGCGAGGTGTTCCTGCCCGACGGGCGGCTGCTGGTCACCGAGCGCGTGGGGCGGCTGCGGATCGTCGCCCGCAGCGGGGCGATCTCGCCGCCGGCGGCGAGTGTGCCGAAAGTGGTCACCGGCGAGCAGGCCGGCCTCTTCGGCGTGGCGCTCGACCCGCACTTCGCCAGCAACGGCCTGGTCTATCTCGCCTACATGGAGCCGCGCGGCGGCGGTTCCGGCCTCAGCGTCGCCCGCGGTAAGCTCACCGAGGCCGGCGGCAAGCCCGCGCTGCAGGCCGTGCAGGTGATCTTCCGCGCCGAGCCGGCCATGGAGGCCCAGGCCAACATCGGCGGACGGCTGGTGTTCGCCCCGGACGGGACCTTGTTCGTGACGGTCGGCGACCGCTTCACGCCGGCCGGCCAGCGCCGCGCCCAGACCCTCGACAACGACCTCGGCAAGATCGTCCGCATCAACCCGGACGGCTCCGCGCCCAGGGACAATCCGTTCGTGGGCCGGCCCGGCGCGCGGCCCGAGATCTGGTCCTACGGCCATCGCAATCCGGAGAGCGCGGCGATCAATCCCTGGACCCACCAGCTGTGGACCGTGGAGCACGGGCCGCGCGGCGGCGACGAGGTGAACATCCCGCGGCCGGGGAAAAACTACGGCTGGCCGGCAGTCAGCTACGGCGAGGACTATTCCGGCGCGCCGGTGGGTCGGGGCGTCACCCAGCAGGCCGGCATGGAGCAGCCGCTCTACTACTGGGACCCGGTGATCGCGCCCTCCGGCATGGCCTTCTACGACGCCGGCCTGTTCCCGGCCTGGAAGGGCAGCCTGTTCGTGGGCGGGCTGGCCTCCAGCCACCTGGCGCGGCTGACGCTGAAGGGCGAGCAGGTGGTGGGCGAGGAATGGCTGCTGCAGGAGCTGGGCCTGCGCGTCCGCGACGTGATCGTCGGGCCGGACGGGGCGCTGTGGCTGCTCACCGACGAGACCAACGGCCAGCTGTTGCGGATCGCGCCCAAATAGCGGTTAGGCTGGACCTCGGATTCGAGAGGGCGACGATGAAGACCTTGCTGCTGGCGGCCTGCGCCGCGTTCTCCCTGGCGAGTGCGACCGCGCAGGCCAAGGCCCTCGCCCTGCCGCCGGCCGCGATCTACACGGACCCGGCGCCGGACAAGGCGAACCCGGCGACGATGGAGGTGCTGCACATCCCCTCGGGCGGCGTGGAGATCAACGGCGTCGCCTATGTGGCGGCCGGCGCCGGACCGCACCCGGCCGTGGTGCTGTTCCACGGCCTGCCGGGCAACGAGAAGAATCTCGACCTCGCCCAGGCCATCCGCCGCGCCGGCTGGACGGTGGTGACCCTGAATTACCGCGGCTCCTGGGGCAGCCCGGGGACCTTCAGCTTCAAGGGCAATGTGGACGACGCCAAGGCGGCGCTGGCCTATGTGCGCAGCCCGGCGGTGGCCGCGAAGCTCCGCCTCGACCCGCACCGGCTGGTGATCATGGGCCACAGCATGGGCGGGTGGGTGACGGCGGTCATCGCCGGTCGTGACCCCGATCTGCGCGGCGCGGCCCTGATTTCGGCGGCGGACATGACCTCGGCCGCCAAGGCGCCGCCGGCGGCGCGGCTGAACCTCGCCGAGGAAAACCACGAAAGCCTGTCGGTGGGATTGCAACAGATGGCCGATGACGTGGCGACCCTGGGGCCCGACCTCAGCTTCGCCGCCGCCGCCCCGGGCCTCGCCAAGCATCCGCTGCTGGTGCTGACCTCGAATGATGGCTTGGGTCCGCCGGCCGAGGCGCTGGCCGCCGACGTGCGCAAGCGCGGCGGACGGGTCACCGCCGTGCACGTCGCCACCGACCACGGCTGGAGCGACCGGCGCATCCGCCTGGAGACCGAGATCCTGACCTGGCTGGAGAGCCTGCCGAAGTAGGCTTCAGGCGGGCTGCGCGGCGCGGCCGTACTTCGCGCCCATCTCGCCGATCACCGCCTCGAACTCGGCGATGGTCTCGCGCAGGCGGTTCTTCATGGCGGGGCGCCCTGGGGCTTGAGGCTGTTGTTGGCGCGGTCGCGGTCCGGCAGGCGATGGTCGGGATCGACGACCGCCTCGGCCACCGGGCCGCCTGGCGGGATGGCGAACACGTGGCTGCCGGTCTGCATCCAGGTCTCCACCGGCACGCGGATGTCGAGGGCCTTGCCGCTCGTGAAGGTGACCCGCAGGGTGGCGGGCAGCACCAGCTGGCCGAGGTTGGCGACGGTCACCTCCGCGCCGTGCGTGGGATCGCCGTCGGTGTACTTCACGGCGGTCACCGCCATGTCGTTGGTCCAGGTGTTGAGGAAGTAGCCGCGCCAGAACCAGGCGAGGTCCTCGCCGCCTTCGCTCTCCATGGCGCGGAAGAAGTCCGAGGGCTTCGGGTGCCGGAAGGCCCAGTCCGCGATGAACTTGCGGAAGGCGTGGTCGAAGCGCTCGGGACCCAGGATGTCCTCGCGCAGCAGGACCAGGCCGTAGGCGGTTTTGAAATAGGTCACCGGGTGGCGGTATTTCTCGCGCACGGTGTCGGCCCGCGACACGATCGGCGGGGCGGCCGGGTCGGCCAGCAGGGCCGCGATCTGGTCGCCGGGCGTGCCTGCCCCCGGCGCATATTCCGAATCCCGCTTCGGCCCGTAAAGGCCCTTGGCGAAGTCGTCGGACTCATAGACGTCGATGAAGGTGTTGAAGCCCTCGTCGATCCAGGCGTCGCGCCGCTCGTCGGAGCCGACGATCATCGGGAACCAGCTGTGGCCGATCTCGTGGGCGGTGATCCAGAACAGCACCTTGCCCTTGTCGCCGATGCCGTCGAACAGCAGGCCCGGATATTCCATGCCCGAGGCGGGGCCGGCGACATTGACGGCGTTCGGCCAGGGATAGGCGAACCAGCGGGCCGAGAAGTGCTCGACGGCGTCCTTCAGATATTCGGTGGAGCGGCCCCAGGCGGCGTCGCCGACGCTCTCCGGCGGATAGACCGACTGGGCGAGCGCGCTCCTGCCGCCGGGCAGGTTGATCCGCGCGGCGTCCCAGACGAAGGCCCGCGAGGCGGAGAAGGCCACGTCGCGGGTGTGGTCCATGTGGAAGCGCCAGGTCCTGGTGGCGGTCGCCAGCGGCTGGGCGGCCGGCGGGACTTCCTGCGGCGTGCGGATCATCACCGTGCGGTCGCTGGTCCGCGCCTGGGCGAGCCGCGCGAGCTGGGCCGGGGTCAGGACCTCCTGCGGGTTGGCGAGGTCGCCGGAGCCGGCGACGATCATGTCGGCCGGCACGGTCACCGCGTAGTCGAAGTCGCCGTATTCCAGGTAGAATTCGTTGGCCAGGTAGGGGAGCGTGTCCCAGCCGCGCAGGTCGTCGTAGACCTGCATGCGCGGATACCACTGGGCGAGGTCGTAGATGTCGCCGCCGGTGCTGGGGCCCCAGGCCATGCGGCCGCCGAACAGGCCCGGGATGGTGAAGTGGTAGCGGATGTGCAGCTTCAGCTGGCCGCCGTGCGCCAGCGGCTGCGGCAGCAGGACGCGCAGGCGGGTGTCGCTGATCAGCGGCTCGAGGGCCAGGCGCTTGCCGCCGGCCTCCACCTCCACCGCCTCGATGACGAAGCCCTCGGTGGAGGCCCGCTGGCGGCTGCCGCCGCCCATGGCGCCGGCCCGGCTGTCGGGGCGGTAGATGTTCTGGTCGAGCTGCACCCAGAGCAGGTCGAGGCTGTCGGGGCTGTTGTTGGTGTAGGTGATCGTCTCGTCGGCGAAGAGCCGCTTGGCCGCCGGATCGAGGCGGGCGTCGATGCGGTAGTCGGCGCGGTTCTGCCAGTAGGCGGGGCCGGGCGCCCCGGCCGGACCGCGGATCAGGCCGGCCGGCTGTGGCAGGGTGAGCGGCGCGAAGGTCTTCAGCGGGTCGTAGCCGCCGGCCGCCGCGGTCTGGGCGTGGGCGCCGAGCGGGGCGGAAAGGGCCACCGCCACGGCCAGGACGACGAACGCGCGCAACGACATGAGATTCCCCCGGACGGCTCGCCGCCATCTGGCGCAGCCGGGGCCTGTGAGGCAAGGCCGAGCTAGAGGCCGAGCTTGCCCGCCACCTCTTCGCCGATGGCCAGCGACGAGGTGAGGCCCGGGCTTTCGATACCGAACAGGGCCACCAGGCCTGCCAGGCCGTGGCGCTCGGGGCCGTCGATGCGGAAGTCCGGCTGCGGCTCGTCCGGCCCGTGCAGCTTGGGGCGGATGCCGGCGTAGTCGGGGCTGAGCGCGCCATCGGGCAGGCCCGGCCAGAACTTGCGGATATAGCGGGCGAAGTCATCGGCCGCCGCCGGATCGACGCTGTAGTCGATCTGGTCCACGAAGATCAGGTCCGGCCCGAACACCGCCTGGCCGCCCAGGTCGCGGCGGTAGTGGGTGCCCAGCGCCCCGTGGATCGGCGGCGGATAGATCAGGTGGGCGAAGGGCGCCTTCCCCTGCAGCCGGAAATAGCGGCCCTTGCCGTAGTGCAGCGGCGGAATCTCGCCTTTCGGGAAGCCCTCGATCTCGGCGGCGACCTTCTGCGCCGAGAGGCCCGGCGCCGTGACCAGGTAGCGGACCGTCAGCGTCGCCGGCTCCGCGCCGCCGGCGCGGACCTCGAACCCGCCGCCGTCCAGCGGGACGGCGCCTTCAAACGGCGTCGAGACCACCACCGCGCCGCCGGCCGCCTCGATCTCGCCCTGCAGCGCCAGCATGTAGCCATGGCTGTCGAAGACGCCGCTCTGCGGCGAGATCAACGCCGCCTCGCATTTCAGTTCGGGCTCCAGCGCCAGGGCCTGCGCCTTGGAGAGCCGCGCCATGCCCTCGACGTCGTTGGTGCGGGCCTGTTCGAGGATCGCATCGAGCCGTTCGACCTCGTCCGGCGCCGTCGCCACCACCAGCTTGCCGCAGCGGTCATAGGTGACGTGATGCGCATCGAGGAAGGCGTAGAGCCGCCGGCGGCCCTGGACGCAGAGCCGCGCCTTCAGGGAGCCGGTCGGATAGTAGAGCCCGCCGTGCACCACCTCGGAATTGCGCGAGGAGACCCCCTGGCCGATGGCCTTCTCCTGCTCCAGCACGGCCACCGTCAGGCCGCGCTGGCTGAGCGCATAGCCGGTCGCCAGCCCCACGGCGCCCGCGCCCACCACCACCGCGTCGAAGTCGAATTCGGCCATCGGACCCTGGCTAACGCGGTTGCCGCCGGAAAGGAACCTCAGCGGTGCAATGGCGCGTGCGGCCTGCTAAGCCTCGCCGGAAGTCCGAGGGAAAACCATGCCGCGCATCGCCGCCGCCGTCGTCGTCCTGGCGCTCGCCAGCCCGGCGCTGGCCCAGACGCCGATCCATCCGCCGACGCCGAGCATCCTGGTCTGGAAGGGCGAGACCCAGGCGAAGGGCTACCGGACCATCGAGGCGATCTACCAGACCCACACCATCAAGCGCGGGAGCAAGGTCCACCCGCTGCCCAGGGCGGCGCACCAGATCGACCCGACCTTCCAATACGACGGCAAGACCTGGACCGTCGCCGACTACATGACGGCCTACCGGGTCTCCGGCCTGCTGGTGCTGAAGGACGGCAAGGTGGTGCTGGAGCGCTACGGCCTGGGCCGCAAGCCGGCGGACCGCTGGACCTCCTTCTCGGTGGCCAAGTCGGTGACCTCGACCCTGGTCGGCGCCGCCATCCAGGACGGCAAGATCAAGAGCCTCAGCGCGCCGGTCACCGACTACATCCCCGAGCTGAAGGGCTCGGCCTACGAGGGCGTCAGCGTCCGCCAGATGCTGATGATGAGCTCGGGCGTGAAGTGGAACGAGGACTACACCGATCTCAAGTCCGACGTGGCGGTGGCCGGCGCGACGGTGACCGAGCCCGGCGTCGATCCGATGGTCAGCTACCTGCGCAAGCTGCCGCGCGCCAATCCGCCGGGCTCCAAGTTCAACTACAACACCGGCGAGACCGACCTGGTGGGCATCCTGGTTTCCAAGGCGGTCGGCAAGCCGCTGGCGCAATACGCCTCGGAGAAGATCTGGAAGCCCTATGGCATGGAGCGCGACGCGGTCTGGATGACCGACCTCGGCGGCTACGAGCGGGGCGGCTGCTGCATCTCCATGACGCTGCGCGACTACGCCCGCGTCGGCCAGTTCATCCTGGACGGCGGCAAGGCCGGCGGCAGACAGATCGTGCCGGTGGGCTGGACCACCGAGGCCACCGCCAAGCAGATCGACAACGGCGCGACCGAGCCCGGCGGCGGCTACGGCTATTTCTGGTGGATCCGTTCGCCCGACCGCTACGAGGCGGTCGGCATCTTCGGCCAGTCGATCTCAACCTTCCCGAAGGCCCGGGTGATCGTGGTCCAGAACGCCGCCTGGCCGGCCGCCACCGGCAAGGAGCTGTCGGCGGCGCGCAGCGCGATGCTGGACGGGGTGCTGAAGGCGCTGAAGTAGCCAGGGTGCGGCGCTCGGCTAGAGCCGGAAACGTCCGGTGATGGTGCAGCGCGGGCCGCCGGGCGGCGCCTCCACCACCGCACTGTATCCGGGTCCCACATCGTACCAGTAGTGCTTACCGGCCGCGGTGACCGCCAGCTCGATCGGCGCGTTGAACTCGCAGACCGGATAGTGCTTGGCGAGGCCGTCGCTATGGCCACGGCACTCGGCGTTGCCGCGCCGGCGGGTGAAGGTGGCGCGCAGAAAGACAAAGGTCTTCGGCCCTTCCCGGTAGCCGCGGTAGAACTGCGCCTGGGTGATCGGCCGGCAGGGCGGGCCGACCGGCGGCTTCGGCGCAGGCTCCGGGGGCCCGCCCATCGAGAGCGCCAGCATGGTCGGCAGGCTGGCGAACACCAGCAAGCCGATGACCAGCACGACCCGGCTGCCCCAGGTCCACAGGAAGGCCAGCCGCCGGCCGCGGCGCCAGCTGGGGGGTTCGGCCCCGCCATAGTCTCGCGCCACGGCGGCCCCCTAGCCGGTCAAGGCGTAGATGTCGTAGCGGCCGGTGACCTTGCAGCGGGTCTCCTGCGGCGCGGCTTCGACCACGGCGGTGTCGCCCGGCGGCACGGCGAAGTAGCTCGTCCGGCCATGGTCGATCACCGCCAGCTGGTACGGCGCATCGAACCGGCAGGTGGGATAGATCGCGCCCATCACGCCGAACAGGCCGTGCTTGCCCGAGCTGCAGTCGGCGTCGGCGCGGCGGCGCGCGAAGGTGACGCCGGAGAAGGTGAAGATCAGCGGGTCGTTGGTCCAGCCGCGGTTGAAAGCGGCCTCGGTGATCGGCTGGCAGGGCCGCGTCGGCGCCGGCTTGCCGTGGCCAAGGATGACCGTCTGCTCCAGCGAGGCGGGCATGGCCAGCGGCAGGCTGGCGATCAGCAGCAGGGCCAGCAGCAGGAAGAGCTGGCCGCCGCGGATGCGGGCCACGGCCAGGCGCTGGCCCCTTCGCCACTTCGGCGGACCGGCGCCGCCAAAATCCCGCGCCATCGCTCATCCTCGCCAACTTACTGATGTAAGTTAGACTACAGATGTAAGCCAGACGGTCAACCGGCTCGGGGCCGCCGGATCAGGCGAAGGCGGGCGCCTTGGCCGCGACAGCCTCCCAGTCCTTCCAGAGGCGCTTCTCTTCGAATTTCGCGGGGCCGACGGAGGCGTCCTTGATGTGGCCGTAGCCGCGGATCTGCTGTGGGATGGCGGCGATCTTGACGGCGGTGGCCAGGCGCTCGGGCGTCAGGCCGGCGACGAGCTTGGCGACGCTCGCCTCGTAGTCGGCGATCAGCCCGCGCTCCATCTTCCGCTCGGCGGTGTAGCCGAACAGGTCGAGCGGCGTGCCGCGCAGGCCCCGGAGCCTGGCCAGCATCGGGAAGCCGGCCTCCAGCATCCAGCCGCTGAAGGCGATCTTCTTCGGCCGGCCCTCGGCGTCCTTGGGCGACAGCAGCGGCGGGGCCAGCCAGACCTTGGCCTTGCCGCCCTTGAAGGTTTCCTTGCGGTAGGCGGCGAAGCGGCCGTCGGAATAGAGCCGCGCCACCTCGTACTCGTCCTTGTAGGCCAGCAGCTTGTAGAGATTCACCGCCACCGCGCGGGTCAGGGTCTCGGTGGCCAGCGGCGCCTCGGCCGCGCGGACCTGCGCCACCTGGTCGGTGTAGCGCTTGGCGTAGGCGGCGTTCTGGTAGGCCGTGAGCTCCTTCGCACGGTGGGCGATCAGCTCGTCCAGCGGCATGGTCTCCGGGGTCGGCACGTCGTCCTCGCGCTTGCCGCGGGCGCCCGGATCGTGGGCCGCTTTGCGGCCCAGCTCGAAGGCCTGGAGGTTGGCCTCGGCATCGACGCCGTTCAGCCGGATGGCGCGGTAGAGGGCGCGGCTGGAGACCGGCACCACGCCCTTCTGCCAGGCGAAGCCCAGCATGATCATGTTGGCGTAGATGGCGTCGCCGAGGTTGTTCACCGCCAGGTTCTGGGCCGGCAGCTGGTCGTAGGCCTTGGTCGCCGCGCGGATGCGGCGGGCCTGGGCCTCGGCGTCGAAGCGCACGTCGCGCTCGGTGACGAAGTCGGCGGTGGGGGCGAAGTCGGAGTTGCCCAGCGCCACGGTGCGGTCCTTGGCGTAGAGCGCCAGCGCGTCGGGGCCGGCCGCCACCAGGATATCGCAGGCGATCAGCACGTTGGCGCTGGCGGCCGGGATGCGGCCGCCGACCGTGGTCTCTTCGGTCTCGCCGATGCGCACGTGGCTGAACACCGCGCCGCCCTTCTGCGCCAGGCCGGTCATGTCGACCACCGAGGCCGAGCGGCCGTCGACGTGGGCCGCCATGGCGAGGATCGAGGCGACGGTGGTCACCCCGGTGCCGCCGACGCCGGTGAAGACGATGTTCTGCACCCCGGTGAGGGTCTCGAAGGTGGGCAGGGGCGTGGCCTCGGCGGTGAGCGCCGGCATGGCCTCGCGGTGCGCGTTCTCGCCGCCCTCCAGGGTGATGAACGACGGGCAGAAGCCGTCCAGGCAGGTGTAGTCCTGGTTGCAGGTGGACTGGTTGATCTTCCGCTTGCGGCCGAACTCGGTGTTCAGCGGCTCCACCGAGACGCAGTGCGAGGTCTTGGAGCAGTCGCCGCAGCCTTCGCAGATCAGCGGGTTGATCATCACCCGGCGCGGGGCGGCGGCCATCTTGCCGCGCTTGCGCCGACGGCGCTTCTCGGTGGCGCAGACCTGGTCGTAGAGCAGGACGGTGACGCCCTCGGTCTCGCGCAGTTCGCGCTGCACCTTCATCAGCTCGGCGCGGGGCTTCACCTCGACGCCGGGCGCCAGGTCGGTGGCGCCGTCGTAGCGCTCCGGCTCGGCGGCCACGATGACCGTCTTGGTGACGCCCTCGGAGGCCAGCTGGCGGGTGATCTGGGCGGGCGTGAAGCCGCTCTCGGCCGCCTGGCCGCCGGTCATGGCGACGGCGTCGTTGAACAGCAGCTTGTAGGTGATGTTGCTCTTGGCCGCGACGGAGGCGCGGATGGCCAGCGAGCCGGAGTGGTTGTAGGTGCCGTCGCCGAGGTTGACGAAGACGTGCTTCTCCTCGGTGAACGGCGAGGCGCCCATCCAGGTCAGGCCCTCGCCGCCCATGTGGCTGGTGAGGTCCGTCGAGGGGTCGTTGAAGCTCGCCATGTAGTGGCAGCCGATGCCGGCCAGCGCGCGGCTGCCTTCCGGCAGGCGGGTCGAGGAATTGTGCGGGCAGCCGGAGCAGAAGAACGGCTTCCTCTGCTGGTCCGACGACAGGGTCACCGCGGCCATGGAGGCGGCCGAAACGCGGCTGAGATAGTCGTGCACCCGCTCCATGTGCGGGCCCGGCGGCAGGCGGTCGGCGATGGCCAGCGCGATCTCGGCCACAGACAGGGAGCCCAGCTCGGAGAGCAGCGGATGGCCCTGCTCGTCGGTCTTGCCGATGATCCTGGGCCGGGCGTGGGCCGGCAGGTCGTAGAGGGCGGCGCGGGCCTGGGTCTCCACCAGCGGCCGCTTGTGCTCGATGACCATCAGGGTCTCGAGGCCGGCGGCGAAACTGCGGATGCCGGTGGGCTCCAGCGGCCAGGGCATGCCGACCTTGTAGATGGCGACGCCCAGGTCGGCGGCCTCGGCCAGGCTGATGCCCATGGCGGCGAAGGCCTCGATGACGTCCTTGTAGGCCTGGCCCTGGCAGACGATGCCGAGCCGCGGACGGGCCGAGGGCAGCACCACGCGGTCGATGCGGTTGGCGCGGGCGAAGGCCAGCGCGGCGGGCAGCTTCAGGGTGCGCAGCCGGCGCTCCTTGTCGAGCGGCTGGTCCTTCAGACGGATGCCCGGCCCGCCCGGCGGCATGCGGAAGTTGTCCGGGATGACGATCTTGTGGCGATCCAGGGAGACGTCGATGGTGGCGCCGGAATCCATGGTGTCGGCCAGCGCGATCAGCCCGACCCACAGGCCGGAGAACCGGCTCATGGCGTAGCCCAGCAGGCCGTAGTCCAGCACCTCCTGGATGTCGGCCGGCGACAGCACCGGGATCTCGGCGTCCTGGAAGGCGAACTCCGACTGCGACGGCAGGGTGGAGGACTTGCAGAAGTGGTCGTCGCCGGCCACCGCCAGCACCCCGCCCTTGGGCCAGACGCCGGCGAAGTTGGCGTGCTTGAAGGCGTCGCCCGTGCGGTCGACGCCGGGCGCCTTGCCGTACCACATGCCGAACACGCCGTCGTAGAGCGCTCCGGGGAACAGGTTGGCCTGCTGGCTGCCCCACACGGCGGTGGCGGCGAGGTCCTCGTTGAGGCCCTCCTTGAAGACCACGTTGGCCGCCGTCAGGAACTTGTCGGCGCGGTGCGCCTGCTGGTCGAGGCCGCCCAGCGGCGAGCCGCGGTAGCCGGAGACGAAGCCGGCGGTGTTCAGGCCGGCGGCCTTGTCCAGCCGGTGCTGGTCCATCAGCACCCGCAGCAGCGCCTGGACGCCGGTGATGAAGACGCGGCCCTCCGTGAGGAGAAATTTGTCGTCGAGCGTCACTTCTGTGTGCCGCATCGCAATTTTCTTTCCTTTGAGGCCTCGCGCGTACGTTGGAATGATCATATAAGATCACGGCAATTGCTTACCAAAAGCGTGCCGGCGCATCGCGGTTCCCGGCACGAACAGCGCACGCAATGCCCTGATGGGGGAGGAAAACTTGTCGGAGACCTTGGACGCGGTTGATGCCAAGATCCTGGACCTGATCCAGCACGATGCGGCCCTTTCGGTGGCCGAGATCGCCGATCGGGTCGGATTGTCGTCCAGCCCCTGTTGGCGGCGCATCAAGCGGCTGGAGGACGCCGGCGTCATCCAGCGCCGCGTGACCATCCTCGACCGCGACCTGCTGGGCCTGGGCTTCGAGGTCTATTGCACCGTCAAGCTGTCGCTGCCGACCAAGGAGAACCTCGACTCCTTCGAGACCGCCATCACCAAGCTGCCGGAGGTGGTGCAGTGCGCCACGGTCACCGGCTCGGCCGACTACGAGCTGCGCGTGGTCACCCGCGACATGCACGCCTTCGACGACTTCCTGCGCGAGAAGATCCTGTCGCTGGGCCTGGTCTCCAACATCGAGAGCCGCATCGTCATCCGCTCGGTGAAGAACACCACCGCGGCTCCCCTCGGTCTGATCAGCCCCTATATTAGCGCGCAAGGCTGAGCGCCCTTCGCTCGCATCGCGCGGAGTTCCCAAATGATCGAGTTCGTCATCGACCAGCGCCGGAAGGACCTCGGCGGGTTCGAGGTGGGCCGCGTGCTGCCGCACCACGGCGGCAAGATGGTCGGCCCCTTCATCTTCTTCGACCACATGGGCCCGGCCGACTTCCAGGCCGGCTTCCCGCGCGACGTCGACGTCCGCCCGCACCCGCACATCGGGCTCTCGACCGTCACCTATCTGTTCGAGGGCGAGATCACCCACCGCGACAGCCTCGGCTCGCTGCAGGAGATCCGCGCGGGCGAGGTCAACTGGATGACCGCCGGCAAGGGCATCACCCATTCGGAGCGGTTCGAGGACCTGCGCGCCCACGGCGGCACGATGCGCGGCATCCAGGCCTGGGTCGCCCTGCCCATCGAGGCGGAGGAGACCGATCCCGGCTTCTTCCACCACGCCGCGGCGGACCTGCCGACCTACGAAGGCGGCGGCATGTGGGCCCGGCTGATCGCCGGCGAGGCGTTCGGCGCCAAGTCGCCGGTGACGGTCTCCTCGCCGATGTTCTACGTCCACTGGCGGCTGGACGCGGGCGCCACGGCGCAACTGCCGGCCGAGTACCCTGAGCGCGCGGCCTATGTGGCGCAGGGCATCGTCGAGATCGACGGCCAGCAGATCCATCAGGGCCAGATGGCCGTCTTCCTGCCCGGCCAGCCGGTGCAGGTCACCGCGGTGACCGACGCCATCGTCATGCTGCTGGGCGGCGAGCCGGTGGGCGAGCGGTTCATCGAGTGGAACTTCGTCGCCTCCTCGAAGGAGCGCATCGAGCAGGCCAAGGCCGACTGGCGCGCCGGCCGCATGAAGCTGCCTGACGGCGACGACAAGGAATTCACACCCCTGCCGGGCGACCCGCCGCCGCCCGCCGAACCGATGAGCTGAAGCCGGGCGCCTGCAAGTATGACCGTCAGCGTCTTCGACCTGTTCAAGCTCGGGATCGGGCCCTCCAGCTCCCACACCATGGGGCCGATGACGGCGGCCGGCCGGTTCCTGCAGCGGCTGCGCGCCGGCGGGCTGCTCGCCAGGACCGCGCGGGTCGAGACCACGCTCTATGCCTCCCTGGCGCTGACCGGCCGCGGCCACGCCACCGACCGGGCGGTGATCCTGGGGCTGGCGGGGTTCGAGCCGCGTAAGCTCGATCCGGACGAGGCCGACCGCGCGGTGGCGCAGGTGCGCGAGGGTCATCGCCTGAACCTCGGCGGCGAGCGGGAGATCGCCTTCGACGAGGCCCGCGACCTGATCTGGGAAGGCCGCACCCGCCTGCCGCAGCACCCCAACGCGCTCAAGTTCGAGGCCCTGGACGCCGAGGGCAAGACGCTGGCGCAGCGCACCTACTTCTCCATCGGCGGCGGCTTCGTCCGCGACGAGGACGAGATGGGCCAGAACGCCCCGGCCGCGACCGGCCCGCCGCTGCCTTACCCGTTCGACTCCGGCGCCAGCCTGCTGGAGATGGCCGCCGCGGCGGGCCTGACCATCGCCGAGCTGGTGCTGGCCAACGAGACCGCCACGCGGCCGGAGGCCGAGGTGCTGGCCGGGCTCGACGAGATCATCAGCGCCATGTTCGCCTGCATCGAGCGCGGCGTGCGGACGGATGGGATCCTGCCCGGCGGCCTGAAGGTGCAGCGCCGCGCCCGCCAGGTGCTGACCCACCTGATGTGCGACACCGACAAGCGGATCGCCGACCCGCTGGCGGCCCTCGACTGGGTGAATCTGTGGGCGCTGGCGGTGAACGAGGAGAACGCGGCCGGCGGCAAGGTCGTCACTGCGCCGACCAACGGCGCAGCCGGCCTGCTGCCCGCGGTGCTGCGCTTCTACGACCGCTTCCACCAGGGCACGCCGGAGGGCCGGCGGACCTTCCTGCTCACCGCCGCCGCCATCGGCTCGCTCTACAAGACCAGGGCCTCGATCTCCGGCGCCGAAGTGGGCTGCCAGGGCGAGGTGGGCGTCGCCTGCTCGATGGCCGCGGCGGGCCTGGCGGCCGCGCTCGGCGCCTCCAACGCCCAGATCGAGAACGCCGCCGAGATCGCCATGGAGCACAACCTCGGCCTGACCTGCGACCCGATCGGCGGCCTGGTGCAGATCCCCTGCATCGAGCGCAACGCCATGGGCGCGGTGAAGGCCATCGACGCCATGCGGCTGGCCATGCTGGGCAACGGCGAGCACACCGTCAGCCTCGACAAGGTGATCGCCACCATGAAGCGCACCGGCGAGGACATGAGCGCCATCTACAAGGAGACCTCGCTGGGCGGCCTGGCGGTCAACCTGGCGGAGTGCTGACGAAAACACCGCGCGCCGATGTCGGGCGCGCCGCGTGTCGTTCGTCCTGCGGCTGATGAACAGCGGAGACGCCAGATGCGCTACCTGATGATCGTGAAGGCCACGCCGACCTCCGAGGCCGGGGCGTTCCCGCCCGACGCCGAGAAGATGTTCGCCGACATGGCGGCCTTCAACAACGAGATGATCGCCGCCGGCGTGATGCTGGACGGCGCGGGCCTGAAGCCCAGCTCGGCCGGCAAGCGCATCCGCTTCAACGGCCGCGGCAAGACCATGGTCACGGACGGTCCGTTCGCCGAGACCAAGGAGCTGATCGCCGGCTTCTGGGTGATCCAGTGCAAGGACATGGACGAGGCGCTCGGCTGGGCGCGCCGCGTGCCGTTCGACGACGGCGAGATCGAGCTCCGCTCCTACCACGAGCCGGAGGAATTCGAGGGCCTGGTCTCCGATGAGGTCATGGCCCAGGAGCAGGGCTGGCGCGACGAGCAGCAGCGCAACGCGCCCAAGACGGCGGGTTAGGGACCGGCTCACGGCGCCGCGCTCGCCGGATCGTGACGAATATTTCGCTTGGCCTTTGTCGGTCCGGCGGGGACTCATTCGTCGTCACAACACGAGGTCCCCATGCTCTACGCCCTGCTCTGCTACAACGCCGAGGACGTGGTCTTCTCCTGGAGCCAGGCCGAGGACGACGCGGTCATGGACCGCCTGAACAAGGTGCACGGCAAGTTGCACGACGCCGGCAAGCTCGGCCCGGCGCTGCGGCTGATGCCCACCACCGCCGCCGCCACCCTGCGCAAATCCGACCCGCCGGTGGTCATCGACGGCCCGTTCGCCGAGACCAAGGAACAACTGCTCGGCTTCTATGTGGTCGACGTGGAGAACCTCGACGAGGCGCTCGCCATCGCCAAGGACCTCGGCCAGGCCAATCCCGGCGGCTCCTACGAGATCCGCCCCATCCGCCTGTTCCTGCCCGGCAATTTCCCGCAGGACGCGGCGGACCAGGACCTGGCTGCGACGGAACCGGCCTGATGACCGACCTCGCCTGGATCGACGGCGCCCTGACCTCGGCCCGCCCCCAGGCGATCGGCGCGCTGCTGCGCTACTTCCGCGACCTGGAGACCGCCGAGGAGGCCTACCAGGACGCCTGCCTTAGGGCGCTGAAGGCCTGGCCGCAGAACGGGCCGCCGCGCGATCCGGCCGCCTGGCTGATCATGGTCGGCCGCAACGCCGCCCTCGACAGCAAGCGCAAGCTGAGCCGCCAGGACGAGCTGCCGTCGGAAGACCTGCTGTCGGACCTCGACGATGTCGAGACCCCGATGGCCGAGCGGCTGGACACCGCCAACTACCGCGACGACATCCTGCGGCTGCTGTTCATCTGCTGCCATCCGGGCCTGCCGGCCACCCAGCAGATCGCGCTGGCGCTGCGGGTGGTGTCGGGCCTGTCGGTCAAGCAGATCGCCCGCGCCTTCCTGGTCTCCGAGGCGGCCATGGAACAGCGGATCACGCGGGCCAAGCGCCAGGTGGGGGCCGGCGACACGCCCTTCGAGACGCCCACGCCGGAGGAGCGCGACGCCCGCCTGCTCGCGGTGATGGCGATGATCTACCTGGTGTTCAACGAGGGCTATTCCACCGCCGCCAAGGACGCCGCCGCCCGCATCCCGCTGTGCGACGAGGCGATCCGGCTGGCGCGGCTGCTGCAGCGGCTGTTCCCCTCCGAGCCGGAGGTCATGGGCCTGACCGCCCTGCTGATGCTGCAGCATTCCAGGGCCGCCGCGCGGTTCGACGCCGACGACGCGGTGATCCTGCTGGAAGACCAGGACCGCTCGCTGTGGAACCGCGAGCTGATCAACGAGGGCCTGGCGCTGATCGACAAGGCCATGCGGCACAACCAGCCGGGCCCCTATCAGGTGCAGTCGGCGGTCGCCGCCCTGCACGCCCGCGCGCGCCGCGCCGCCGACACCGACTGGGTGCAGATCGAGGCGCTCTACCGGGCGCTGGAGCAGATGCAGCCGTCGCCGGTGATCACCCTCAACCGCGCGGTGGCGGTCAGCAAGGTTTCAGGACCCCAGGCGGCGCTCGACCTGATCGCGCCCCTGGAGGCGCCTTTGGGCGGCTATTTCCATTTCCACGGCACGCGCGGCGCCCTGCTGCTGCAGCTGGGCCGCACCGCCGAGGCGCGCACCGCCTTCGACCGCGCCATCGCGCTCGCCAACACGGTGGCGGAGGCGGCCCATATCCGCCAGCATCTCGACCGGCTGATGGCCGACAGCGCCACGGGATAAGCAATTCCGGCGCGACGGGAGTCGGCGAAGCCGATCCTCGTTCGTCCTAGGCTTGAACCTGGAGGAAGCCACATGACCACCCAGACTCAGGATGCGCCGGCTGCGCAGCCGGCCGTGAAGGGCGGAGTTTCGCCCTATCTCACCGTCCAAGGCGCCGCCAAGGCGTCGGCTTTCTACCAAGAGGCCTTCGGCGCGGAAGAGGTGGCGCGCATGGCCACGCCGGACGGCAGCAAGTTCATGCACATCCACCTTTACATCAACGGCGGCTCGGTGATGCTGAGCGACCCCTTCCCGGAACACGGGGCGCCCTGGACGCCGCCGGCCGGCTTCATGCTGACGCTGGAGGTCGACGACGCCGACGCCTGGGCCGAGCGCGCGATCAAGGCGTGGGCGCAGGTGGTCAACCCCATCGCCGACATGTTCTGGGGGGCCCGCTGGGGCAGCGTCCGCGACCCGTTCGGCGTCGAGTGGGCGTTCAACACGCCGAAGCGCTAAAGTTGGCGCAACGAGGGGAAGACTGATCATGGCCACCAAGATGAACCCGGCGCTCACCGCCGCCGCGGCCCTGCTGGCGCTCGCGGCGTGCTCGAAGACCGGCCCTGCCGGCAATGCGACCAACACCGCCGGCAACACGACCACCGCCGCCGCCGCGCCGACCGGCGAGCCGGTGGTCCCGCCCGGCAAGACCGACGCTCCGGCCGGGGCCTACGCCCTCGACACCGCCCACTCGACGGTGGTCTTCCGGCTGAGCCACCTGGGCTTCTCCAAGTTCACCGGCGGCTTCGGCAAGCTCGGCGGCGACCTGCAGTTCGACCCGGCGCACCCGGAGGCCATGAAGGTCGACGTCACCATCGATCCCAAGTCGCTGACCCTTCCGAACCCGCCGCCCGGCTTCCACGACACACTGACCGGCAAGGAATGGCTGGACGCGGGCAAGTACCCGACCATCACCTTCCACTCGACCAAGGTCGAGCCGACAGGGCCAAACACCGCCAATGTGACCGGCGACTTCACCCTGCATGGGGTGACCAAGCCGGTGGTGCTGGAAACCACCTTCAACGGCGGCTATGCGCCCAACGCCTATGACGGCGCGCGGGCCGGCTTCTCGGGCAAGACCACCATCCGGCGTTCGGACTATGGGATCAGCTACGGCGTCCCGGCGCCCGGCACCAACATGGGGGTCGGCGACCACATCGACGTGGTCATCGAGACCGAGTGGCACGCCGGCAAGCCGACCGGCCCCGCGCCGACGGCGCCGCCCAAGGGCTAGCTGAGCGCCTTGCGCGTCTGCTCCCAGTACTGGGCGCCGGTGATCAGGGTGACGAGGGTCGCCAGCCAGAACAGGCCGTGGGCGAACAGGGCGACGGCGTCGTGCGGCCCGTCCGGCAGGCTGAAGGCCCCCCAGGCAGCGACCAGCAGCTCCAGCGCCAGCGCGGTGAGCTGCAAGGTGGTCTTCCACTTGGCGAGCAGGGTGACTGGCAGCTTGACGCCCTTGCCGGCGCCCACTTCGCGCAGCGCGCTGACCGTGAACTCGCGGAACAGGATCAGGCCGGCCGGCAGCACCACCATCGGCTGGGGCCCCAGCGCCAAAAGGCCCAGCACCGCGCCGCAGACCAGCACCTTGTCGCCGATCGGATCGAGGATCGCGCCCCAGACGCTGGTGGCGTTCAACTTGCGCGCCAGCCAGCCGTCGAAGAAGTCGGTCACCGCGGCGATGACGAAGGCGTAGACCGCCCAGCGCTCCAGGGCGAACTGCTGCGGCGGCTCCAGCCGGTCGGCGAGGCCGGGCACCGAGCCGGACGCCGCGGCCAGGGCCACGAACATGAAGAGCGCCAGGACCAGGCGCAGGGAGGTCAGGATGTTCGGCAGCTGCTTCATGCTTGCGTCCAGCGTGCGGGCCCGGGCTTCGTTCCGGCGAGCTTAGCCTACCAGCTCAGGTCCGCCAGCAGGCCGGCGTAGGTCTCGATGCCGTCCCACAGGTTCTGCAGGCGGGCGTTCTCGTTGGCGGCGTGTTGGTTGTTGTCGTGGTTGACGATCGGCAGGCCGATGACCGGCGTCTTGAAGACATCGGCGAACAGATAGATCGGCACGCTGCCGCCCAGCATCGGCAGCACCGCCACCGGCTCGCCGGCCGCGCGGCTGGCGGCGGCCACCACCGCCTTGGCCGCCGGGGTGGTCATGTCGCTGCGGTAGCCGGGATAGCCGGCCTCCCAGGCGAGGCGGATGAGCTTGCCGTGCGCGGCGCGCGCAGCGGCGTCCGGCGCGGCGTCGAGCACCGTCCAGCCGCGGCTCCGCAGCCAGGCTTCCAGCGCGGCGCGGATATGCTCCGGCGTCTGGTCCGGCACCAGGCGGAAGTCGATGGAGAGCTCGGCCGTCACCGGGATGGCGTTGGCCGCCTCCTCGCCCACCTGGCCGGCGCGCAGGCCGCGGATGTTGAGCGCCGGGCGCATGGTGCTGAGCGTCAGGCCCTCGGCGGTCTCGCCGGCGGCGATGCCGAACTCGCGCTGCAGGGCCGGTTCGATGGGTGGCAGGGCGGCGATGGCCTGCCGCTCGGCCGGGGTCAGCGGCCGCACCTGGTCGACGATGCCCGGGACGAGGATCCGCCCCTGCGGATCGCGCAGGTCGGCTGCCAGCTGCGCCGCCAGGGCCGCGGGATTGGGGACCCAGTTGCCGTAGTGGCCGTCGTGCAGGGCGCGCAGCGGGCCGTAGATGGTGGCTTCCAGCCCGACGCTGCCCCGCGCGCCGAAATAGATCGCCCGCTTGCGCGACTGATGCACCGGCCCGTCGCCGATCAGCCACAGGTCGCTGGCCAGCAGCGCCTGGTTCTGGCGCAGCACGGCTTCGAGGTGCGGCGAGCCGCGCTCCTCCTCGCCCTCCCAGACCACCTTGATGTTCACCGACGGGCGGCGGCCGGCCGCCTTCAGGGCGTCGAAGGCCGCCAGGAAAGCCACGATCGACGACTTGTCGTCGCTGGCCGCGCGGCCGAACAGCCGCCATTCCGGATCGAGCCGACCCTTGGCGGCGCGCCAGTCGACGTCGTGGGCGTCGGGGCCCAGGCCGCTGCGCATCACCGGGACGAACGGATCGGAACGCCACTGCGAGCGGGTGACCGGCTGGCCGTCGTAGTGGGCGTAGAAGACGACGGTGCGTTTGGCGCCGGGGCTGGCCAGCGCGCCATAGACCACCGGCGGCATGCCCGCGACCGCGCTGAGCTTGCGCGTCTCGAAGCCGCGGCGGCGCAGTTCGTCCTGCAGCCGCTCGGCGGCCGCGGCCACGCCCGTCGGGTCGGCGGCGATGCTGGGGATGGCCGTCAGGTCGACGAGGTCGCCCACCACCTGGGCCTCGTGGGCCGTGCGCCAGCTCCGCACCTGGTCGCGCAGCTCGGCCGCGCTGGCCGGCCCGGCCAGCGCCAGCCCGAGGATCATCGCCAAAGCCGCCCGCATGTCCGCCCCCGCCGCCACTGGGCTGAGCTTCTAGCCGCTCAGCTCTTGCGGAAGAAGTCGTGGATGCGCTGGGCCAGCGGCTGGGAGACGCCCTCGACCTTCATGAGGTCGTCCACCGAGGCGCGGCTCACGCCACGGGCCGAGCCGAAGGCGTGCAGCAGGGCGCGCTTGCGCCCCGGTCCCACGCCGTCGATCTCGTCGAGCGGGTTGCGCTTCATCTCCATGGTGCGGCGCGTGCGGTGGGTGCCGATGGCGAAGCGGTGGGCCTCGTCGCGCAGCCGCTGCAGGTAGTAGAGCACCGGGCTCTTCGGCTCGAGCATGAAGTAGGGCTTGCCGGGGATGAAGAACCGCTCGAGGCCGGCGTCGCGGTCGGGCCCCTTGGCGACGCCGACCACCGGGATGTCGTCGACGCCCAGGTCGGCCATCACCTCCATCACCGCGGAGATCTGGCCCGCGCCGCCATCGATCAGCACCAGGTCGGGGCGCACGGCGTCCTCGCCCTCCGCCTCTTCCTTGACCAGGCGCGAGAAGCGGCGGCGCAGCACCTCCTTCATCATCCCGAAGTCGTCGCCGGGGGTGATGTCGGTCCCCTTGATGTTGAACTTCCGGTACTGGTTCTTCTGGAAGCCCTCGGGGCCGGCGACGATCATCCCGCCCACCGCATTGGTGCCCATGATGTGGCTGTTGTCGTAGACCTCGATCCGCTCCGGCGGCGCCTCCAGGCCGAAGGCCTCGCAGACGCCGGCCAGCAGCTTCGACTGGGCCGAGCTCTCGGCCATCTTGCGGCCCAGCGCCTCGCGGGCGTTGGTCAGGGCGTGCTCGACCAGCTGGCGCTTCTCGCCGCGCTGCGGCCGGGAGATCTCCACCTTGCGGCCGGACTTGATCGCGAAAGCCTCGCACAGCAGATCTTCATCGCACGGCGCGACGTTCACCAGGATCAGCTTGGGGATCGGCTTGTCCTCGTAGAACTGGCCGAGGAAGGCCGCCATGATGTCGGGGTCTTCGTCCGACTTGTCGACCCGCGGGAAGTAGGCGCGGTTGCCCCAGTTCTGGCCGGCGCGGAAGAAGAACACCTGCACGCAGGCCTGGCCGCCCTCGGCGAAGAGGGCGAAGACGTCGGCCTCGTCGACGGTCTCCGGATTGACCTGGGTCTCCTGGGCGATGGAGGCCAGCGCCCGGATGCGGTCGCGCAGGCGCGCGGCGCGCTCGAATTCGAGCTCTTCGGCCGCGGCTTCCATTTCCCGGCCCATCTGGGCCATCACCGCCCGGCTCTTGCCGCGCAGGAAGGCCTCGGCCTGGTCCACCAGGCCCTGGTAGTCCTCCAGGCCGATCAATCCGGTGCAGGGCGCCGAGCACCGCCGGATCTGGTGCAGCATGCACGGCCGGGTGCGGGTCTCGTAGACGCTGTCGGTGCAGGAGCGCAGCAGGAAGGCCTTCTGCAGGGTGTTCAGTGTGCGGTTCACCGCCCAGGCGCTGGCGAACGGCCCGAAGTAGTCGCCCGGAATGGCGTGGGCTCCGCGGTGCTTCTTCAACTGCGCCGCCGGGTGGTCGCGGCGGATCAGGATCTCCGGGAAGCTCTTGTCGTCGCGCAGCAGCACGTTGAACCGGGGTTTCAGCTGCTTGATCAGGTTGATCTCGAGCAGCAGGGCATCGGTCTCGGTGCGGGTGGTGATGAACTCCATCGACCGCGTCAGGTCGACCATCAGGGCGATGCGCTGGGTGTGGAAGCGGCCCTGGGCGTACTGCAGGACGCGCTTCTTCAGCGACCGCGCCTTGCCGACATAGAGCACCTCGGCGTCCTCGCCGATCATGCGATAAACGCCCGGCCGGTCGGGCAGCCGCTTCACCTCGTCCTTGATGAGGGCCGCGCCCTTCAGGGGCGCGGCGGTCTTGTCGAGCATGGGTCAGATATAGGGCGCTTCGCGCGGCCCGTCAGGGCGTCGCGAGGAAGGCATCCAGCGCCTCGGCGAAGGCCTGCGGCTGATCGAGCATGATGAAGTGCTGCGAATTGGCCACCACTTTCGGCGTCACCGTGACGGCCGGCGCGTAGACCATCGGATAGACCTTCTCCATCATCCCGGCCGGCAGGCCGAGCGGCACGTTGTCCGGATAGAGCAGGACGATGGGCGTCTTGATCGCCGCCAGGCCCGGCCGCAGGTCCAGCATCAGGTCGTCGTACATGGCCCGCGCCACCACGGCGCGGTCGCTGACCACGCCCCATTCGGTGATCAGGCGCCGGCTGGCCGGGTCCTTGGACATAGCCTTCATCTGCGGCTCCAGCGAGGCGGCGGTCACCGGGCCGGTGTTGGCCAGCATGCCGTCGCGCATCTTCGCAGCCATCGGCCGGACGCTGTCGACCGTGGCGGCCGGGTTCTGCATGGCGCCCAAGAACGGCAGGGCGTCGACGATCAGCACCTTCTTCAGATGGTCGGGGTGCTTCTGCGCCAGGTAGAGCAGCGTGGTGCCGCCCAGCGAATGGCCGACCGCCGTGGCGGGGCTGAGCTTCTGTTCCACCAGATAGGCGTCGATGGCCTCGGCCGTCGGGACCAGCACGTCGCCGGTGGCGTTGGCCCTGGTGGGCTCCCCGGCGAAGCCGGCGATTTGAATGAGGTGCAGCCGGTACTTGCCGCGCAGCCGCTCGGCGGTGGCCTTCCAGGTGGCCCGCGAGGAGGCCAGGCCCGGGATGAACACCAGGTCCCTGCCCTTGCCGACGATCTCGTCGGAGAAGCGGTCGCGGACGACGATCTTGGAGTCGGGGAACAGGCGGTTGGGGTCGGCGGCCTGGGCCTGGGCGGCGGCGAGGCTGGCGAGGGCCAGGGCGGCGAGGCTCGCGCGGCGGAGCGTTGAGAACATCGGAAAGTCCTTCTCAGGCCGTCGGATTGACCAGCGACGCCATGGCGTCGAGGTAGCGGATGAAGGCGGCGCGTCCCGCCTCGGTGATGGTCACTTCGGTCAGCGGCTTCTTGCCGACGAAGCGCTTGTCGATGGCCACGTAGCCGGCGTCCTCCAGCTTGCGCAGGTGGACCGACAGGTTGCCGTCGGTGGCCTGCAGCCGGGCCTTCAGGCCATTGAAGTCCGCGGTTCCGGCGCCCGACAGGAAGGCCATGACACCCAACCGCAGGCGGCCGTGGATGACCTCGTCGATGCGTTCGATATCGAAGTCGTCCATGGCTCAGGCCGCCGCGCGCCGGGCCTGCCGCATGACCAGGTATCCCGGCAGGGCGACCAGGCCGAGCAGGCTGGCGCCATAGATCAGGAACAGGGTGCGGATCTCGAGCGCGTACCAGGCGCAGACCAGGGCCATGGCGAAGGCGCCGAAGCCCACCGCCCGCATCCAGCCGGCCTTGGTCAATATGCCGCCCACCATCCAGGCCGCGCCATAGGTGGCCAGCACGATCGGGCAGATGGCGCCCATGATCCACCAGCCGTTGGCGCGGTAGCCCATCAGCATCAGGCTGAGCACGATGGTGAAGATCGCCCAGCCGGCGCCCGACCAGACCAGGCCCGCCGCCCGGTTGCTGTCCGACTTGGGACCCAACCGGCCTCTGAGCGCGAAGAGGACCACGAAGAACAGCCCGGTGCCGCCGAACCAGAGGATCGGCATGAACAGCGGGCTCACCGGATAGGTGGCGGCGAACCAGGTGATGAAGGCGCAGGCGGCGTAGATCAGCCCCGCCGACATCAGGATCGAGCCGCCCATCATCGGGGACTGGCGGCCGGCCTCGGCCAGGCTGCGCATGAACGCGATATCCTCGCGCAGGGCTTGTTGGTTGTCGGTCATGTCGAGGGCTCCCAAGGCCGAGGTTGACCCTGGAATATGCGAAGTACTTTGCAATGTAAAGTACTTTTGGAGCGGTCGCCCAGTGCGGGCGCAACGCCGCCCTCCGTCAGGCGAAGGTGGCTGTCACCGTATAGGTCGTGGCGGCGGCGTCCTCGGCCTGCTTCTCGACGAACGTCGCGCCGGCGTCCCTGAAATCCTGCATCACTTCATCGACGTCCGCCGCGGGAACGCCGGTCAGTTTTTCCTGTCTGGTCGCCATATGCCTCTCCCGGCCTAAGGTATCTTCAGAGCCTCGATGACCGCCCCCTGCTGGGCCGCCGTTCCACCGCCGCGGAAAAATTCCGGGATCGAAATGCCGCCGGCGTTGGCGGCCAGCCAGTCGTTCAAGGCTTTCGCGTGGGCGGGATCCACGGCGCCATCAGGCTTCCAAAAGGCGCGGATGCGTTTGCCGGCGTCGGTGTAGGCGTACTTCGCCTCGGTGATGTTCTCGATCTTCTGGTCGGCCGCGGCGGCCTGCTTGCCGGCTTCCTTGGTGATCGCGTTGAGCGCGCCCGGCAAGGTGCCGGCCATATAGTAGGTCTCCAAGTCGACCTTGGCCTGCAGCAGCGGGTAGTCGCTGTCCGGCTGGCTGAGGCCGCCGATCAGCGGCACCAGGGCCGTGCGGCGCGAGGCTTCCATCTGCGCGATGATGACGGGCAGGGTCTTGTCGAAATAGATCTCCTTGTCGATGGCCGAGCGGCCGCCGAGCACGCCGGCCGACCAGGCCGCGAGCCGGGCCTGGGTGTGCGAGGACTTGGCGAGGGTGCCCGCGCCGGCAAGCGCCAGCACCGCCAGGTCGGAGCCGACGGCGAAGGCCTTCTGCTCGGTGCTGATCGACCGGGTGAACTCGTGATAGTTCACGTCGATGGCGTAGATCCGCGCTCGCACGATGCGGTCGCGCACCGCCTGCCGCGCGACCTCATTCGGCGCAGAGGCGTAGGCGGCCTCGGCGTTCGGCGAAGAGTCGGCCTCGACGGTCTTCAGCGCCTCGGCTCGCGTCATGGTCGGCGGCGGATAGCCCGTCATCGCCTGACACCCGGAAACCGAGACGGCCAGCGCGGCCAGCGCGGCCAGAATGGCGGCTTTCATAGTTCGTCCCCCCGGAGAACAGCGTTCACCCTAACGCAGCCGAAGCGGCGGAGCAACACAGGTTGTCTCTGGGAAAAAATGCACGCGAGAAGAGTGTGCGCTGGGTCCTCAGACCTTGACCAGGCCGCCGGCGATCTTGGCGTGCCCGGCCTTGGTCAGCTTCACGTAGCCGCGCTTGGGGTCGTGGAAATAGAGCGGGCCCCGGATCTTCGCCGGATCGTAGCCGTCGGCGATCAGGTCCATCTTGCGCTGCTTGAAGGTGCCGGTGGTCTCCAGCTCCGGCAGGATGCGGACGAACAGCGGCTGGGCGAAGGGCGGAAGGTCGGCGGCCACCGTCTCCTGGAAGCCCTTGATGTCGAAGCCGGGCGCCACCACCAGGGCGGCCATGCCGGCGCGGCCCTCGACGCCCTCCACGGCCACGCCGTAGACGCTGGCCTCCTTGACGCCGGGCGCCGACTGCAGCCGCTCGGCCACCTCGTTGGTGGAGACGTTCTCGCCCTTCCAGCGGAAGGTGTCGCCGATCCGGTCGACGAAATAGAGGTAGCCGTCGGCGTCCTGCTTCATCAGGTCGCCGGTGGCGAACCAGGCGTCGCCCTTCTCGAAGACGTCGCGCAGCACCTTCTTCTCCGAGGCGGCCTTGTCGACGTAGCCGGAGTATTCCGCCCGGGCGTCGCCGCCGATCTTGCCGATGCACTCGCCGATCTGGCCCGGACCGCATTCGATGCAGAACCCGTCGGTCCCGCGGATCGCCGTCTCGCTTTCCACGTCGAACTGGATGAGGCGCACGTTGAAGCGGCTGCGCAGCCACTTGGGCGCCCGGCCGATCGCGCCTTCGCGGCCGTCGAAGTTGAACATCGAGACGTTGCCTTCCGTGGAGCCGTAGAACTCCAGGATCTCCGGGATGCGGAAACGCTGCTTCATCACCGGCCAGATGTCGGGCCGCAGGCCGTTGCCGAAGGCCAGCCGGATCTTGTGGCGGGTCTCGTCGTCCTGCGCAGGCTGGTTCACCAGGTAACGGCAGAGCTCGCCGATATAGACGAACATGGTGCAGCCCTCGGCCACCACCTCCGGCCAGAAGTGGCTGGCGGAAAAGCGCTTCCTCAGCACCACCGAGCCGCCGTTCAGCAGGGCCGCGCCCATGGCGCAGAGCCCGCCGGTGGCGTGGTAGAGCGGCAGGGCCACGTAGATCCGGTCGCTGGGCCTGGCGTCGGTCGCGCCCGCGAAACCGCGCATGTAGAGCTGCGCCCGCACGTGGGTGATGCGCGCGGCCTTGGGCAGGCCGGTGGTGCCCGAGGTGAAGATGAACAGCGCCGTGTCGCGGGCCCGCATGTCCTCGCGCACCACGCGGTCGGGCGGCAGCTGGCTGCAGCTCTTCAGCGCCTGCATCAGGTCGCGCTGGTCGCCCTGGGCGGGGCCCAGCACCCACTGCCGCGGCGGCTTGTCGACCAGCCCCTTGGCCGCCTCGAAGACCGGCGAGGTCTCCGGATCGACGATGATGTGGTTGGCGCCGGAGATGTTCAGGCAGTGGGCCAGCGCCAGGCCGGAGAGCTGGTTGTTGATCAGGGCGGTGACCACCCCGATCTTCGACAGCCCGTACCAGATGCAGAAGTATTCCAGCCGGTTGGGCATGAACAAGGCCACCGTCTGGCCGCGCCTGAGGTTCACCCCCTTGCCCCAGTGGGCGAAGCGGTTGGCGATGCCGTCCATCTCCGCATAGGTGACGGTGCGGCCTTCGAAGGTGATCGCCGGGCGGTCGCGCCAGCGCTCGACGGCGGCCTGCAGGTCATCGCAGGCCAGGACCTCGGAGTCCGGCGCGATGGACTTCACGCGGTTCAGCGTGCGGTTCAGGCCGCGCAGGAAGCGCCACTCCCGCTGGAGCTTGGCCTTCAGGCTCATCCGATTCTCCGACTTGCCGGCGAAGCTTGGGGGCGGGGCTCAACGCGGGTCAAGCGGACGCTGCCCGCGCCTTTGGCCGCACCGCCTGTCGCGGATGGTTTGACGAGCGTCGGCCCCGAGTGCGCCGCGACGCGCCGGCGAAATCTGAGCTGGATAGGCCAGATTTTGGACACTATTGAAGCTTCATAGCCGAAACACATATTGTATTGGTTCAATAACACTCCCGATATTCCTCCATCTATTCGCGAACACTTGCATCCGACTGGTGTTCAACGGTCAAGCTTATCTGATGTTCGTTCGGAACCCTCTCGGCGCGGACCCGTTTGACTGCCGCGACACTATTCCTGGAGGGATAAGACATGTCCGCTGACTACACCCGATCTTCCGATGGCGACGCGCCGCAGGAGTCCGAATCCTCGATGTTCGCCGCGACCCCGATCTGGGACCGCGGCAAGAAGGGCCGCGCAGCGCGGCGCTCGATGTTCCACGACACCCCCGCCGTCGATGAAGCCGCCGTGGGCGGCGCAGCGGCGGGCGGCCAGGCCTCCGAGCCCCTGACCGACCAGACCGACGCGCCCTTCGTGGCCCCGGCCAGCCGCACCACCGTGCGACGCGACCGCAGCATGGCGCCCGCCGCCATCGTGGTCGGCCTGGTCGCCCTGGCGGGGCTGGCCGCCGCCGGCTGGTACGCCACCCGTCCGACCGACCAGGCCATGACGCCTGGCAGCCCGGCCCCCACCGCGATCGCCGTCGCCCCCCCGCCCAGCGGCAATGATGCGGCCCTCGCCGCCAACACCCCGCCGCCCAGCGCCGCGGCGACCGGCGCGACCACCAGCGCCACCGTCCCGGCCGCGACCACCACCACGACCCATCACGTGACGACCACCACGCGCCACGCCGCGGCGACTGCGGCGGTTCGCCGCCCGACCACCACGGCCATGGCGGCCTCGCCCGAGCGCTCGACGACCACCCGCAGCGCCACCACCTCCGGCGTCAACACCGGCGCCACGACCTCGATCGGCGCCGTGCCGTCGACCCCCTCGACCGCCACCCCGCCGCCGGCCGCGTCGGCGACGCCGACGGCGCCGCCGGTGAACACCATGCCGACCAGCCCGGCGCAGTCACCGTCCACCACCACCCCGGACGTGACCCCGCCCAGCGCGACGTCGCCGACCACCGCCACGCCGTCGAGCCCCCCGCCGCAATAGGGCAAGCCAGCGGAACCCACGATCAGGGCGGCCTCTCCGGGGGCCGCCCTTTTCGTATGCGCGGCCGTGTCGCATCGCCCTGATGCGGCCGGATTGGCTATCTGCGGGACGTTCAGACCGACGCGTCGCACGATGACCGCAGGGGGGCCGCCGACCATGATCAGCAAGAAAGATCTCGCCGAGTGGGGCTCGGCCGCCATGGTGTTCGTGTCGGGCGGCATGGCCGGCCACTACGCCTCGCTGGGCATGAGCCCGCTGCAGTGGGCCGGCGCGGTGATCGCCGTCCTGGGCTCGGTGACGGTCGCCGTCGCGGTCCGGGTCTGGCCGGCGCCGGTGAAGCTCAACGCCAAGTCCGGCGGCCGAGACTAACCGCCAGCCTAGTCGGCGGGCGCGACCGGCACCAGGATCTCGCCGCCCGTCTCGCGGAACTTCCGCGCCATCTCGTCCATGCCGGTGTCGACCTCGTTCTGGGCGCGCGCCGCGTCGCGGATGTCCTGGCTGATCTTCATCGAGCAGAACTTCGGCCCGCACATGGAGCAGAAGTGGGCGGTCTTGAACGCCTCCTTCGGCAGGCTCTCGTCGTGGAACTCGCGGGCGGTCTCCGGGTCGAGGCCCAGGTTGAACTGATCCTCCCAGCGGAACTCGAAGCGCGAGCGCGACAGGGCGTCGTCCCAGGTGCGCGCGGTCGGATGGCCCTTGGCGAGGTCGGCGGCATGCGCCGCGATCTTGTAGGCGATGACCCCCTGCTTGACGTCGTCGCGGTCGGGCAGGCCCAGGTGCTCCTTCGGCGTCACGTAGCAGAGCATGGCGGTGCCGAACCAGCCGATCATCGCCGCCCCGATGGCCGAGGTGATGTGGTCGTAGCCCGGCGCCACGTCGGTGGTCAGCGGGCCCCGGGTGTAGAACGGCGCCTCGCCGCAGACGGCGAGCTGCTTGTCCATGTTGGCCTTGATCTTGTGCATCGGCACGTGGCCGGGGCCCTCGATCATCACCTGCACGCCGTGCTTCCAGGCCACCTGGGTCAGTTCGCCCAGGGTCTCCAGCTCGGCGAACTGGGCGGCGTCATTGGCGTCGGCGATGCAGCCGGGACGCAGGCCATCGCCCAGGCTGAACGACACGTCATAGGCCCGCATGATCTCGCAGATGTCCTCGAAGTGCTCG
>JAQGIV010000008.1 GCA_028290945.1 Phenylobacterium sp. | reverse complement strand
TTGTGCGTCTTGAAGTGCTCGGTGAGGTTCGCGATCCTTTCGGACATGATCGCCACCTGGACTTCGGCGCTGCCCGTGTCCGCGTCGCCGCGGGCATGGGACTTGATGACTTCAGCCTTGCGTTCGGTCGTAATCGACATCGGATTGATCTCCGCTCTTTTCAAGATGGAAGACCCGCGACGGTTCGAGCCGGCCGGCGCGCATCTCGCAGAGGGCGACCATCGATCCGCCCGCCATGGCTGAAACGGTGCGCGAGCCCGGCTTGAGCCTGGCTTTCACTGCTTCGACCTGTCGGGGAACGAGAACGATCGGCCGTCCCTGCTTCAGTCTGAAGGCGTCTTCATCGGTCACGGCCAGCGCCGGGATGTCGTCCAGCGCGGTCTCGACCGGAAGCAATGCCTCCGACTGGCGGGCCTTATGCCCCAAATCCTCAAGATATTCCAGCGTCACCGCGGATTCCTCGGCAAACCCGCCGACCCGGGTCCTGCGAAGGTCGCTGACGTGGCCGCAGGCGCCCAGCATCTCGGCCAGGTCGCGGACGATGGCGCGGACGTAGGTCCCCTTGCCGCACTCGATCTCCAGGGTGACGTGGTCGGGGTCGCCGGCGGCCACCAGGCGGGCGTCGTGCACCGTCACCATGCGGGCGGCGAGCTCGACGGTTTGTCCGGCGCGCGCCAGGTCATAGGCCCGCTCGCCGCCCACCTTGATGGCCGAATAGGCCGGCGGGACCTGGCTGATCTCGCCCACGAAGCGCGGCAGCAGGGCGGCCACCGCGTCGGGGCTCGGTCGGACGTCGGATTCCGCGATGATCGCGCCCTCGCGGTCGAAGGTGGCTGTGGTGCGGCCCCAGGCGATGGTGAAGCGGTAGGCCTTGTCGGCGTCCATCAGGAAGGGGACGGTCTTGGTGGCCTCGCCCAGCGCGATCGGCAGGATGCCGGTGGCCAGCGGATCCAGCGTGCCGGCATGGCCCGCCTTCTGGGCGTTGAACAGCCGGCGCACCCGCGACACCGCCTGGGTGGAGCCCAGGTCGTAGGGCTTGTCGAGGTTGATCCAGCCGGAGACCGCCTCGCCCTTCCGGCGGCGGCCCATCAGTCCCAATCCTTTTTAGAATCGGGGTCCTTCCAGCCGTCCGAAGGCTCGTCGGCGGCCAGGTCGCGACGCACCAAGTCCTTTTTGACTTTGGGGTCGTCGAACAGCCGGTTCATCCGCGCCGCCTCGTTGAAGCTCTCGTCGTGCAGGAACTTGAGCGCGGGGGTGAATTTCATGTCGATCATCCGGCCGAGCCGGCCGCGCATGAACTTGGCGTGGCGGTTGAGGCCGTCCACCACCTCCGGCGCGTGGCCGCCGCCCAGCGGTTCGACGAAGATCGTCGCGTGGCGCAGGTCCGGGCTCACGCGAACCTCGGTGACGGTGACCGAGACGCCCACCAGCGCCGGATCGGAGATCTCCTCCTCGCGCAGGATCTCCACCAGCGCATGGCGCACCAGTTCGCCGGCCCGCAACTGGCGCTGCGAGGGGCCTTGGGGCGCGGAACTCCGGCCGTGGTGGGCGTGGCGGGGCATGGTCTCAACCTCGAAGCCTGGGGCGCGGATCGGACGCGGCCCTCAGGGGAAGCGGCGGCTTCTATGACCCTCCGCCCGTGAAGTCCAGAGGCTGCAGAACCTCCCCCGTAGCGGCAGCGTGCGGGGGAGGTGGCAGCAAAGCTGACGGAGGGGGCGTTGGGGCCGTGCGCCGGGCTCGGTGCGCCGGCAGCGCCCCCTCCACCACTTCGTGGTCCCCCTCCCCCGCTGACGCGGTGGAGGTTCTAGGCCCCGGTCCGTTCCTGGAAGAAGGCGATCACCCGCTGCTCGGCGGCCTTGGACGGGCCGGTCTCGGCGAGGTTGAGGCTGAGCACCGAATGCGGGTCCTTGAGCGGGCCGGGCCGCGCGTCGCCGGGCTCCAGCTCGATGGCCTCGAACCTGTCGCCGAACTCGCGCTTCAGGGTCTCGAAGCGGGCCGCCGGCACCAACGGGTCGCCCTTGAAGCGCAGGCCGATCATCGACAGGTCCTCCTCGGCGAAGCGGCGCTTGGCGCAGGCGATCTCGGCGGGCGAGACGTCGAGGCCGGCGGCGTTCTTCCTGCCGAGCGGCAGGGAGGGCTGCGACAGGACGGGCGCCACCACGGCGGGCTCGGTCATCATGGCCAGGGCGAAGCCGCCGGTGAAGCACATGCCCACCGCGCCCACGCCCTTGCCGCCGCAGTCGGCGTGGGCCTTGCGCGCCAGGGCCCGCAGCCAGTCGACGATCGGCGAGGACTTGCCCGAGCGCCAGGCATTGAACTCGAAGCGCACGCACATGCCCGACAGCATGGTGAGCATGCCGGCCGGGTGCGCCGCCGGCCGTCCGGCCACGCCGAACAGCACCGGCAGGTAGACGGTCATGCCGGCCTCGGCCACCCGCTCGGCGAACGGCAACACCTGCGGGTGCAGGCCTGGCATCTCGTGGATGATGATCACCGCCGGGCCCGAGCCGCGGCGATAGACGGTGCGCGTCCAGCGCCCGTCGTCGAACTCGAACTTGTCGTAGGCGGACAGGACCGCGTCGTAAGCCATGGCGCCTCTCGCTTGCCGAGGGCCAAGCTTAGCGGCAAGTCAGAGCTTCAGGCGCAGATCTTTCACGTCGCCCTCGAAGCTGGTCAGCTTCCAGGTCCCGGCTTCCTTGCTGAACACCAGGGTGCAGGGGCCGTCCTTCTTCCTGGTGGCGCAGACCCGGCCGTCGGGCAGGGTCTTCAGCGCCTGGGCGATCACCAGCGGGTTGGGGATCTTGGTCTGGTCGCCGTAGCCGTACTGCCGCGCGACCTGCCGGAACACCGACGGCTGCACCAGGGTGTCGCCGGCGAACTGGGCGAGGCCCGGGGCCAGCAGGGCGGCCAGGCCGCCGTATTTCTTCGAGGCCTGCTGCTCGATCACCGCCTGGATCGACTGTTGCAGGGCCGGGCGGTCCACGTGGGCGTCGAAGCTCGCCTGGTCGTTGTCGCGGATCGAGACCAGGAAGGCGTGCACGTCGCTGGCCGCGCCCAGCCGCTGCACGGAGGCGCAGGACGCGAGGGTGACGGCGGCGAGGATCAGGACGAGGCGGCGCATGGGGGCAAGATGGGGTCTTTGTCCGGCCAGGAGCAATAGGCCGCAAAGGCGGCGACATCGCGGCCCCGCGGCCGCAGGACCGGGCGGGCGCCGCTTCGCAGGTGGCGGGGGGCCTGCTAGCGTGGTCCCGGTCGGGGTCGCCGAAAGGTAGAGTGGGGTGAGCGGAGCGTCGAATGCGGCCGACGCGGCGGAGCGCAAGCTCATCGCCGCCCACCAGTCGCTGCTGCACGCCAAGGGGCTGCAGTTCGATTTCGCGCGCGCCGCGCCCTTGCCGCCGCCGCCGCACTGGCTGGAGGTGCTGGCCAAGGCCCTGGTCGCCGCCGCGCCGGTGCTGAAATACGTCTTCTGGATCGGGGTGGTCGTCGGCGCCGCCATGGTGCTGTGGCTGGCGGTGCGCGACCTGGGGCCGCTGCAGCTGCGCTGGCGTCGCCAGGCCGGCGCCGCGACGGTGGACTGGCGGCCCGAACGGACCGCGGCGCTGTCGCTGCTGGAACAGGCCGACGCCCTGGCTGCGCAGGGCCGCTACGGCGACGCCATCCACCTGCTGCTGTTCCGCAGCATCGACGACCTGGTGGAAAAGGCGCCCGGCGCCGCGCCCGCCGCCTTCACCAGCCGCGACATCGTCGGCGCAGCCCCCATGCCCGAGGAGCCGCGCCAGGCCTTCGCCCGCATCGTCGAGGCGGTGGAACGCACCTTCTTCGGCGGCCGCCCCGCCGACGGCGCCGATTTCAGCCGCTGCCGCAGCGACTATGAGACCTTCGCCTTCTCGGAGGCCTGGCGGTGACGGCCGACGCGGCGCCGAGCGGCGCGGCCTTCTCGCCGCGCACCATCCTGGCCCTGGTCCTGGTGGGGCTGGTCTCCCTCTCGGGCCTGGCGGTGCTGGGCGCCTATGCGCCGGAGCTGCGCGGCGGGCTGGATCCCGGGGCGCACGCGCTCTCCTCCTCCGCCGTCGGCTTCCGCGGCGCGGTGGTGATGCTGAAGGCGCTGGACGCGCCGGTGGTCATCAGCCGCGCCGCGCCGCGTCTCGCCGGGGACGCCGCCCCGCTGATCGTGCTCACCCCGACCTTCATGACCCAGGCCAAGGACCTGGAGGCCTTCCCGCACGAGGTGCACCGGCTGATCGTCCTGCCCAAGTGGGCGACCACCGGCGATCCGCGGCGGCCCACCTTCGTGCTCAAGGCCGGGCTCGATCCCGGCATCGCCGCCACCGCCGGGCCAATGCTGGCGGCCTACGCCAAGACCACCAAGATCGAGCGCCGCGCCGCGGTGACGCGCCCGGTGCTGCGCGGGGCCGTCGGCCCCGGCCCCTACGCCGCGGGCACCTACCTGCCGCTCGCCGCCATCGACCAGTTGCAGACCCTCTCGGGCGACGGCTGGGAGCCGGCGCTGGTGGACGAGACCGGGCGCATGGTGCTGGCCTATTCCAAGGCGCAGCCCAACCTGCTGGTGCTGGCCGACCCGGACCTGCTCAACAACCAGGGCCTCGCCAAGCTCGACAATGCGCGGGCCGGCATGGCCATCCTGCGCACCCTGGGCGACGGCGGGGTGATCTTCGACGTCACCCTGAACGGCTTCAAGCGGGGCCGCAGCCTGGGGCGCGTGCTGCTGGAGCCGCCGTGGCTGGCGGCCACCCTGTGCGCGCTGGGCGCCGCGGTGCTGATGGGGCTGCACGGCCTCGCCCGCTTCGGTCCGGCCCGCGTCTCCGGCCGCGCCATCGCACTCGGCTCGCGCGCCCTGGTGGACAATGCCGCCGGACTGGTCCGCATGGCCCGCAAGGAGGCCAGGCTCGCGCCGCAGTATGTGGAGCTGACCAAGAGCCGGGTGCGGCGCGCCGCTGGCGGCGCCCATGCCGCCTCGGAGGCCGAGGATGACCGCTGGCTCGGCGACCTGGCCGAGCGTCGCGGCCTGGAGCGGCCCGAGCAATTGACGGCGGAGGCCGAACGCGCCCGCACGCGCGACGACGTCCTGGCGCTGGCCCGGAAACTGTACCGTTGGAGAGGGGAGATGCTGCGTGAAGGTCGATGAGGTCAAGGCCCTGGGCGACCAGGTGCGCGCGGAGGTGGGCAAGGCGATCGTCGGCCAGGCCGAGACGGTGGAGCTGCTGCTCGTCGGCCTGTTCGCCCGCGGCCACGTGTTGCTGGAGGGTCCGCCCGGGGTGGCCAAGACCCTGCTCGCCCGCTGTTTCGCCAGGACGCTGAAGCTGGGGTTCGGGCGGATCCAGTTCACGCCCGACCTGATGCCGGCCGACATCATCGGCGGCAATGTGTTCAACTTCCAGACCAGCGCCTTCACGCTGACGCCCGGCCCGGTGTTCTGCGAGCTGCTGCTGGCCGACGAGATCAACCGCGCGCCGCCCAAGACCCAGGCGGCCCTGCTGGAGGCCATGCAGGAGCGCCGCGTCACCATCGACGGCAAGTCGCATCCCCTGAGCGAGCGGTTCCTGGTGGTGGCGACCCAGAACCCGCTGGAGCAGCAGGGCACCTATCCGCTGCCGGAGGCCCAGCTCGACCGGTTCCTGTTCAAGCAGGTGATGGCCTATCCGAGCGAGGCGGAAGAGCGGCGCATCGTCGCCGAATACGGCGTCCAGTCGGGGCCGTCGGAGCCGGCCGACCTGGGCGTGAAGCCGGTCGCCGACGCCAAGGCGATCAACGCCGCCTATGCCGCCGTGGCCGGGGTGCGGCTGACCGACGAGATCGTCGGCTATGTGCTGGAGCTGGTCCGCTCGACCCGCGAGACGCCGGACCTGCAGAGCGGCGCCTCGCCGCGCGCCGCCGCGCAATTGGCCTTGGCGGCGCGGGCGCGGGCGGCGCTGGACGGCCGCGACTACGCCATCCCCGACGACGTCAAGGCCCTGGCCCTGCCGGCGCTGCGCCACCGGGTGATCCTGTCGCCGTCCGCGGAGATCGAGGGCCGGCGGGCGGAGGAGGTGATCCAGGGCCTCGTCGACCGCGCCGCGGCGCCGCGCTGAGCCGGTGAACATCTACCCCACCCGACGGGCCATCGCCCTGATGGCGGCCGGCGCCGGCCCGGCCCTGCTGGTGGCGCTGGCCGCGCCGAACCTGTGGCTGATCGCGGCCGGATGGGTGCTGCTGGTGTTTTCGCTGATGGCCGTGGACCTGGTGCTGGCGCCCTCGCCGGCCGGGCTGGAGCTGCGCGCCGTCACCCCGCGGTCGCTGGGCGTCGGCCGTCCCGGCGAGGCGGTGGTCCGCGCCGCCTTCGAAGGCGCAGCGCCGCGCCGGCTGGAGATCGCCACCGGCGGCGACGCCCGCGTCGCCGTGCAGCCCGAACGCCGGGCCCTGACCGTCACCGACGGCGCGGCGGAGG
>JAQGIV010000035.1 GCA_028290945.1 Phenylobacterium sp. | reverse complement strand
CCGGCTCCGGCTGCGCGGCGCTGGAAGCCCCGAACCGCAAGCTCGCCGTGCTCGGCGTCAGCGAGCACTGCATCGCCAACTACCCCGGCGACTTCGGCGTGGCCCTGGCGGCGCTCGGCGCGACGGTAGACCTCGAGGGCCCCGGCGGCCGCCGGGTGATCCCCTTCGAGGAGTTGCACCGCCTGCCCGGCGACACGCCCAACATCGAGACAACCCTGAAACCCGGCGAGCTGATCACCGGCTTCAGCGTGCCGGCCGGGCCTTGGACGCGCCGCTCGCTCTACCTGAAGATCCGCGACCGCCAGTCCTACGAGTTCGCCCTGGCCTCCGCCGCCGTGGCCCTCGATCTCGACGGCGGGGTCGTGCGCGAGGCGCGCATCGGCCTGGGCGGCGTCGCGACCAAGCCCTGGCGGTCTCCCGAGGCGGAGGCCGCGCTGCGCGGCAAGCCGCTGACCGAGGCCACGGCCAACACGGCCGCCGAGGCCGCCTTCGCCAGGGTGGTTGCCCATGGCCAGCTGAAGTTCAAGCCCGAGCTCGGCCGCCGCACCCTGGTGCGCGCTCTGCTGCAGGCCCAGGCGATGGAGGCCTGACCATGGCCGACGACACCGGACGCCTGATCGGCAAGCCCGCCATCCGCATCGACGGCCCGGCCAAGGTAACCGGCCAGGCGCGCTACCCCTCCGACGAACTGCTCCAGAACCCCGCTTACGCCTATCTGGTGACCAGTTCGATCTCGCGCGGCCGGGTGCGCGGCTTCGATCTCGCCGCCGCCCGGGCCGTGCCCGGCGTGCTCGACATCCTCACCCACGAAAGCGTTGCGGGGGAGGTCAAGTCGCCTCTGGGCCCCGATGGCGGTCCAACCACCACCACACTGGAGAGCGACCAGGTCTGGCACGACGGCCAGATCGTCGCGGTGGTGACCGCCGAGACCTTCGAGGCCGCGCGCGAAGCCGCCCACAAGGTGGTCGTCGACTATGTGGCCGAACCCCCCAGCGCCAGCTTCGACAGCCCGGGCGCCGAGGCCCAGCCACGCAAGTCCGACCCACAGCGCAAGGACCCGGCGGTGGGCGACGCCGCCACGGCCTTCGCCGCGGCCCCGGTCAAGATCGACGTCCGCTACTCGACCCCGACCCAGCACCACAACGCCTTGGAGCTGTTCACCACCACCTGCGTCTGGGATGGACCGAAACTCACCATCTACGAGCCCACCCAGTCGATGTGGGGCCTTAAGGCCGCGCTCGCCCGGCAGCTCAGCCTCGACCTGGCGAACGTGCGAACGGTCTCGCGCTATGCCGGCGGCGGCTTCGGCGGCAAGGGAGCGCCCACCTCGCGAACCGCCTGGATCGCGCTGGCCGCCAAGCGCCTGAAGCGGCCGGTCAAGCTGGCGCCGACGCGCGACCAGGGCTTCACCATCGCCACCTACCGCGCCGAGACGCGCCATCACCTGCAGCTTGGGGCCAGCCGGGACGGCAAGCTTACCGCCCTGATCCACGAGGGCTGGGAGATCACCTCGCGGCCGTCCGGCTACAACGTGGCGGGCACGGCGACGACCTCGCGGATGTACGCTTGTCCGAACGTGGCCACCAAGGTCAACATCGTCCACGCGGACCGCAACACGCCGGGCTATATGCGCGCCCCGCCGGACACGCCCTACATGTTCGCGCTGGAATGCGGCATGGACGAGCTCGCCTATGCGCTGGGCATGGACCCCATCGAACTGCGGCGGATCAACGACACCCAGGTCGACCCCATCGACGGCCGGCCCTTCTCCAGCCGCTCGCTGATGAAGTGCTTCGACCAGGCCGCGGCGAAGTTCGGCTGGGCGCGGCGCAATCCCACGCCGGGCTCCATGCGCGACGGCGACTGGCTGGTGGGCCTTGGCTGCGCCACCTCCTGCTATCCCTCGAACATCGGCCCGGCCGCCGCGCGCCTGTCGCTGGCGCCCACAGGCAAGGCGACGATCCAGCTCGCGGGCCACGAGATCGGCACCGGGGCCTACACTCTGGTAGCGATCATCGTTGCCGACGGCCTGGGCCTGAAGATCGCCGACGTGAAGGTCCAGATGGGCGACAGCGACCTGCCGCCAGTGCCGGGCGCCGGCGGTTCCAACAACGCCGCGTCTACCGCCAATGTCGCCGCCAAGGCCTGCGAGGCGGTGCGAGGCAAGCTGGCGCTGGCCGCCGTGCAGGCCAACGACGGGCCGTTCGCCGGCGCCGATCCCGCCACCCTGAAGCTCGCCGGTGGCGCGCTGGTGGGCCCCGGAGGGCGACGGGAGCCGCTCGAGAAGGCGGTCGGCCGCGTGGGCGGCGCGCTCGAGGTCCATGTGGAGAACGTTCCCCAGGGCCTGCCTCCCGACGCCGCGGCGGGCCTCTACCAGGGCAGGATGGCCATGGCCCGCGGCACCGGCCGCAAGGACGTCACCGCCTTCGCCTTCGGCGCCCAGTTCGTTGAGGTTCGCATCCACCGGCACACGCGGGAGATCCGCACGCCCCGGGTGGTCAGCGCCTTCGCGTCCGGGACGATCGTCAATCCGCTGACCGCCTACAGCCAGTACATGGGAGGGGCGATCTGGGGCCTGTCCTCCGCCCTGCACGAGGTGACCGAGATCGACCAGCGCAGCGCCCGCTACGTCAACACCAACTTCGCCGACTACCTTATCCCGGTGAACGCCGACATCGGCCAGTTGGACGTGATCCTGGTGCCCGAGGAGGACGACCGGGTGAACCCCCTGGGCATCAAGGGCATCGGCGAAATCGGTATCGTCGGCATGAACGCCGCCGTCGCCAACGCTGTCTTCCACGCCACCGGCAAGCGCATCCGCGACCTGCCGATCCGTATCGAGGACCTGCTCTAGGCCCCGGACTTATAAAGTGGATTCACGACTTGGCCGAAGCGTGAATCAGGGACTGTTGTTGAGTACGGAGCCTGGCCGGGAACCTGCTTCGCCATCACGGATTTAACGCGTTACGGGAAATTCGGACGCCGCCGATGGCAAAAGCGGAGATTCCCCGGCACGGCCCGAGCCGGCGCGGTCTCCTGGCCGGCGCGGCGCTTCCGCTTGCGTTCACAGCGGCCGAGGCTGCACCTCCCCCGCCCCGCGGGAAGCAGTTCATGGATCTCACACTCAAGATCAACGGCCGCGACCACCGAATCTCCGTCGATCCGCGGACCACCCTGCTCGACGCGCTGCGTGAGCACATCGGCCTTACCGGTACAAAGAAAGGCTGCGACCAGGGCCAGTGCGGCGCCTGCACGGTCCACGTCGACGGCCGGCGGGTGCTCTCGTGCCTGACGCTGGCGGCGACCGTCCAGGGCCGGCCCGTCACCACCATCGAAGGTCTGGCCAATGGCGAGGCGCTGCACCCGATGCAGGCCGCCTTCGTCAAGCACGACGCCTTCCAGTGCGGTTACTGCACGCCCGGCCAGATCATGTCGGCGGTGGCCTGCGTCCAGGAGGGGCACGCCAGGAGCGACGACCAAATTCGCGAATACATGAGCGGCAACCTCTGCCGCTGCGCCGCCTATCCGAACATCGTGGCGGCCATCCGCGAGGCCGCGCCCCAAATGGCCTCCATGATGAGCCACGCCTGATGCGCCCGTTCCACTACGAACACGCCGCCGATCGCGCGCAGGCCCTGAAGGCCGCCACGGCGGCCGGAGCCCAGTATCTCGCCGGCGGCACAACCCTGGTCGATCTGATGAAGCTCGACGTCCTGCGACCATCGACGGTGGTCGACATCAACGCCCTCTCCGTCGAGCATGGCGAAATCCGCGTCGACGGCGGCCATCTGCATCTGGGCGCCCTCGCCCGCATGTCCGACGTCGCCGATCACCCGGTGGTCCGCCGCGACTATCCGATGGTCGCCGAGTCCCTTGTCCTC
>JAQGIV010000006.1 GCA_028290945.1 Phenylobacterium sp. | reverse complement strand
GCCGCTGCCCCTGGCGCCGACGCCGGCCGTTGATCCGCCGCGCCCGGCCCAGACGGCGAACCGCGCCGGCTTCGACTGCTCAAGCGCGCGCGGCGCCGCCGAGGCCATGGTCTGCGGCGATCCCGATCTGGCGGCCGCCGACCGCGAGCTGGCCCGCGCCTACAGCCGCGCCCTGCGGTCGGGCGTTCCGCCCGGCGCGGTGCGCGCCGACCAGCGGGACTGGCTGAATATCCGCGAGGACGCCGCCCGCCATTCGCGCCGGGCGCTGGCCAGCGTCTATCAGCAGCGCATCGACGAGCTGAACGCCGTGGCCGACGGCGCCGACGAGCAGGGGCCGGGGAACTAGCTGGCTAGCCCAGCATCTCCTTCACCGTCTCACGCTCGGAGACCAGCTCGTCATTGGTGATCTTGATCTTCGACTTGGCGAAGTCGTCCATCTGGTAGCTGTCGATGACCTCGTAGCCGCCGGCCGTCGAACGGACCGGCATGCCCGCCCAGACGCCGTCGGCGAAGCCGTAGCGGCCCTGCGATTCCACGGCCACCGAGTGGACCTTGCCGGGCGTGGCCAGGTCGCGGACGTGGTCGACCAGGGCGTTGGCCGCCGAAGCCGCCGAGCTCTGGCCGCGGGCGTCGATGATCGCCGCGCCTCGCTTGCCGACGGTGGGCAGATATTCGGTCTCCAGCCAGGTGCGGTCGGTGATCACCTCGGTGGCCGCCTTGCCGCCGATCTTGGCATGGGTGAAGTCGGCGAACATGGTCGGCGAATGGTTGCCGTAGATGAACAGCTCGGAGACCTCGTCGATGGCCACGCCGGCCTTCCGGGCGAGCTGGGCGCGGCCGCGGTTCTCGTCCAGCCGCACCATGGCGGTGAAGCGGTCCTTCGACAGGCGCTTGGCCTGGCTGGCGGCGATCATCACATTGGTGTTGCAGGGGTTGCCGACCACCGCGATGCGGGCGTCGTCGGCGGCCACGGCGTCGATCGAGCGGCCCTGGGCGATGAAGATCTTGCCGTTGTCCTTCAAGAGGTCGGCGCGCTCCATGCCCGGCCCGCGCGGCTTGGAGCCCACCAGCAGGCACCAGTTCGCATCCTTGAAGGCCACGTCGGCCTCGCCGGTCAGCACCATGTCGGTGAGCAGCGGGAAGGCGCAGTCCTCCAGCTCCATGGCCACGCCCTTCAGGGCCTTCTGCGGGCCTTCCACGGGGATTTCCAGCAGCTGCAGGATCAGCGGCTGGTCCTTGCCGAACATTTCGCCGGAGGCGATGCGGAACAACAGGGCGTAGCCGATGTTACCGGCCGCGCCGGTCACCGCCACGCGGATCGGCTGCTTGGTGGCCATGATGCTGCTCCTTCGAGAGGTACGGATGAGGTGGCGGGTGCGTAGCCCAGCGGCCCGCACGCCGCAATGCCGCAGAGCTCACGAAGGCCGCCGCCGGCTTGGCGGCCGGCCCGGTTCGTGGTGAACCGGAGCCATGACCGGGATCGACCCCGCCTTCCTGACCACCTCCGAAGCGCTCGGCGAGCTGGCGCTCTGCCACGCGCGGCTGCAGGCCGACGCCCGCTTCCCGTGGATCGTGCTGATCCCGCGCGTGTCGCGGGCCCGTGAGCTGGAAGACCTGACGCCCGACCAGCGCCGCCTGCTGATGGACGAGATCCTGGCCGCCGGCCACGCCGTCCGCGCCGTGGCCCAGGCGCTGGGCCGGCCCACGGCCAAGCTCAACGTCGGCCAGCTCGGCAACGTCACGCCGCAGCTGCATGTGCACGTGGTCGGCCGCCGGAGCGACGATCCCGCCTGGCCGGGGCCGGTCTGGGGGTTCGGCGCGGCCGAGGCCTATGCGGCGGCCGACCTGGCGCAGGCGGTCGCGACGGCCAAGGAAATGCTCGGCTTCTAAGGCGAGGTCTTCGCCAGTGACACGGCCCGCTTGCGGCCGTTCTCGTCGAGCTCGCCGGTCCAGCCGCCGGCCGCGGCGTTGAGCGTCGCCACGTCCAGCACCCCGGCGCTCGGCGAGAACCGCAGCACCAGCCGCCCGCCGTCGCGCGCCACCTGCTCCACGAAGCCGGAGGAGCCCAGGGCCCCCTGCCGGCGCAGGTCGCGCCAGGCGGCCTCCACGCGGCCGGCCTTGTCCACGAAGCGGATGGCGTAGAGCGGGCCCTCCGCCCCGGCCGACAGCGTCCAGCCGCCGTCCAGCGGCCCCTGGAACGACTCCGCCGCGGCGAAGGACTGCTTCACCCGGCTGTCGTAGGCGGTGGTGGGCGCGTTGGGATCGATGCGCACGGCGGGCGGCGGCGGGGCCAGCGGCTCGGCGGCGGCGTCGGGCTCGCCCTGCGGCGGGTTCTGGGTCGGCTGGGCCTGGGCCGTGGCGCTCCAGGCCAGCATCAGCAGGGGAAGGACGGCCCTGCGCATCGGTCAGGTCTCCCGGGCGGCGATGGCCTCGGCGACGGCGATCAGCCGCTCCGCCTGCGCCAGGTGCAGCCGCTCGACCATGCGCCCATCGATCTTAAGGACGCCCTTACCGGCGTTTTCCGGCGCGGCGTAGGCGGTCACGACCGAGCGCGCCCAGGCCACCTCGTCCTCGGCCGGGGTGAAGGCGGCGTTGGCGGCCGCCAGATGGCTCGGATGGATCAGGCTCTTGCCGTCGAAGCCGAAGGCCTGCCCTTGCGCGCACTCCGCCGCCAGCCCGTCGAGGTCGGGGATGTCGTTGTAGACGCCGTCGAGGATCGCCAGGCCGTGCGCCCGGGCCGCCATGACGCTCATGGCCAGGGCCGGCAGCAGCGGCGCGCGGTCCGCGCCCGGCCGGCAGCGCATCTCCTTCACCAGGTCGTTGCCGCCGATCACCCAGACGTCCACGCCATGCTCCCGGCTCGCCGCCCCCAGAGCGTCCAACCGGAAAACCGCCTGGCAGGTTTCGATCATCGCCCACAGCCGGGTCCGGCCGCCAATCCGCGCGCCGGCGATCGCCACATCCTCGGGCGACGACACCTTCGGCAGCAGGATGGCGTCGGGTCCGGCTGTGGCGGCGGCGGCGAGGTCGTCGGCGCCCCAGGGGGTGTCGAGGCCGTTCACCCGCACCACCACCTCGCGCGGCCCGAAGCCGCCGGCCTTCACCGCCTCGCAGGCCACGGCGCGGGCCTCGGCCTTGGCGTCGGGGGCGACGCTGTCCTCCAGGTCGAGGATCACCACGTCGGCCGGCAGGCTGCGCGCCTTCTCGAGGGCGCGCGCATTGCCGCCGGGCATGTAGAGGGCGCTGCGGCGTGGCCGGGCGGGGTTCATGGGGCGGGCTTCATCGAGGAGCGACCTGGCGCATGGAGAGCCGCAAGGTTAGCCGCTACAGTGGCCCCATGACCACTCGCTACGACCCGTCCGCCCGCAATGTGCTCGGCGGCGTGCTGGAACCCTGCTCGCTGGACCCGCTCACCGGCTTCTTCCGCAACGGCTGCTGCGAGACCAACCACGAGGACACCGGCATGCACACGGTCTGCGCCGTCATGACCGCCGATTTCCTGGCCTTCTCCAAGGCGGCGGGCAACGATCTGTCGACCCCGCGCCTCGACCTGGGCTTCGAGGGCCTGGCCCCCGGCGACCGCTGGTGCCTGTGCGCGCCGCGCTGGAAGGAGGCGCTGGACGCCGGCGCCGCGCCGCGCCTGGTGCTGGAGGCCACCCACGAGGAGACCCTGGCCATCGTGCCGCTGGGCATCCTCAAGGACCACGCGGTGGAGGCGTGAGAAGCGGGTACTCCGCCTCCAGCCGGTAGAACGAACCTTCCTTGGACCGGCGGCTCGAATAGAGGCCGAAGCGGTCGACCGCGATCGGCGGCGATTTCAGGAGGTTGTTGGCCTGGATCCAGGCGGCGACCTCGGCCGGGTCGGCATGGCGCAGATAGGCCAGCGTCACGTGCGGCCGGTAGTGGCGGCTCTCCGGCTTCAGGCCTGCCCGCCGCGCGGCCCGCTCGCAGGCCCTGGCGAGGCGGCTGAGCGCCGGGGTCCTGGTCACCCCCGCCCAGATCGCATGAATGTCGCGGCCCTCCCCGAACGCGCCGACGCCGGATAGCTCGATCTCGAACGGCGCCACGGTGACAGCCGCCAGCTCGGCATCCAGGTCGCGGGCCAGGTCCTCGCGCAGGTCGCCGAAGAACCTCAGCGTGATGTGCAGCGCCTCGGGCGGCCGCCAGCGGGCGGCCTCGACGCCGCTCTGGCGCCGCACCAGGCCGGCGGCGATCTCCGGCGGCAGCGCAAGAGCGGCGAACAGGCGGATCATGGCCCCCGGTTTAGCCCTCCAGAGGCGGCCCCGGAAGGTTAACAACCCCTCACGCTCTAGGGCCTTGCTTCCGCCTCACGCCGACCCGATATTTCCCCTGCGTCCGATGTGGACGTTCGAATCAAGGGCTATGCCTCAAATGAGCGACTTCAACCGCGGCTATGCGCGCCCGATCCCGACGGATCGCGCCGACATGTCGGTTGATGCGGGTCTCCGCAGCTTCATGCTCGGCGTCTACAACAAGATGGCGCTGGGCCTCCTCCTGTCGGCGGGCCTCGCCTGGCTGACCGGCTCCTTCGCCCCCGTCCGCGACGCGATGTTCACCGTGGCCAACGGCCGGGTGGGCTACAGCGTGCTGGGCATGGTGGTGGCCTTCGCGCCGCTGGCGGTCATCCTGTTCTCCAGCTTCGCGATCAAGAACCAGACCCCGCGCACCGCCAACCTCACCTACTGGAGCATCGTCAGCCTGATCGGCGCGTCGTTCGGCGTGCTGGTGCTGCGCTACACCGGCGCCTCCATCGCCTCGACCTTCCTGATCACCGCCACCGCCTTCGGCGGCTTGAGCCTGGTGGGCTACACCACCAAGCGCGACCTGACCGGCCTCGGCAGCTTCCTGATCATGGGCCTGTGGGGGCTGATCATCGCCTCGGTGGTGAGCATCTTCTGGAACCCCGCCGGGTTCAGCTTCATCATCAGCGTGCTCGGCGTGCTGATCTTCGCGGGCCTCACCGCCTACGACACCCAGCGCCTGAAGATGACCTACTACCACCTGGGCGGCGACCAGGCCGCCACCTCGGTGGCCACCAGCTACGGGGCGCTCAGCCTCTACCTGGACTTCATCAACCTGTTCCAGTTCCTGCTCAGCATGTTCGGCAACCGCCGCTAGGCTGACGCCACCACCCGCATACCGAGGCCCCGGCGGGAAACCGCCGGGGCTTTTCGTTGGGCCTAGTCGACCACCTTGAAGCGGCCGCGGTCGAAGAAGCGGAGCACCCGCTCCAGCTCGTGGCCGCGGCGCAGCACCAGGCCGCCATGGCCGATCACCGCCCAGGCGCCCTGCCGCCGCGCCAGGCCCGGGCGCTTCTCGATGCGGTAGAGCGGCGCCTCCGAGTGTTGCTTGAACACCGAGAACACCGCCGCCTCGCTGAGGCCGTCGATGCCGTAGTCGCGCCACTCGCCGGCCGCCACCATGCGTCCATAGAGGTTCAGGAGGCGGTTGAGCTCGCGCCGGTCGAAGAACACGCGCGCCGGATGGGCCGGGCGCGAGGCGGACTGCTGAGGCGGATCGAAAGCCATCTGCCCGCCAGCCTGACTCGAATCCGCGATCGACGGAAGAGGCCGCTCGGACACCGGGGTGCGGCGCCACGGCCACGACATTGCGGAACCCACACCAACGGTCCCGCCGCGCCGTGAAATGACCTTATTTCGGTCCAGCGCGCGCCTGATGCGCCCCCCAGATTGGCAGGGTCGGTTGGTCGGAACTGTTGGGTCCTGGATCCTGAACAGCCCCCCCAGCCCCCCTGGATCTGCAGCCCGGTCGACCGACGCTTCTATCTCCTCCCCCAAGCGAGCCCGCGTGGTCCCTCTCCAGGCCACGCGGGCTTTTGCGTTTCTGGAGATGCTCCCGGGAGGCGGAGTTACTTCTTCTGCTGGGCCACGCCCAGGATGCGGCCGCCGTGGGCGCCCTGCACCAGGATCACGGTCTTCAGGCCGTCTTCCGCCGCCGCCGGCAGCTTGAAGGCCGCGGGCCGGCCCTTCCAGGCGCCCAGGCGCCTGACCTCGCGCACCACGTTCTTCTGGACCAGCGTCTGGCCCTTGTTGTCGCCGCTCTTCACCGACACGTCCTGCTCGCGCGGGTCGTAGCGCACCAGCCAGACCTCGGCGCCGCCCTTGGGCGCCTTGCCGGAGCCCACGTCGATCCGCTTGCCGCCGGAGACGAAGCGGATGTCCGGCGGGTCGTGCGGGCTGCGGGCCGCCTCCTTGACCAGCTTGTCCACGTGGTCGGTCTTGATGCCGGTGGCCTGCACGCGGCCGTCGACCACCACCTGCGGGGTGTAGGGCTCGCGCAGCGAAAGCTTGGCCACATAGGCCTTCTGGCGGTCGGCGAACTCCGGCTTGGCGAAGGTGTCGGACCAGCCGAGGTAGTCCCAGTAGTCCACCGGGAAGGTGAGCACGAGCGTGCCCGGCCGCTCGGCCAGCTTGGCGACATAGGCGTTGGCCTCGCCGCACGTGCCGCACCCTTGGGCCGTGTAGAGCTCCACCACCACCGGCGTCTTGGCGGCGGCGGCCGCTGGAACCAGGGTGAGGAGCGACAAGAGCAGCGCCGCTTTCCGCATCGCGGCGCACTTAACCGGAGTTCCGGGCGGGATCACTTTCAATAAGGTGTGAGTGGAAGCGGGCGACCCGATCATGCAAGCCGCCCGCCCCTGATGCCTCAGACCGCCTGCCGCGCGAGGTTGCGCAGCACGTAGTTCAGCACGCCGCCGTTCTTGAAGTACTCCAGCTCGGTGGGCGTATCGATCCGGCAGCGCACCGGGAAGCGCGCGATCCGGCCGTCCGACGGACGGTAGAGCTCGACGATCAGCTGCTTGCGCGGGCTGAGGTCCGACAGGCCGCGGATCGAGACGATCTCCTCGCCGGTCAGGCCGAGCTTCAGCCAGCCCTCCTGGGTGAACTGCAGGGGCAGCACGCCCATGCCCACCAGGTTGGAGCGGTGGATGCGCTCATAGCTCTCGGCGATCACCGCCCGCACGCCCAGCAGCTTGGTGCCCTTGGCCGCCCAGTCGCGCGACGAGCCGGTGCCGTATTCCTTGCCCGCGAACACCACCAGCGGCCGGCCCTCGCCCTGGTAGCGCATGGCCGCGTCATAGATCGACATCACCTCGCCGGAGGGGAAGTGCTTGGTGACCCCGCCCTCGATATCCGGGGTGATGCGGTTGCGGATGCGGATGTTGGCGAAGGTGCCGCGCATCATCACTTCGTGGTTGCCGCGCCGCGCGCCATAGGAGTTGAACTCCGTGGTCGGCACCTGATGCTCGCGCAGATAGACCCCGGCCGGCGAGGTGGCCTTGATCGAGCCGGCCGGCGAGATGTGGTCGGTGGTGATCGAGTCGCCGAACACGCCCAGCACGCGCGCCTCGATGACGTCCTTCACCGGCGCAGGCTCCATCTGCATGTCGGTGAAATAGGGCGGGTTCTGCACGTAGGTGGAGCCCATTTCCCAGGCGTAGGTCTGGCCGCCGGTGACCTTGATCCCCTGCCAGGCCTTGTCGCCCTTGAACACGTCGCCGTAGCGGGTGGCGAACATCTTCTGGGTCACGTGCTTGCGCTGCAGGGCGGCGATCTCGGCGGAGGCCGGCCAGATGTCCTTGAGGAACACCGGCTTGCCGTCCTTGCCCTCGCCCAGCGGCTCGTTGACCAGGTCGATCTGCATCGAGCCGGCCAGGGCATAGGCCACCACCAGCGGCGGCGAGGCCAGGTAGTTGGCCCGCACGTCGGGGTTCACCCGGCCCTCGAAGTTGCGGTTGCCGGAGAGCACGCTGGCGGCCACCAGGTCGTTCTTGTTGATGGCCTCGCTGATCGGCTCCGGCAGCGGGCCGGAGTTGCCGATGCAGGTGGTGCAGCCGTAGCCCACCAGGTTGAAGCCCAGGGCGTCCAGGTGCTTGGTCAGGCCGGCGGCCTTCAGGTAGTCGGTGACCACCTGGCTGCCGGGGGCCAGCGAGGTCTTCACCCAGGGCTTCACCTTGAGGCCCTTCTCCACCGCCTTCTTGGCGAGCAGGCCCGCGGCGATCAGCACCGAGGGGTTGGAGGTGTTGGTGCACGAGGTGATCGCCGCGATCACCACGTCGCCGTGGCCGAGGTCGAAGGTCTCGCCGTCAACGGAGACTCGCTTGGCCGCCTCCTCGCCCTTGCCGAACTCGCCGCCCAGGGCTTCGCCGAACTCACGCGACGCATCCGACAGCAGCACCCGGTCCTGCGGCCGCTTGGGGCCGGCCAGCGAGGGCAGCACCTCGCCGAGCTCCAGTTGCAGCGTGTCGGTGAACACCGGGTCCGGATCGGCCGGGTCGCGCCAGATGCCCTGCTCCTTGGCGTAGGCCTCGACGAGGGCCACGCGGGCGGCGTCGCGGCCGGTGGCGGTCAGGTAGTCGATGGTCGACTGGGTGACCGGGAAGAAGCCGCAGGTGGCGCCATATTCCGGGGCCATGTTGGCGATGGTCGCCTGGTCCTCGATGGTCAGGAAGGCGAGGCCGGGGCCGTAGAACTCCACGAACTTGCCGACCACGCCCTTCCTGCGCAGCATCTGGGTGACGGTGAGCACCAGGTCGGTGGCGGTCGCGCCCTCCGGCAGCTTGCCGTCCAGGCGGAAGCCGACGACTTCCGGGATCAGCATGGGGATCGGCTGGCCGAGCATGGCCGCCTCGGCCTCGATGCCGCCCACGCCCCAGCCCAGCACCGACAGGCCGTTGACCATGGTGGTGTGGCTGTCGGTGCCGACCACGGTGTCCGGATAGGCGGTGGTCACGCCGTCGGCGTCGTTGGTCCACACCGTCTGGGCCAGGTATTCCAGGTTCACCTGGTGGCAGATCCCGGTGCCCGGCGGCACCACGCGGAAATTGTTGAAGGCCGAGGAGCCCCAGCGCAGGAAGCGGTAGCGCTCCATGTTGCGCTCGTACTCGCGCTCGACGTTCTCGCCGAACGCCTTGGCGTTGCCGAAATAGTCGACCATCACCGAGTGGTCGATGACCAGGTCGACGGGGGTCAACGGATTGATCTTTTCGGGGTTGGCGCCCAGCGTGGTCATGGCGTCGCGCATGGCGGCCAGGTCGACCACGGCCGGCACGCCGGTGAAGTCCTGCATCAGCACGCGGGCCGGCCGGAAGCTGATCTCGTGCTCGACACTGCCCTTGTTGTCGATCCAGGCGGCGACCGCGCGCAGGTCGTCCTCGCTCACCGATTGGCCGTCTTCGTTGCGCAGCAGGTTCTCCAGAAGCACCTTCATGGAGATCGGCAGGCGCGACACGCCCGAAAGTCCCGCTTCCTCCGCCGCGCGGAGGCTGTAGTAAGCATAGGTCTTGTCGCCCACCACGAGCTCGCGGCGGGTTTTCAGGCTGTCGACTGACGCCATCTGGGGGATCCTTCTTCTGTTCCCGGCCCGCCGAAGACCGCTCCAGGGATCGCGCGCTTTAAGAGGCGGACACACAGGTTCCGCTTCCGCGCGGCGTACGTCCCCCGAGGCGACGGCGGCCGGCCGCTACATAGGACGAACCGTTTCCAACGTCCATGCACCCTTCCCGCCCCGTTCACGGGGCGGGGGGACCGTCCGCCGACCCCGGCGTCCAGCCGGGGGTAGAGCGGATGGTGGGCGGGGCGGGGTCCTGCTGTGCGCCGGCCGCCCCCTCCGTCACCCGCTCTGCGGCGGGCGACACCTCCTCCGTGAACGTGGGAGGAGGGGATGATCGCCGGCCTCTCCATCCGCGCCCTCGCCATCCGCCGCGGCGGGCGCTTGCTGTTCTCCGACCTCAGCCTCGACCTCAAGCCCGGCCAGGCCTGCGCGCTCACCGGCCCCAACGGCTCGGGCAAGACCAGCCTGCTGCGCGCCGTCGCCGGACTGGTGCGGGCCGAGGCCGGCGAGATCGCCTTCGGCGGCGGCGAGGCCGAGGCGGCCCGCGGCGCCGGCCTGCACTTCATCGGCCACCAGGACGGTCTGAAGCCGGCCCGCACGGCGCTGGAGGAGCTGCGCTTCTGGACCGAATGGGCCGGCGGCACGGCCGGCCAGGCGCGCGCCGCCGCCGATGAGCTCGAACTCGTGCCCCTGCTCGACCTGGAGGTCCGCCGCCTGTCGGCCGGCCAACGGCGCCGGCTGGCTCTGGCCCGGCTGCTCGCCGCGCCGCGCCCGCTGTGGCTGCTCGACGAACCGCTCAGCCCGCTCGACGCCCGCTGGCGCGGCCGTTTCGCCGAGATCATGGCCGACCACCTGGCCCGCAGCGGCCTGATCCTCGCCGCTGTGCACGACCCCCTGCCCGGCGCCACCCGCAGCCTGGAGATCCCGGCTTGACCCTCCTTCGCCAAGGCTTCGGAGGGGAAATCCTGCGAAGCTCCGTCAGGAGCGAAGCAGGATGAGCGCGGTCATGACCCTGCTGAGGCGCGAGACGGCGCTGGCCTGGGGCCGCGGCGGCGGGCCGCTGGTGACCGTCGGCTTCTACGCCGGGGTCGCCACCCTGCTGCCGCTGGCCATCGGGCCGGAGACTGAGCGGCTGGCCGCCGTCGCCACCGGCGCGGCCTGGGTGGCCCTGGCGCTCGCCAGCTTGCTCTCCCTCGACCGGCTGTTCGAGCGCGACTACGAGGACGGCGCCCTGGATCTGCTGACGCTGTCCGACACGCCGATCGAGCTGACCTGCGCCATCAAGTGCCTCGGCCAGTGGATCGCCACCGGCGCGCCGCTGGCGCTGGCCGCCCCCATCGCCGCCATCGGCCTGGGGGCCAGCGTCCAGCTCGCGCCGCTGATCTTCGCCTGCGCGCTGGCCGGCGGCCTGGCCTTCGCCTTCCTGGGCGGCATCGGCGCGGCGCTGAGCCTGGGCGCCCGGCGCGGCGGCCTGCTCACCGCGGTGATCGTCCTGCCGCTCTTCGTGCCGCCGGTGATCTTCGGCGGCGGGGCCCTGTCGGCCTTCGCCGCGGGCCTGCCCTGGCAGGGAGGCCTGGCCTTGCTCGGCGCCTATGCCGCGGCCGCCGTGGCGCTGGGGCCGCTGGCCATGGCGGCGGCCTGCCGCAACGCGCTCTCCTGACCCTCCGCGACGGAACCCCGGCGGCCCGGCGTGCAAGGGCAGGGACGTTTGAAGGACTACCGATGAAACTCGCTTCGATCTCCATGGCCGCCGCCCTCGCGCTCTGCGCCGGCGCCAGCTTCGCCCAGCCCGCCCCGCAAGGCCCGCCCGGCGCCGAAGGCCGTCACTGGCAGCGGCCGGACCCGGCCCAGATGGCCGAGCGTCACGCCCAGCATCTGCGCGACACCCTGCAACTGCGTCCCGACCAGGAACCGGCGCTCCGCGCCCTGATCGCCGCCTCCCAGCGGCCGGCCGGCGAGCACGAGCGGATGGGCAAGGGCCGCGAGGCCGATGTCCGTCTCTCGACGCCGGAGCGGCTCGACCGCATGCAGGCGAAGATGGCCGAGCACGAGGCCCACATCCGCGCCCCCGCCGAGGCGCCGACGCGCTTCTCCGCCCAGCTCTCGCCCACCCCGCAGAAGGCGTTCGACGCCATGCCGCTGATGGGTCGGCATGAGCACGGCGGTCACGAGCATGGCGGCCCCGGCGAGCGCATGCATGGTCCGCATGGCGGCCCGCCGCCCGCAGCAGGCCTCTGACATTACGAAGGTTTAAGGGAAGGCGCCCGTCCGCGGGCGCCTTTTCGCCTTGTTTGCCGACGAGCTTCCAACCTGAGCCATGCATCAGGAGGACGGCGAT
>JAQGIV010000161.1 GCA_028290945.1 Phenylobacterium sp. | reverse complement strand
GCGCGACCACCGCCGGGGGCCAGGCCGCGCCGCTGCGCCGCCGGGTCGACGTGGCGCTGCACCTCGCGCCGCGCTGAGGAGGTCGGGCTGAGGAGGCTGGAAGGAAGAAAGGCGGGCCATCGGCCCGTCCCCCTGCCCGAAGGGCAAAAGAAGAAAGGCGGGCCATGGGCCCGTCCCCTGCCCGAAGGGCAAAAGAAGAAAGGCGGGCCATGGGCCCGCCTAGGTATGCATCATCGAGAAAAGGGGTGCGGAGACGGCAGACTGGCATGCTCGCCAGTCTCAAGTCGGGGGGGGCGTCGCCGCCTCCGCACTCGATTAAACACGCACTCCCGCAATTGCGTTCCGGCAGGCGATGAGTTTTTTCGAAAAAACTTCGCGCGCCCGTTCGCCACCCGCCCGTGTCCAACAGCAGGGCGACGACGGCGGCTCTGCAACGTCCCCCCAGACTTATCCACAGCCGTTGAAAATGCAACGCTTTTCTGAAGCTTGGCCGTAAGCGCGCCCGGCCGGGAACGGCCCTTGCGGCCGAGGCGTTACGTCCATGGCGGGCGACCACGGCCCCGCCGACGCAAGGGAGGGCCGGTGATGCGCTCAAGCTTCGTATCCCGCGGCGGCTTCGCCCTGACGAAGACGCCGAGCTATCGCCAGCAGGCCGCGAGGCGGCGGCTGATGGTGGTCTGCGCGGTGCTGGCTCTCGCGCTGGCCTCCGGCCTGATCGGCACCCTGACCGCGCCCAAGGGCGAGGTCCTGGCGAAGGTCACCACCGGGCCGTTCAGTTATGTCCCGCACCAGTAGGAGGCGGCTTAGATGGCCTATTCGCACGACAGACCCACCGTCGGCGCCACCCGCGCCCGGCAAGGCCGGATGGGCCGCAACATCTTCTGGGTGCTGGTGTTCGGGGTGGCCCTGACGATCCTGGGTTTCGCCGCCACCTGGGCCTGGAAGGCCGGCGACTTCGCGTCCACCGAGCCGAAGCCCGCCGCCCAGACGGCCGACTCCGGGAGCTTCACATCGCCGCCGCCCGACGCCGCCAGCCGGCAGAACTACCAGAAGGGTGGCCCGCTCGCCCCGCAGAACGGCGGCAACCCGCCCTGATCCGATATGGAATCCAGACACCACAACGGCCGCTCGCAGGAGCGGCCGTTTTGCTTGGCAGGCTTCGCTGTCAGAGGACCGAGCGGCCCTGCACGGCGCGGACCACGAAGTTCGCCACCAGCAGCACCAGGAAGATGAAGAACAGGATCTTGGCGATCGAGGCCGCCACGCCGGCCAGGCCGAAGAAGCCGAAGACGCCGGCGAGGATCGCCAGGACCGCGAAGGTGATGGACCAGCCGAGCATCGGCATCGCTCCTCAGAAACCAGAAAGGGCGCCGCGGATGGCGACGCCCCTCCTGGAGATCAACGTGGGCGGACCGGCGCCCGTTCCGTCAGGCGGCCTGGCGCGACGCCTTCCGCGGATGGAAGAACAGCGCCTGGCCGATCGCCGCCTTCACCGTCTCCGGCTGGAAGGGCTTGGTGATCAGGAAGGTGGGCTCCGGCCGCTCGCCGGTCAGCAGCCGCTCGGGGAAGGCGGTGATGAAGATCACCGGCACGTCGAAACGGGCCAGGATGTCCTTCACCGCATCGATGCCCGAGGAGCCGTCGGCCAGCTGGATGTCGGCCAGCACCAGGCCCGGGGTCTTGCGGGCCACGGCGTCGATGGCTTCGGTGCGGGTGGCGGCGATGTCGACCACGGAGTGGCCGAGCTCCCTCACCAGCGCCTCGATATCGGCGGCGATCACCGGCTCGTCCTCGATGATCAGCACGTCGGTGGCCAGTTCCGCGTCGATCTCGGTCTGGGCCTCGGAGATCAGCCGCTCCACCTCGGAGAAGTCGGAACCGAGGATCTGCGCCGCTTCGGAGGGCGTGAAGCCCTCGAGGGCGGTGAGCAGGAACGCCTGGCGCGAGCGCGGAGCGATGCGCATCAGCCGGCGCGTGGTGTCGTCGGTGGCCATGTCCTCGTCCGCCGGCCCCTCCAGCTGGGCGCCGGAGGAGCACCAGATGGCGTGGAACACGTGATAGAGCGCCACGCGCGGCGTCAGGCTGGCATCGAGCACGCGTTCCCCGGCGGCCAGCGCCTCGAGGGCCACGCGGACATAGTGGTCACCGGTGGTCTGGTCCCCGGTGAGCGCGCGGGCGTACCGGCGCACATAGGGCAGATGCGGTGCGAGTCGAGCGAGCAGACTCAAAGGATGACCCCTCCCTGGCAGAGCGTGGCGGCCATGCGAAAAGGTCTCCCCCTCCGCGGCCCCATAATGGATCAAAAACGTCACTGGAGGGAACTTGTTCCAATTTCCCGCCGTTTTTCGCATCTTGCCCGGCGGTCTGCGGGAACCGGGTGCGGAGTCGGGGCGTTGAACGACGACAAGACTGCCAAGAGGGGGCGGCCGCCGCGAGAGCGGCACGCCGAAAGCATGATAGAACAACGGCCTCCTAGCGAACGACGCAAGTCGTCCGCCGCCCTGGACGAAGCCCGCCTGCGTCAGCAGGCGATCGGCGTGCGCCTGCGCCAGATGTTCGACCAAGTGGTCAATGAAGATGTCCCGGACGAGTTCCTGGACATCCTGCGCCGCGCCGACAGCCGCTCTTCGGAGAAGGGCGGATGAGTGGCGAGAGGCAGCCGAGGCCCACGCCCAGCGCGGCCGACGACGAGGCGTTCAAACGCGAGCTCGTCCAGCTGATCCCGCACCTGCGCGCCTTCGCCCGCACCCTGTGCGGCGATCCCGCCGCGGCCGACGACCTGGCGCAGGACGCCATGATGAAGGCCTGGGACGCCCGCGCCAGCTTCCAGATGGGCACCAACATGAAGGCCTGGACCTTCATGATCCTGCGCAACCAGTTCTATTCCGAGAAGCGCCGCTCCTGGCGCCAGAGCCAGCTCGACCAGGAGGCCGCCGAGCGGACCCTGGTGGCGGTGGACGATCCGGAGGCGCCGGTGGCGCTGGACGAGCTGCGCCAGGGCCTGGCCATGCTGCCGCCGGAACAGCGCGAGGCGCTGATCCTGGTGGGGGCCGGCGGCTTCGCCTACGAGGAGGCGGCCGAGATCTGCGGTTGCGCGGTGGGCACGGTGAAGAGCCGGGTCAGCCGGGCGCGCCGGGCGCTGCACGCCATCCTCGAGGGCGGCAACTACGACCGCGACGGGGAGCCGGCGAGCGAGGCGATGCGCTCTATCCTCGCCGATGCGGAGCGGCTAAGCACCGTTCGTTGAGGACGGATACAGGCTCGCAATGGCCGGCCTGCCCTGGGCATCCTTGAGCACGATCCGGGTCCGCTTGACGGTGGCCCTGGCAGCCGCGTTGCTGCCGGTGCTGCTGCTCGGCATCCTGCAGTCGGCGATCGCCTTCAGCCGCGAGCGGGCCAATCTGCAGCACGACCTGGGCTTCGCCGCCGAGCGCAGCGCGGCCACGGCGCGGGCGCGGATGGAAGCCGCCGACATCCTGCTGCAGACCCTGGCCCCGGGCTCGGTGGGCTTCCAGTGCGCCCAGCGGCTGGCCGAGGTGACCCAGCGCATCCCCGGCTACGCCAACCTGATCCGCTTCGACAGCCGCGGGCGCGTGGCCTGCGCGGCCGGCGACGTGCCGGCCGACCCGGGGCGGACGACGCGGCCGTGGTTCCAGCAGCTCGCCGCCGGCCAACCCCTGGTGATCACCCGCGATCCCGGATCGCCCTACATCCAGGAGCCGGCGGTGCTGACCGCGGTGCGCGCCGCCGCGCCGGACGGCCGCTTCGACGGGGCCTTCGTGGCGGTGATCCGGCTGAACAGCCTGGAGCCCTCGGTCAGCGACCCGATCCTGCCCGCCCATTCGGAGGTGGCGCTGGCCGACGCCGCCGGGCGCTACATCACCGAGACCGATCCCAGGGCCTTCACCGCCCAGCTGCCGGCCGACCTGCGGGCGCGCACAAGGGCGCAGGGCTCCTACGTCTGGTATGACCGCGACGCGGCCGGCCAGCGGCGGGTGTTCTCGGCCGCCCCGGTGGTCGGCGAGACGGTCTATGTGGTGCTCTCGGCCCGCTCGCCGGGGATCCTCTCCTGGGCCTGGCTGAACCCGCTATCGGGCATCCTCTTCCCGCTGCTGACCTTTGCCTTGGCTCTGGCCGCGGTGACCATCGTCACCGACCGCGTGGTGATCCGCTGGATCGCCTACCTGCAGCGGATCGCGGCGCTCTACGCGCGGGGCCGCCTGACGGTGCGGCCCGTGCAGGCCGACCAGATGCCGCCGGAGATCCGCGAGCTGGCCGAGACCCTGGAGGACATGGCCGACGCCATCGTCGGGCGCGACGCCTCGCTGCGGGATTCGCTGGCCCAGAAGGACGCGCTGATGCGCGAGATCCACCACCGGGTGAAGAACAACCTGCAGGTCATCTCGTCCCTGCTCAACATGCAGCAGCGCTCGCTCACCGACCCGGCGGCGCGGGCGGCCATGTCGGACACCCGCCAGCGAATCACCGCGCTGGCCTTGATCTACCGCGCGCTCTACCAGGGCCCCGACCTGAAGCGCGTCGACCTGCGGCCATTCCTGGAGGAGCTGACCGCCCAGCTGGTGGCCGGCGAGATGCTGCACGGGCCGGCGGTGGAGACGGTGCTGGCGGTGGACGCCCTGGTCATCGATCCGGACCGGCTGGCGCCGCTGGCGCTGTTCGCGGTCGAGGCGATCACCAACGCCCAGAAGCACGCCTTCCGCGAGCGCGGCGGCAAGCTGACGGTGACCTTCACGGTGCGCGGCGAGGAGGCCGAGCTGGAGATCAGCGACGACGGAACCGCGCCGGACGACGCGCTGGTCTCCTCCGGCGTCGGACGCACCCTGATGGCCGCTTTCGCCCGCCAGCTGCGCGGCCAGGCCGAGCTGGTCCGCAACGCCTCGGGCGGCATCACCGCGCGGCTGGTGTTCCCAAATCCGGGCGCCCAGCCGGAGCGGCCGGAGCACGGCGACGGGAACCAAGCGGCAGCATGAGCCGTTGGGTGAGGGCGACTCGCAAAACTCCGGAGAATCCCAATGCGTAAACTCGTGGTCCTGGCGGCGATCGCCGTCAGCCTCGGCATGGCCGCCTGCAACACCGTGCAGGGCGCCGGCAAGGACGTCTCCGCGGCGGGCCAAGCCGTTTCCCAAACGGCCGCCGACGCGAAGCACTAAGTCCACCAGCTCGGTATTGGAGAGACCCCGCCGTTCCGACGGCGGGGTTTTTCTATGCCGGCCCTCAGGCCGCGGCGCGGACCCCGACGGGGACCTCGAACACCCCCGGCGCGCCCGGGACCGGCACGAGGCCGCTGGCGCCGGAGAGCGTCTCCTTGACGCCCAGCACCAGCCGCCCGCCCGGCCGCAGCGCCACGCTGAGGTTGGCGATCACCCGGTCGCGGGCCTGCGGCAGCAGCGAGCCCAGCACATGGCGGCAGAGGATCAGGTCGAAGCTGCCGACGCCCGGCGCCGCGTCCATCAGGTTCAGCCGCCGCCACTTCACCTGCCGGCGGATCTCCGGATCGAGGATGAAGCTGTCGTCGCTGTTGGCGAAGTGGCGCACCAGGCGGCGCGCCGACAGGCCCTGCTGCGCCTCGAAGGGATTGTAGAGGCCGGTGCGGGCCTTCTCGAGCAGGCGCTCGGCGATATCGGAGGCGAACAGTTCGACGCCGTCCACGCCGCGCTCCTCCAGCAGCATGGCTATGGAATAGATCTCCTGGCCGGAGCCACAGGCCGCGCTCCACACCCGCACGGTCCCGCGCGCCGCCAGCGCCTCCAGCTCGTCGCCGATCCTGGCGAACACCTCGGGATCGCGGAAGAAGGCGGTCTGCGCCGGGGCCATGGCCTCGACCACCGCCCAGATCAGCCGCTCCTCGCCACGGTCGCGCACGGCGCGGGCCAGTTCGGACACCGAGCCGTAGCCTTCCCGGCGCGCCAGGGCGCCCAGCCGGGTCTCCAGCAGGTAGCCGCGCTCGGTCTCGACGTTGAGGCCGGCCAGGGTGGCGCACAGCCCCGCCACATAGTCGCGCTCGCGCGGCGTCATGCGAGGCCTGCGGCGCAGAGCTTGCCGACCATGATCTCGGCGTCGAAGGGCTTCATGATGAATTCGTCGGCGCCGGACTCAAGCACCTCTCGAATACGTTCAACCTGGGTTTCGCCGGAGCAGAAGATCACCCGCGGCTCCTCGCCGCCGGGCTCCAGCCGCAGGCGCTTCAGGAACTCCGGCCCGGCCATCACCGGCATGTGCCAGTCGAGCAGGATGGCCTCGGGCATGGTGGAGCGGCAGAAGGCGAGCGCGTCGGCGCCGTCGCCGGCCTCGGCGACCTGGAAGCCCAGGTCCTCCAGGATGCGGCGCGCGACCTTGCGGATCACGCGGCTGTCGTCGACGACCAGGCAGGTCTTCAAGTGCGAAGGCTCCTCTCCCCCGCGCCTTTGTCCGCCCGGTTTGGTTAAGGAGCGGTAGCGGAACCGGCCGCGGACGCCGTTTCCGGCCCGATCCAGCGGCGCATCCAGTCCTCGACGTTGCGGTACCATTCCACCGAGTTCTGCGGCTTCAGCACCCAATGGTTCTCGTCCGGATAGTAGACCAGCTTCGAGGGGATGTTGCGGCGCTGGGCGGCGGTGAAGGCGGCCAGGCCCTGGCCCAGCGGCACGCGCAGGTCCTTGCCGCCGTGGATGACCAGGATCGGCGTCTTCCAGGCGGCGACCTTGTTCAGCGGATTGAACCGCTCGTAGGCCTCGCCCTTCTCCCAGGACAGGCCCTCGGTCTCGTATTCGGAGAAGCCGGGGATGTCGGTGGTCAGCGCCATGGTGCGGGTCTCGAAGACGCCATCGTGGTCGACCAGGCACTTCCAGGGCGCGTTCCAGGCGCCGGCGATCCAGGCCACCATGTAACCCCCGTAGGAGCCGCCGAGCGCGCAGGCGCGATCGCCGTCGAGGTAGGGGTATCTGGCCAGCGCCGCGGCCCAGCCCTTCTGCAGATCCTCCAGCGGCCGGTCGCCCCAGTGGCCGACGATCGCGTGGGCGAAGGCCTCGCCGTAGCCGGCGGAGCCGTGGAAATCGACCATCACCACGGCGTAGCCCATGCCGGCCCAGACCTGCGGGTTCCAGCGGGTGCTCCACGCATCGCCGAACGAGCCGTGCGGGCCGCCGTGGATCAGGAAGGCGACGGGGTATTTGCGACCCGGCTGGTAGCCCTGCGGCGGCAGGACATAGGCCATCACGGTCTCGCCGTTCCAGCCCTTGAAGCTGAACTGCTCGGGCTTGGAGAAGGCGAAGTCGGCCAGGCGGGCGGCGTTGTGGGCGGTCAGCGGACGCTCGCCGCGCGGGCCGATCTCGAAGATCTGCGGCGGGCCGGCGAGGCCGTCGCGGGCGGCGACGATGCGGTCGCGGGCCACGCTGACGCCGGCGACGTCGCCGCCTGTCGTCAGCGGCCGGGGCTGGCCCCCGGCGGGGTCGAGGGCGAACAGCCGGGTGGAGCCCTGGTCGCCCATCACCGCGTAGAGGGTCCGGCCGTCGCTCGACCAGGCCAGGCTGCCGGCCGAGCGGTCGAAGCCGGGGTCGGCCTCATGCTCGGCGCCGGTGCGCAGGTCGCGGACCATGACCGCCGCGCGGACGTCTTCGCCGCCGTGACCCTTCTGCGCCAGGAAGGCGAGTTGGCCGCCGTCGGGCGACAGGGTGGGCTTGCCGTAGGAGCCGGAGGCGGCGGGGCCGATCCGCCGGGGCGGCGCGGAGCCGTCGAGCGGCGCGCTGTAGAGGCCGTAAAGGTCGTCCACGCCCTGCGCGCCGCCGGGCGCGAGCGCCGAGAAGATCACCTCGCGATCGGAAACCGCGAAGTCCGCGTCGCCGCCGAACGGCCGCTCGGGCGCATCGGCGTCGAAGCCGGCCATCAGCCGCACGGGCTCACCGGCCGCCGCGCCCGAGGCGTCGAGCTTCATGGCGAACAGCTGCGCCCGCTCGCCGGCCTGCCACTCGTCCCAGATGAACAGCGGCAGGTGCTCATAGGTCACGGCGGAGACCTGATTGGCCTTGCGGGCGTCCTGGCGGGCCTTGGTGCAGGCCAGCGTCGGGCAGTCGGCGAAGACGCTCAGCGCGACGACCAGGGTGCGGCCGTCGGGACTGAGGCGATAGCTGTGCACATCGAGCGGCAGGTTGGTCACCTGGACCGCGGTCGCGCCTTCCGCATCCGTGCGCCAGACCTGCTGGCTGCCCGCGCGGTTGGACAGGAAATAGAGCCGGCTCGCGTCCGGCGACCAGCGCGGCTGGCTGGCCGGCTTGACGGACACCTGCAACAGGCGGGGCGGCTGTGTGGGCGCCTTGCGGTCGGCCAGCCACAGGGTCCCGTTCAGCCGATTGCCGGTCCAGTCGACGACGCCCACCGAATAGGCCAGGTAGCGGCCGTCCGGCGACAGCTGCGGGTCGGACACCCGATCCAGGGTCGCCAGGTCCTTGGCGGTGAACGGCCGGGCCGCCGCGCCGGTCGCCGGGTCCGCGCCCAGACCGGCCGCCACGAGGGCGAGCGCCGCCCATCGGGCCATGCGGCCCAGCATCTTCAAACTCTGCACGGAAAGCTCCCCACCAAATCCAGGGCGAACTTAGGCCCCGGCCGTGCGGCGGCGCAATCTCAGGCGGGGATCAGCTTGGGATCGTGGCCGCGAAGACCACTTTTTCCTCGCCCACGTCGGCGAACACCCGGCCGCCCGCGTCGGTGAGGAACAGGTGCAGGTAGTAGGCCTGCACCCAGTGGCCATGGAGACCCTCGCCCAGCGGCTCGCCCTGCAGGCCGCGCAGCACCTCGGGCCGCAGCCGCGCGCGGGGCCCTGTGGCCTCGGCGGCGATGGCGATGGCGCCAGCCTCCTGCACCGCCCGGATCCGCGCCACGCCGCCGGTCGGCAGGGCCGCGCCGGCCAGCTGGGCGAGGTTGAGGATGGCGCGCGCCGCCGGCTTGTTCAGCGCCTCGGCCTCGACGGTCCATTCCAGCTCGGCGCGCATATGGGTGAACACGCCCTGGGCCAGCTTCTCCAGCTCGCGGGCGTCGAAGGTCTCGGCCGAAGCCGAGGCCCCGAAGGCCACGCGGCTGAACTGCAGCAGGTCGGAGAGCTTGCGGGCCGAGGCGGCGATCAGGCTCATGGCCTCCTCGCGCATGTCCTGCGCCGAGGGATCCTCCAGCAGGTCCAGGCCGGAGACGATGGCGCTCGCCGGGCTGATGAAGTCGTGGCACATGCGCGCCGCCAGATAGGCCGCGAGCTCGGCCGCGCGGAGCGCCGGGGGCTCGGCGGGCGCGGGGATGTCGTCGAAAGCCGGCGTCTGCGTCATGGCCGTGACCTTGCGGTGATTTGAGCCTTTGGAAAACGCCCTCGCGCCCATAAGAGAGCCGCTGCGATGCCTGCACATCTCGATCCGTTCCTCGAGCCCGGCGTCCTGGTGCGTCATCCGGCCCAGCCGGACTGGGGGCTGGGCCAGGTGCAGTCGGTGGCCGGCGCCAAGGTGACGGTGAACTTCGAGAACGCCGGCAAGCAGGTGATCGACGGCCAGGTGATCCGGCTGGTGTTCGTGGGCGAGGACCCGAGAGGTTGATGAGCGACGATATCGGGGCCGAGCTGGCCGAGATCTGCGAGGCGGCGGCGGAGCTGATCCTGCCCCTGTGGCGATCGGGCCTGGCGGTGATCCACAAGGCCGACCAGAGCCCGGTGACCGAGGCCGATCAGCGGGCCGAGTTGCTGATCCTCGAGGCGCTGAAGGCGCGCTTCCCCGACATCCCGACCATCTCCGAGGAGGATGCCTCCGAGTTCGGCACGCCGGACGCCATCGGGGCCCGGTTCTTCCTCATCGACCCGCTGGACGGCACCAAGGCCTTCGTGCGCGGCGACCCGCACTTCACGGTCAATATCGGCCTGATCCAGGACGGCCGCCCAGTGGCCGGCGCGGTCGCCTGCCCGCCGACCGGCGAGGTCTGGCACACCGCCGGCAAGGGCGCGATGAAGCGCGTCCGGGATGGGGCGGCGACGCCGGTCCACGTGCGCCCCTGGCCGCCCGGCGAGGCCCTGGTGCTGATCAGCCACACCATGAAGGAAGAGACCATCCAGGCGCTGGCCGCCCAGTACGGCTTCGACCGCCGCGAGGCGATGGATTCGTCGATCAAGCTGTGCCGCATCGCCGAGGGCGCGGCGGACATCTATCCGCGTCATGGGCCGACCATGGAATGGGACATCGCCGCGGGCCATGCCGTGCTGGCCGCGGCCGGCGGCAGCGTCACCACGCCGGAGGGCCAGCCGTTCGGCTATGGCAAGGCCGACCAGGGCTTCAAGAACGGCTGGTTCGTCGCCCGCGGGGGCTGAACCCCGCGGCTGGTCAGATGCGGTGCGGCAGGTTCCAGTCGTCGGAGGCCGGGCCTGAGGTCGACGCCGGCTGGGCGGTGATCTGGGCGATGGCCTGGCTGGGCTGGCCCAGCGCCAGGTAGCCGAGGAAGCCGGCCACGAAGGCGACCGCCGCCAGCAGCGCGAAGGGTTTCAGGAAGGCGAAGGCGCCGGACATGGGGCGTTCCTTGCGAGGACGGGTCGCAGAGTGAACACCGAACGCGGGTCCCGGTTGCGCCAAGGCCTTCAAAGACGTGGCGATTTCCCGCCGCCTGCGGCCAAGATGCTTCCCCTTCGCCGGCTTCGGCGCGATGCTTCCGGCAACGACAGTGGAGGAACGCCCATGGCCTATGAAGCGGGCGACTATGAATCCATCGCCCTGGAGCGGCGCGGCCATGTGGCGGTGCTGACGCTCAACCGGCCCGACCGGCTGAACGCCATCTCCATCACCCTGCGCCAGGAGGTTGAGCAGGCGGTGGCGGCGGTGCGCGCCGACGACGAGGTCCGCGCCCTGGTGCTGACCGGCGCCGGCCGCGGCTTCTGCGCCGGGGCGGACCTGCTGGGGACCACGCCGGTGGCCACCGGCCGCGTGGAGGAGCCCACAGCCCAGGACGGCCGGCTCGACGAGATGGGCTGGGTCGGGCGCTGGGCGATGATGTGGGCGGGCTTCGACAAGCCGATCGTGGGCGCCATCAACGGCGTGGCGGCCGGAGCCGGCATGTCCACCGCCTTGGCCTGCGACGTGCGGATCGGCGCGCCGGCCGCCCGCTTCAAGAGCGTGTTCATCGAGCGCAGCCTGTCGCCGGACTCGGGCCTCTCCTACTTCCTGCCGCGGGTGGTGGGCTATGCGGCGGCGGCGGACATCATCTTCACCAGCCGCACCCTCGACGCCGAGGAAGCCCTGCGCATCGGCCTGCTCAACCGCATCGTCCCGGCCGAGCGCCTGGTGGACGAGGCCGTGGCCTATGCCGAGCTGATGACCCAATGGCCGCCGATGGCGCTGCGCATGTCCAAGCGGGTGCTGCAGCACAACACCGACGCCGGGCTGGAAGCGGCGCTGCGCTACGAGACGGTGGGCCTGGGCCTGGCCCGCAAGGCGCCGCACGACGTCGCCGAATCCCGCGCCGCCTTCGTGGAGAAGCGCAAAGGCGTCTACACCGGCAGCTGATTTCCGGTCATAAGCCGCCGCATTGATTTTGGAGATTTCCCAGATGCCCCTGGACACGGCCGCCAGCCAGAAGACCTTCCGCTGGGACGATCCGCTGGATCTCGCCTCGCGGCTCTCCGAGGAGGAGCGGATGATCGGCGAGGCGGCCCGCGCCTACGCCCGCGAGAAGCTCTTGCCCCGCGTGGTCTCGGCCTTCGCCGAGGAGCGGTTCGACCGCGAGATCATGACCGAGATGGGCGCGCTGGGCTTCCTGGGCCCGACGCTGCCGGAGGAATACGGCTGCGCCGGCGTCAACCACGTGGCCTACGGCCTGATCGCCCGCGAGATCGAGGCGGTCGACTCTGGCTACCGCTCGGCGATGAGCGTGCAGTCGTCGCTGGTCATGTACCCGATCTACGCCTTCGGCTCGGAGGCCCAGAAGACGAAGTTCCTGCCGGGCATGGCCAGGGGCGAGATCATCGGCTGCTTCGGCCTCACCGAGCCGGACGGCGGCTCCGACCCCGCCTCGATGCGCACGGTGGCCAAGACGGTCGACGGCGGCTTCGTGCTGTCGGGATCGAAGATGTGGATCACCAATTCGCCGATCTGCGACGTGGCCCTGGTCTGGGCCAAGCTGGACGGCGTGATCCGCGGCTTCCTGGTGGAGCGCGGGTCTGAGGGCTTCGAGACGCCGAAGATCCTCAACAAGCTCTCCCTGCGCGCCTCGGTGACCGGCGAGATCTCGCTCTCCGACGTGTTCGTGCCGCAGGACATGATGCTGCCCGACGTGTCGGGCCTGCGCGGGCCGTTCTCCTGCCTCAACAAGGCCCGCTACGGCATCGCCTGGGGGGCCATGGGGGCGGCGGAGTTCTGCCTGCACGCGTCGCGCGACTATGTTTCCAGCCGCTCGCTGTTCGGCCGCACGCTGGCCTCGCGCCAGTTGGTGCAGAAGAAACTCGCCGACATGCAGACCGAGATCGCCCTGGGCTTCGAAGGCGCGTTGGCGCTGGGCCGGCTGATCGACGAGGGGGCCTGGGTCCCGGAAGCCATCTCGCTGATGAAGCGCAACAATTGCGGCAAGGCGTTGGATATCGCCCGGGTCGCGCGCGACATGCATGGCGGCAATGGGATTTCCGGCGAGTACCATGTGATGCGCCACGCCGCGAACCTCGAGACGGTGAACACCTACGAGGGCGCCCACGACGTCCACGCCCTGATCCTGGGCCGCGCGATCACCGGCGAAAGCGCCTTCTAGGCGCATCGGAGCGGGAAAAGGGCCGCAGCTCGCCCAAACGTTGTGTTTACCTCACAGGGTTATGGGAGTCGGCTGGACCCTTAGGATCCCTGTATGGCCGGCACGTCCGCTTCGCGCGGCCCCGACAAGGCTGAACTGATCCGACTGCTGTTCGAGAACAGCGGCGACAAGATGCTTCTGGTCGGTCCCGATGGGCGCGTGGCCCTGGTCAATCCGGCGTGGGAGCAGGCCACCGGCTGGCGCGAGCGCCAGGCGGCCGGCAAGCCCTTCGCCGACTTCTTCCATCCCGAGGACCTGCCCGGCGTGCGGGCGCGCGTCGCCGCCAACGCCGCGGGCCAGCTGGTGGAATCCGAGGTGCGGCTGAAGCTGAAGAGCGGCGAGTACCTGTGGGTCGCGGCGCGGCGGCAGATGACCCCCGAGGGCTACCACATCGTCAGCATGCGCGACGCCAGCGCCGAGCGGGCCCGCGCCCAGGAGCTGGAGGACGCCCGCCGCACGCGCAAGATGCTGGGCGCCTCGGCCGGCGTCGGCATCTGGAGCTACGACCCGATCGCCCACCGGATCTGGTGGTCGGACGAACTGGCCACCATGCTCGGCATCGACCCGCAGCAGGTGGCGACGCCGGAAGCCTTTGGGCAGCTGGTCCACTGGCGCGACCGCCAGCGCACCCTGGCCATGCTCGCCCGCGCCGTGCGCCACGGCACGCCCGCTCAGGCCGAGCACCGCCTCCGGGCGCGCGGCGGCTGGATGACCGTGCGCGTCACCATCCGGACGGAGCCGGCCACCGGCGGCCTGTTCGCCATGAAGGGCATCTCCGAGGACATCACCGAGCTGGCCGGGGCCCGCGACGCGGCCCGCAGCGGCGAGCAGCAGATGCGCCGCGCCCGCCGCGAGGCCCAGGCCAACGCCTCCCGCCTGAAGCTCGCCCTGCAGGCCGCCGACGCCGGGGTCTATGAGATCGACCACGTCTCGAAGACCTTCTGGGCCTCCCCGGAGTTCGAGAAGCTCACCGGCCAGGGCAACGCCACCTACGAGGAGGCCACCCAGCTGCGCTTCCCCGGCTTCCATCCCGACGACCTGGAGCACGTCCGCGCCTCGTTCCGCGCGCTGCACTCCGGCTCACGGGGCTCCGGCGAGGCCTTCGAGGCGCGCATCGTGCGCCCGGACGGCGAGACCCGCTGGATCCGCGTCTCCCATTACCTGAAGGTCGCCCGCAACGGCCGCTGGCTGAAGGCCGTGGGCCTGGTCCAGGACTTCGACGAGCGCAAGCGCCAGGAGCTGGCGCTGATGGAGGCCCAGCGCGCCGCGGAGGCCGCCGCTGAGGCCAAGGCCGCATTCCTGGCCAACATGAGCCACGAGATCCGCACGCCGATGAACGGCGTGATGGGCGTGCTGCACCTGCTGAAATCCGAACAGCTGAGCGACGACGGCCGGCGCATGCTGGAGGAGGCGCTGTCCTGCGGCCAGATGCTGGCCGAGCTGCTCAACGACGTGATCGACTTCTCCAAGATCGAGGCCGGCCACCTGGAGCTCGCCTGCGAGCCGGTGAACGTCGAGGCCGTGGTCGACGGCGTCGCCCGGCTGCTCAGGCCGCAGGCCGACGCCAAGGGCCTCAAGCTGGAGATCGACGTCGACCCACAGGTCGGCTGGGTGCGGGCCGACCCGGTGCGGCTGCGCCAGGCGCTGTTCAACCTGGTGGGCAATGCGGTGAAGTTCACCGGCGCCGGCCGGGTGAAGATCGCCTGCGCCACCCCCACCCGCGGGACCCTGCGCTTCGAGATCGAGGACACCGGCATCGGCATCCCCAAGGCGGCCCAGGGGCGCATCTTCCAGCGCTTCGACCAGGGGGACGCCTCGACGACGCGGCGGTTCGGCGGCTCGGGGCTGGGGCTGGCCATCACCAAGCGGCTGGCCGAGATGATGAGCGGCGACGTGGGCTTCACCTCGGTGGAGGGCAAGGGCTCGACCTTCTGGCTGGAGATCGCCGCCGAGCCCACCGAGGCCCAGGCCCGCCATGTGGACGAGGTCGGGCCGGTGCTGGGCGGGCTGCGCATGCTGGTGGTGGAGGACAACGCCACCAACCGGATGATCGCCACCAAGCTGCTGGAGAGCATGGGCGCCGCGGTGGAGACCGCCGCCGACGGCTATCTCGGCGTCGAGGCGGCGGCGCGCGGCGGCTTCGACATGATCCTGATGGACGTGCAGATGCCCGGCATCGACGGCCTGGAGGCCGCGCGGCGCATCCGCGGCCTGGGCGGCGAGCCGGCGCGCACGCCGATCGTGGCGCTCACCGCCAACGTGCTGGCCCACCAGCAGCGCCGCTACCTCGACGCCGGCATGGACGGGGTGGTCGGCAAGCCGATCTCGCCCGGCGCCCTGATCGCCGAGATCGCCCGCCTGATGCAGGCCGCCGAGGCCGGCGGCGAGGCGGATGGTGAGGATGACAGCGCCGTCGCCTGACCCCTCGTCGCCAGATGAGGCCTGTTGAGCAACCCGCCTTCCACGCGCTCCCGACGCAGTGTTAGAGCTTGTCGCGAAGCGTTCGGGAGGTTTTGCGCATGGCGGAGTTGGCGGTGGAGGGCGTTCCGATGCCCGTGAAGGCCACCTCGCTCAAGACCGTGGTCGCCGCGTCGGCCGCGGGCACCACCTTCGAGTGGTACGACTTCTTCGTCTTCGGCAGCCTGACCCAGATCATCTCCAAGACCTTCTTTTCCGGCCTGCCCGAGACCGCCGGCTATATCGCCGCGCTCGCCCTGTTCGGCACGGGCTTCCTGTTCCGCCCGATCGGAGCCCTGGTGTTCGGCCGCATCGGCGACCGGCTGGGACGCAAGGGGGCGTTCCTGGTGACCGTCGCCCTGATGGGCGGGGCGACCTTCGGCATCGGCGTCCTGCCCTCCTACGCCACGGCCGGCATCGCAGCCCCGGCGCTGCTGGTGCTGATGCGGATCCTCCAGGGCTTCGCCCTGGGCGGCGAGTACGGCGGCGCCGCGATCTATGTGGCCGAGCACGCCGCGCCGAACGCCCGCGGCCGCTCCACCGCCTGGGTGCAGACCTCGGCGGCCTTCGGCCTGTTCTCGGCGCTGACGGTGATCCTGCTCACCCGCCTGGCGGTCGGCAAGCTGTTCGGGCCGACCGCCTTCGACGCCTGGGGCTGGCGCATCCCGTTCCTCGTTTCAGCGGGCTTGCTGGCCATCTCGATCTACATGCGGCTGAAGCTGTCGGAGAGCCCGGAGTTCGCCCGCATGAAGGCCCGTGGCGAAGGCGCCGAGAAGCCGTTCGCCGAAGCCTTCGGTCAGTGGCCCAACCTGAAGATCGTCATCCTGGCGCTGGTCGGCGTGATGTTCGCCCAGGGGGCCGGCTGGTACACCACCTTCTTCTACGTCCAGACCTTCATGGAGAAATTCCTGAAGGTGGAGCCGGCCACCATCAACACCTTGATGATGGCCGCCGCGGCGGCGAGCGCGCCGCTCTATGTGCTGTTCGGCTGGCTGTCGGACAAACTCGGCCGCAAGCCGGTGATGCTGTTCGGCATGGCCCTGATGCTGGCGGCCTTCTTCCCGGCCTTCCACGCCCTGTCGCGCACGCTCAATCCGGCGCTGGCCGAGGCGCAGGCGGCGACGCCGGTCCGTGTGATCGCCGATCCGGCCGACTGCTCGCTGCAGTTCGATCCGGTGGGCAAGGCGAGCTTCACCTCCTCCTGCGACATCGCCAAGAGCGCGGTGGCCAACGCCGGCGTCAGCTATGAGAACGTCGCCGCCCCGCCCGGATCGCCGGCGCAGGTGCGGGTGGGGCTGATCACCATCCCCTCGCTCGACGCCCGAGGCCTGCCCAAGGACGTGGCCAAGGCGGTGAAGGCCACCGTCGAGGGCAAGATCAAGCAGGCCCTGGCGCACGGCGGCTATCCCACCAAGGCCGATCCGGCGCGGATGAACCTGCTGGCCGCGTTCGGCGTGCTGCTGGTGCTGGTGATCGCCGCGACCGCCGTCTATGGCCCGCTCGCGGCCTGCCTGGTGGAGCTGTTCCCGACGCGGATCCGCTACACGGCCATGTCGCTGCCTTACAACATCGGCACCGGCTGGGTCGGCGGCTTCGTGCCGTTCACCGCCTTCGCCATCGTCGCGGCGGTGGGCAACATCTATTCCGGCCTCTGGTATCCTTTCGCCTTCACGGCGCTGTCGGTGGTCACCTGCCTGCTGCTGCTGCCGGAGACCAAGGGCCGGCCGCTGGATCGCTAGATCGCCTGGACGTCGACGCCCAATTCGGCCAGGTCGCGGAGCTCGTCCGGCGACGGCGGCCCGGCGGTGACGCGCACCACGTGCAGGCCGCGCAGCGTCAGGTCGGAGAGCTGCTCGGGGCCCGCCTGGTCGGGGCCCAGCCGCTCGGCGTCGCGACGGGCGAGGCCCAGGACCTGCGCATCCACCCCGTCGTCGGCCGCCAGGGCGTCGGCGGCGGCCAGGGCGCGGCTGGCGGCGAGCGTCAGACTGTCGACCGGCCCCGCGCCGGAGACGAAGGTCACCAGCCCCTGCGGCGCCACGCCGTCGGCCAGCGCCTGGCGCAGCTTCGCCTTGGCGGCTTCCAGGTCGCCGGCCATGGCGGCCTGGGCGGCGGGGCCGGTCAGCGCGGCGCGCAGGAAGGCGCGGCGGATGTGCGGTTCGGGCAGCGCCTTGCGCACCTCGTCCTGCAGGGCGCGGAACAGGGCGGCGACCCGGCCGGCGCCTTCCGGCACGCGGGCCTCGATGTCCTGGCGCAGCAGGGTGGCCAGCATGGGCGAGGCGCCGCCGGTGCCGATGGCCGCCACCACCTCGCCGCGGTCGATCACCGCCGGCGTGGTGAAGTCGCACATCTCCGGATGGTCGACGACGTTGACCGGCACCCGCGCGCCGCGCGCCGCCGCCGCCGCGCCGGCGATGAAGCTCGCGTCGTCCGAGGCCACGAAGGCCAGCGCCGCGCCCGCATAGGCCTTGGAGGAGAACGCCGCCTCGCCCGCCAGCCGGATCACCCGGGCCGGCGAGCCCTCGAATAGCCTGAGCTTCGCCTCCGCCCCCGGGCCCTCGCCCGCCACCACCACGGTGCGGCCGGCGAGCGGGAAGAAGGCGGGGAAGGCGTCCATGGACGCCGGTGCTATTTCAAGCTGTGCAGATAGGCAATGATGGCGGCCCGCGCGTCATCGGCCGGCACCGAGACCGGCATGCGGGTCCCCGGCGCGAACGCCATCGGGGCCTTCAGGTAGGCGTCGAGGTTGGCGTCGGTCCAGGCGCCGTCCTTGGCCTTCAGGGCCGGCGAGTAGGTGAAATCGGGCCTGGCCGCGATCTTGGCGCCGGCCACGCCGGTCAGCGCCGGGGCCAGCGACGTCGAGGCGGCCTGGTGGCACATCTTGCACTGCATGTTGAACAGCGCCGCGCCGTCCTGGGCGAGGGCCGGGCCGGCGGCGAGGCTGAGGGCCGCGGCGGCGAGGGCGTAACGAAGCATGGTGTCTCCTGGGAGTCCTGGGGTCGCGTTCGCCGGGTAACTAGCGGCAGAGGCGCCCGTGGGGCAACTGCGGCGGCATTTACCGCCGAGTCTGAACGGCGTTAGGATGCGTCAATTGCCGGTTCCGGGAGAGCTTTGATGCCGACGCTACAGATCAACGGGAAGCCTGTGAACGTGGCCGCGGCGCCGGACACACCCCTGCTGTGGGTGCTGCGCGATGAACTGGGCATGACCGGGTCGAAGTACGGCTGCGGGGTCGGCCAGTGCGGCGCCTGCACGGTGCTGGCCGACGGCCAGCCGATCCGCTCCTGCTCGACGCCGATCTCGGTGCTGGGCGCCGCCAAGATCACCACCATCGAGGGGCTCGGCGGGAGCCACCCGGTGCAGGTCGCCTGGGAGAAGCACGACGTGCCGCAGTGCGGCTACTGCCAGTCGGGCCAGATCATGAGCGCCGTCGCCCTGCTGGCGACCAAGCCCAAGCCTTCCGACGACGAGATCAGCGGGGCCATGGACGGCAACATCTGCCGCTGCGGGACCTACCAGCGCATCCGCGCGGCCATCAAGGACGCCGCCGGCCTGCCGCAGGTGGCGGGCGGCGCGCCGCTCGACGTCCCCGCGGCCCCCGCCGCCGCGGCGACCAACTGAGAGGGATGCGATCATGAACAAGCCCCTCAACCGCTTCGCCCAGAAGGGCGCCACCCGCCGCGAGGCCCTGGCCATCGGCGCGACGCTCACCGGCGGCGCCCTGGTGGTCGCCTGCTCGCCCGCCGACATCCTGGCCTTGGGGGCTCCGAACGACTTCGGGGCCTTCGGGCCCTTCGTGAAGGTCGCCCCGGACGGCCTGGTCACCGTCGTCTCCAAGCACATCGAGTTCGGCCAGGGCAATCACGCGGGCCTGGCCGCCATCGTGGCGGAAGAGCTGGACGCCGACTGGGACAGGATGACGGTCGAGTTCGCCCCGGCCAACGCCAAGGTCTATTCCAACGCCCTGATGGGCGTGCAGGGCACCGGCGGCTCCTCGGCCATCGCCAACTCCTGGACCCAGCTCCGGAACGCCGGCGCGGCGACGCGGGCCATGTTCGTGCAGGCGGCGGCTGCCCGATGGAACGCGCCGGCCGGCGAGATCACGGTGGCGAACGGCGTCGTCAGCCACGCCAAGAGCGGCAAGCAGGCGGGCTTCGGCGAGCTGGTCGCCGACGCGGCCAAGGTCAAGCCGCCGCAGGCCCCGACGCTCAAGGACCCCAAGACCTTCGGCCTGATCGGCACCGAGCGGGTGCGCCGCAAGGACACCGTCGCCAAGAGCACCGGGACCGCCCGCTACACCCAGGACGTCCACCTGCCGAACATGCTGACCGCCATGGTCGCCCACCCGCCGAAGTTCGGCGCGACGGTGGCTTCCGTGGACGACAGCGCGGCGCGCAAGGTGACGGGCGTCGTCGACGTGTTCCAGATCCCCACCGGGGTCGCGGTGGTCGCGAACAACACCTGGGCCGCCCGTCAGAGCCGCGACGCCCTGAAGGTGAAATGGGACTTCGCCAAGGCCGAGACCCGCTCCAGCGACCAGATCCGGACGAGCTACGCCGACCTGGCGGCCGGCAAGACCCAGCCGCCGGGCAAGGCCGCCTGGCAGGCCTTCGAGGCCAAGGGCGCGCCGCCGGCGGCCGGCGGGACCGCGGCGGTCGAGACCACCTACGACTTCCCCTACCTGGCGCACGCGGCCATGGAGCCGATGAACTGCGTGGCCATCGTCAAGGGCCAGAGCTGCAAGCTGATCCACGGCTCCCAGTCGCCGACCCTGGACCAGCTGGCCGCCGCCAAGATCGTCGGCAACCTGCCCGGCAACATCGCGGTGGAGACCCTGCTGGCCGGCGGCTCGTTCGGGCGGCGGACCAACTTCCAATCCGACTACGTGGCCGAGTGCGTGCACATCGCCAAGCATGTGGGCGGCGGCCGGCCGGTGAAGCTGGTCTGGACCCGCGAGGACGACATGCGCGCCGGCTACTACCGGCCGATGGTGCACCACGCCGTGCGGGTGACCACCGACAAGGACGGCATGCCCGCCGCCTGGCGCCACCGCATCGTCAGCCAGTCGATCATGAAGGGCTCGCCCATGGGCACGCCGAAGCTGGACTCCAGCTCGGTGGAGGGGGCGCAAGGCTCGCCCTATCTGAAGGCGACGCCGGTGGTGGACGGCCAGGTGATCAACGCCGACGTGGGGGTGCCGGTCTTGTGGTGGCGCTCGGTGGGGGCGACCCACACCGCCTTCGTCATGGAGCACACCATCGACCAGCTGGCGAAACAGGCCGGCAAGGATCCCGTCGACTACCGCCGCGCGCTCTATGCGAAGGCCGGCGCCAACCGGCACCTGGCGGTGCTGAACCTGGCCGCCGAGAAGGCCGGCTGGGGCAGCCCACCACCGGCCGGCTGGACGCGGGGCGTGGCGGTGCACGAGAGCTTCGGCTCGGTGGTGGCCCAAGTCGCCGAGGTGAAGCTGGAGAACGGCGTCCCCAAGGTCGGCCGCGTGGTCACCGCCATCGATTGCGGCACGGTGATCGCGCCGGACCAGGTGAAGGCGCAGATGGAGGGCGGCACGTGCCTCGGCCTGTCGGCGGCGCTCTACGGCAAGATCGACCTCAAGGACGGCGCGCCGCAGCAGGCCAACTTCGACGGCTACCGCGTGCTGCGCAATTCCGAGGCGCCCACCGTGGAGACCTACTTCGTCGCCTCCGGCAATCCGCCGAGCGGCGTCGGCGAGCCGGGCACGCCGGTGATCGCGCCGGCGGTGGCCAATGCGCTGCTGGCCATGGGGCAACCGCCAACCACCAGCCTGCCGTTCGTGAAGGGGTAATCTTCAACCGCTCATTCCCGCGAAGGCGGGAATCCAAGCGGCGGACCGACCGAGCGGAAGCTCAGCTTGGATCCCCGCCTTCGCGGGGACGAGCAGGGATTTGATGGGCCTCGTCCACATCGAACAGCACGCCGTCGTCGGGGGCTTCCACCAGCGCCAGGCGGTCGCCGAGGTCTTGCAGAACCGCGCGGGCGCCGGCGTCGCCGATCAGCGCCCGGAGGTCGGGGAACAGCGCGCGGCCGAGCAGCGCCGGGTTGCCGCGGCGGCCCCGGAAGGTCGGTGCGGCGGCCGGCGCGCCGGCGGCGAGCGCCTGGGCCAGTTGCGGCAGGACGGCGACGGGCACGCGCGGCATGTCGCCGAGGAACACGAAAACCCCCGTGGCGTCGGCCGGCAGGCTGGCGACGCCGGTGCGCAGGGAGGCGCCCATGCCCTCGGCGTGATCGGCGGCGTGGACGATCCTCACGGCGGGATTGAAGGCCAGCGCGGCGGCGGTCACCGCCTCGGCGTCGGCGCCGGTCACCACGGTCACCGAGCGCACCGGGGCTGCAAAGGCGGCGGCCAGGGCGGCGTCGAGCAGCACCCCTGCGCCCCACGGCGCGAGCAGCTTTCGGCCCCCAAACCGGGCCCCCGCGCCGGCGGCCAGTACGATTGCTTCCAGCCCCGCCCCTGTCGCCAAGCCCGGTTCCTCTCTATGTTCAGGGCCGCATGACGCCCTACGACGGCATAGTTTCGCAAGACCAGCCCGCGCTGGTGGACGGCTTCGGCCGCACGGTGACCTATCTGCGGGTCTCCGTCACCGACCGCTGCGACCTGCGCTGCGTCTACTGCATGGCCGAGCACATGACCTTTCTGCCGAAGGCGCAGGTGCTGACCCTGGAGGAGCTGGACCGCATCGCCTCGGCGTTCGTGGGCCTGGGCGTGCGCAAGCTGCGCATCACCGGCGGCGAGCCGCTGGTGCGCAAGGGCGTGATGGGCCTGTTTGAAAACCTCGGCCGGCACCTGAAGTCCGGCGCGCTCGATGAGCTGACCCTGACCACCAACGGCACCCAGCTGGCGACCTTCGCCCGGCCGCTGGCCGACCTGGGGGTCAAGCGGATCAACGTCTCGCTGGACACCCTGAAGCCCGAGCTGTTCCGCGCCCTGACCCGCGGCGGCGACCTCGGCAAGGTGATCGGCGGCATCGAGGCGGCGCAAGGCGCCGGCCTGAAGGTCAAGATCAACGCCGTGGCCCTGAAGGACGGCAACGCCGCCGAACTGCCGGAGCTGATCCGCTGGGCGCACGGGCGCGGGCTCGAGGTGACGCTGATCGAGACCATGCCCATGGGCGAGGTCGATGTGGACCGCACCGACGAATACCTGTCGCTGACCGAGCTGCGCCGCGACTTCGAGAGCTTCTGGACGCTCACCGACCTCGACGTCACCACCGGCGGCCCGGCGCGCTATGTGGACGTGGCCGAGACCGGCGGCCGGCTGGGCTTCATCACCCCGCTGAGCCACAATTTCTGCGAGGCCTGCAACCGCGTGCGGCTGACCTGCACCGGCACGCTGCACAGCTGCCTGGGCCAGGAGGACGCCAGCGACCTGCGCGCGGTGATCCGCGCCGGCGCCTCGGACGACGACCTGATCGCGGCGATCCGGCTGGCCGTCGACGCCAAGCCCAAGGGCCACGACTTCCAGATTTCGCGGGCGTCCGCCCCGGCCGTGGCCCGGCACATGTCCACGACGGGAGGCTGACGGTGGCCAGGGTGCTGCTGTTCGGCCCCCTGCGCGACCTCGCCGGCTGGCGCGAGCGCGACGGGATCGAGGCGGCCTCGATCGGCGCGCTCAAGGCGTTGCTCGCCAAGGAAGACGCCCGGCTCGGCGCGGCGCTCAGCGGCCCCGGCGTGCAGGTGGCCCTGGACCAGGCCATCGTGCGCGGCGACCAGCCGATCGGCCCCCGCGCCGAGGTCGCCTTCCTGCCGCCGATGAGCGGCGGATGATCACGCTCACCGAAGAGCCCTTCGACCCCGGCGCCCTGCTCTCGGAATTCAGCAAGGGCCGCAGTGAAGTCGGCGCGGTGGCGACCTTCACCGGCCTCGCCCGGGCGGAGGCCGGCGGGACCACCATCCTCGAGCTCGAAGCCTATCCGGGGTTCACGGAGGCCGCGATCGGCCAGATCGCCGATGAGGCGCGCGCGCGGTTCGAGCTGGACGACCTGATGATCCGCCACCGCATCGGCAAGATCGCGCCCGGCGAGGCCATCGTCTTCGTGGCCACGGCGGCCAGGCATCGCCGCGCCGCCTTCGAGGCCTGCGACTTCCTGATGGACTACTTGAAGTCCCGCGCGCCCTTCTGGAAGAAGGCGCACGGGCCGGACGGCGAACACTGGATCGAGCCGCGCGCCGAGGATCACCGCGATATCGCCCGCTGGGACGAGGAGACACCGCAATGAACGCACCCGTGCTGACCCCTGGCGGCCGCATCAATGAGGCCCTGCCGATCAAGCCGGTGAAGATCGCCGTGCTGACCATTTCCGACACCCGCGACGAGGAGAGCGACACCTCCGGCCATGTGCTGGCCGGGCGGGTGACCGGCGCGGGCCACGAGCTGGCCGGCAAGGCCATTGTGCCGGACGACATCACCGCCATCCGCGCGCAGGTGAACGCCTGGATCGATGGCGGCGAGGTGGAGGCCATCGTCACCACCGGCGGCACCGGCATCACCGGCCGCGACGTGACGCCGGAGGCCATCCGGCCGCTGTTCGACAAGGAGATCGACGGCTTCTCGGTGATCTTCCACCTGGTCAGCTACCAGTCGGTGGGGCTCTCGACGCTGCAGTCGCGGGCGCTGGCCGGGCTCATCAAGGGCGTGTTCGTGTTCTGCCTGCCGGGCTCCAACGGGGCGGTGAAGGACGGCTGGGACAAGGTGATCTCCGCCCAGCTCGACAGCCGCCACGGCCCCTGCAACATGGTCGAGCTGATGCCGCGGCTGATGGAAAGCTAGTCGGCAAGACGTGAGCAAGCTCACCCACATCGACGACACCGGCCGCGCCCGCATGGTCGACGTCTCCGACAAGGCCGCCACGGCCCGCGAAGCCATCGCCGAGGGCTTCGTGCGGATGAGCGCGGCGACGCTGAAGCTGGCGCTCTCCGGCGCAGGCAGGAAGGGCGACGTGCGCGCGGTGGCCGAGATCGCCGGCGTCATGGCCGCCAAGAAGACCTCGGACCTGATCCCCATGTGCCACCCGCTGGCCATCACCAAGGCCGAGGTGCGCATCGAGCCGGTGGACGACGGCTTCATGGTCACCGCGCGGGTCAAGACGACCGGGCCGACGGGTGTCGAGATGGAGGCGCTGACCGCCGTCTCGGTGGCCTGCCTGACGCTCTACGACATGCTGAAGGCGGCGGAGAAGACCATGGTCATCGAGGCCGTGCGCCTGGTCGCCAAGGCCGGCGGCAAGAGCGGCGATTGGCGGGCGGAATGAGCTTCTTCCTACCGCTCATCCCCGCGAAGGCGGGGACCCAAGCGGGCTCTCAGTCCAGGCTGCTCGCGTCGGCACATCCCGAACTCGGCTTGGGTCCCCGCCTGCGCGGGGATGAGCGGGTTTCAAGGTGAAGCTGCTCTCCGTCGATGACGCGCGGGCCCGCATGCTGGCGGAGATCGCGGCCTTGCCGGTCGAGCGGGTGGCGCTCGCCGACAGCATCGGCCGGGTGCTGGCCGAAGAGGTCCGCGCCATCCGCGACCAGCCGCCGTTCGCCGCCTCGGCCATGGACGGCTGGGCGGTCAGGGCGGCGGACGGTCCGGGCAGGCTGACGATCGTCGGCGAGAGCGCGGCGGGGCACGGCCACGAGGGCCGCGTCGCGGCCGGCCAGGCGGTGCGCATCTTCACCGGCGCGGCCGTGCCGGAGGGCTGCGACGCGGTGGTCATCCAGGAGGACGCGACCCGCGACGGCGACAACGTCCGCGTGCCCGAGACGAAGGCCGGGTCCAACGTCCGGCCGGCCGGCGGCGACTTCAAGCGGGACCAGGCGCTGCTGGAGCCCGGCCTGCGCATCGATCCCTGGCGGCTGTCGCTGGCCGCCTCGGCGGGCCGCGCCGAGGTCGCGGTCTATGGGCGGCCGCGGGTAGCGTTGCTCTCCACCGGCGAGGAGATCGTCCAGGCGCCGGCTGCGCCCGGGCCGTTTCAGATCTATGATTCCGGGGCCCCGGCCTTGGCCGCCATGATCGCCAGCTGGGGCGCCCTGGTGACCCGCGCCAAGCCGATCCGCGACCAGCTCGAGGCGGTCATCGAGGCCATGCGCGCCGCCGAGGCCGAGCTGATCGTCACCGTGGGCGGGGCCTCGGTGGGCGACCACGATCTGGTGCGCGCGGCGGCCGAGACCCTGGGCCTGTCCTATCGCGTCGAGAGCGTGGCGGTGCGGCCGGGCAAGCCGACCTTCTTCGGGGTGCTGGCCGACGGCCGGCGGCTCCTGGGCCTGCCGGGCAATCCGGCCTCGGCCTTCGTCTGCGCCGAGATGTTCCTGCACCCGATCCTCAGCGCCTATCAGGGCGCCGAGCCGCAGCCGGCGACCATCCCCGCCAAGCTGGGCCAGGACCTGCCGGCCAACGGCCCGCGCGAGCACTGGATGCGCGCCAAGCTCAGCTACGCCGGCGGCGAGGTGGCGATCACGCCCTGCCGCGATCAGGATTCGTCGCTGGTCAGCGTCTTCGCGGCGTCGGACGCATTGCTGCGCCGGTCGGCCGGGGCGCCGGCGCTGGCCGCCGGCGAGGTGGTCGAGGCCCTGCCGCTGGCCCGCGCATAGCGCAGCGCCATGATCTCGCCGATCACTGAGACGGCGACTTCCCAGGGCGCCTTGCCGCCGATGTCGAGGCCGATGGGGGCGTGCAGCCGGGCGATGGCGCTCTCGGCCATCCCATCCGCCTTCAGCTCGGCGAGCCGGCCCATCAGCCGCCGCCGCGCGCCCAGCAGCCCCACGTAGCCGGCCCGCGACGGCAAGGCGGCCTTCAGCGCCGCATGGTCGGTCTCGATGTCGTGGGTGGCGATGGCGACCGCCGTCCAGGGATCGACGTCGAGCGCCGCCAGCGCCTGGGCCGGCTCGTCGCGGCGGTAGGCGACGCCTGCGATCGGCGGCGGGGCCTCGGGTCCCTTGGGGCGGACCAGGGTAGTCTCAAAGCCGGCCTGCGCGCCCAGCTGGGCGATGGCCAGCGCGGTGGGATCGCCGCCCACCACCACCAGCCGCTGGGCCGGATCGTAGGCCTTGTCGACCGCCGCTTCCGGCCAGGGCGACAGCTCGGGCCCGCAGGCCCGCGCGTAGCCGTCGCTGACGTAGGTCACCGGCCGCCGCTCGATCTCCGCGGCCAGCAGTTCGACCAGCGCCGGGTCGTCGGCCGGAACCCGCTCCACGAAGATCTCGATCCGCGCGCCGCACAGCAGCCGGATATCCGGCCAGGGGCTGCCCTCGCCATAGACCAGGGTGCGCGGCGCGCCGTCCGCCAGGCAGGCATAGGCGTGGTCGGCGATGTCGCTCTCCACACAGCCGCCGGAGAAATAGCCGGCGACCACGCCCGGCGCGAACACCATCTGGGCGCCGGGCGGCCGGGGACCGCCGCCCTCGACGCTGATCAGGGTGGCCAGCGCACAGGCCTGGCCGGCCGCCCGCGCCTGGCGCAGGGCCGACCGCACGTCCTCGGCCATGCCGAACAGCGGCCATTCGGGGAGGGGCTCACGCACCGTCACGCCTTAACCCCCGATTCAGGACCTGGATACGGCTTCTTAGGCATCTCGCGTCCAAGATGGCGGCTCATAGGAAGCTATCCAAGCTCAAGCCCGTCATGACGTCACCGATTACGAAGCTGGGCCTTGGCTCCGGCCAGTTCAGCCTCGACCAGCCGGCCCGCGGCCGTCCGCGGGACGCCGAGGCGCGCGATATCCTCGCGATCGCCGCGCGCGCCGGCGTGAGCGTGCTGGAGGTCGGCCGCCATTCGCAGGGCGTCGAGCTGACCATGGGCCAGCTGATCCCCAAGCCGAACCCCTTCCGCCTGACCGTCACCACCGTGCGCCCCGACCGCGGGCCCGACTTCGCCGAGGCCGAGGTGCGCGCCCAGATCGCGCGGCTGGGCGTGGAGGCGGTGGACGCCATCTTCGCCCCCTCGGCCACCGACATGCTGAGCCCCGGCGGCCCGGCGCTGTGGGACCGCCTGCGGGCGCTGAAGGACCAGGGCCTGTGCCGCAAGATCGGCGTCTCGGTCTATGCCTCCGACGACCCGCTGGGCCTGGCGCGCCGGTTCAAGCCGGACGTGGTGCAGGCGCCCGCCTCGCTCCTGGACCAGCGGCTGCTGCTCGACGGCACCCTGGCCGAACTGGCCGGCATGGGCGTCGAGGTGCACCTGCGCTCGATCTTCCTCAACGGCGTGCTGTTCCTGCCGCCCGACCGCGCGCCCAGCCACCTGAAGGCCGCCGCCGGCCGCATCTCCCGCGCGCGGCGGCTGATCGCCGAGGGCCGGAGCGATCCGCTGCAGGCGGCGCTGGGCTTCGCCCTGTCGCGCCCGGAGGCCGCCGCCGTGCTGGTCGACGTGGCCTCCGCCGCCGAGATGAGCGCCGTGCTCGCCGCCGCGGCCAGCCCGCCGCCGGACCTCGACTGGGACGAGATGGCGCTCGACGACCCGACCGCGCTCGACACCTGGGCCGCCGCCTAGATTCGCCACGACAGCGCGACCGGCGTAGCGTTCCCCCGTCACCGTGGGGGACGATCACATGCGCCACACAGGACTTGGACTCGCGCTCGGCGCGGCCCTCATCGCGCTCTCCGCCCCGGCGGCCCGGGCCGCCGACGAACTGACCCCGACGCAGAAGCAGGCGATTTCCGCCTTCACCCGCTTCACGGTCGTCTACGCCGGCCTGATCTGGGAGACGCGCTGCAACTCCATGCCCGCCGCCCAGCACGAGGCCTTCAAACGCCAGGTCGCGGGCCAGCGTGCGCGGCTGAACTCGATCTTCGACGCGCGCATGATGGACGCCGCCACCGGATCCGCGCAGACGACCGCCGGGGGTCCGGAGCTCGCCGCCTGCGACGGCAAGAACGCGGGCATCGCCAAGTCCTTCCTCGAGATGGCGGCGGACGTGGACGGCAAGCTCGCCACCATCCCCGAGGGATTCCAGGTGCGGGTGGGACCTTAGAGGGGCCCCCTCGCGTTCGCCAAACGAGTCGTCATGGCCGGGCTTGTCCCGGCCACCCAGAAGCACCGAGGCTGACGGCTCGCGCGAACTGGTCCGACGCCAGCGCTTCTGGGTCCCCGGGACAAGCCCGGGGATGACGGCCTTGTTTTTTGGATTTTACTCCGTCACCCGCACCCCCACGAACGCCGCCCGGCCGCTCTCGTTGAACCCGAAGCTCTCCTCGTAGCGCTTGTCAGTGAGGTTCTCGACGCGGGCGGTCAGGGTGAGCTGGTCGCTGAGCCGGTAGGAGCCGGAGAGGTCGGCCACCGCGAAGCCCGCCCGCCGCACCGGCGTGAAACCGTCGCGGGCCACGTCGGCCTGGGTCGACTCGGCGCGCAGGGTGACGGCCGCGCCCCAGCGCTGCTGCGTCCAGAACAGGCTGGCGGCGCCGGATTGCCTCGGCACCCGCAGCAGGTCGCGGCCGGTCGAGACGTCGATGGCGTCGGTGACGGCGTAGGCGAGCTTCAGGCGCAGGGTCTCGGTGAGCTTCGCGTCCGCCTCCGCCTCGATGCCGTCGGAGCGGGTGCGGGCGATGTTGATGTAGCGCAGGGCCACATAGGCGATCTGGTCGCGCACGGAGAGCTTGTAGCCGGTGAGCGCGGCGGTGATCCGACCGTCCTCCGAAGCCCAGCCGAGGCGCAGGTCGTAGCCCTCCGCCCGCTCGGGCCGGAGCGGCACGGGCGGGGCAAAGCAGAAGTCACAAATCACTTCGCTGATCGAGGGGACCTTGAAGCCCTGGCCGGCCGAGGCGGTGAGGGTGAAGCCCCGGCCCAGGTCGAGGGCCGCGGCGAGCCGGCCGGTGGTGCGGCTGGCGAACCGGTCGGGGTCGTCGAAGCGCAGGCTGCCGGTCAGGGTCAGGGGGCGCCAGGGCGCGATCCGCCCCACGGCGAAGGCCGAGGTGGTGGAGAGGTCGGCGCCGCCGCGGCCGGAGAGGTCGGCGGTGGTCGAGGCCCGCTCGGCGCCCAGCACCAGGCCCCAGGGATCGGCCGGCCCGCCGCGCTCGGCGGTCCAGCGCCAGACCTTGCGCTCGGCGTGGTTGCTGGCCGGGAAGCTGGAATTCTCGCCCAGCCAGAAGTGGTAGTCCGAGAGGCTCAGCGTGTGCTTCCAGCCCAGGGCGTCGACCAGGGCGCGGACGTCGCCCTGCCAGGCGCGGACGGCGTCCACGTCGGAGGTGTCGGCGAGCGTGAAGTTCGGCGGCGGGAAGCCGTCGATGGCGATGCGGCTGTAGGTGTAGCGGCCGCGCGCCTCGAGCTGCACGGCGTCGCTGAGCGTCAGGCGGCCGGAGAGGTTGGCGGTGATGGTCTTGTAGGGATCGGCCTCCGCGCCGGTGTCGGCCTTGGAGAAGCCGTCGGTCTTGAGGCCGGCGACGCTGGCCGAGACGGCGTAGCGGTCCTCCGACACCCCGGCCCCGACGTAACCGCGCACGGTGCCGTAGCGGCCGCCCTCGAAGGCGGCGTTGACGCCGGTCACCTGGCGGGTGGTGATCGAGACCACGCCGCCGATCGCATCCGAGCCCCACAGCGAGCCCTGCGGTCCGTTCAGCACCTCGATCCGCTCGATGTCGACGGTCTGCAGCGACGAGGGGTCGAAGGCGCCGTTGGGCTCGCTGGCGTTGCCGACCGGAACCCCGTCGATGAGCACCAGCGTCTTGTCGGGCGAGGCGCCGCGGATGCGGATGGCGGCCAGGCCGCCGAAGCCGCCGTTGCGGGTGATCCCGACCCCGGGGATGGTGGCCAGCACGTCCTCCAGGAACGGGGTCTGCCGCGCCTCCAGCTCCGCGCGGTCGATGACGTGGGCGCCGGTGACCAGGTCGAGCCGGCTGGGCAGGCGGGTGGCGGTGATCACCAGCTCGCTGGCGTTGGCGGCGGTGGGCGGTGGAGCCGCCTGCGCGAAGGCACAGGCGGGGATCAGAGCGGCCGCGGCCGCGGTGGAAATCAGGTGTGAAATCAAGTGAGTACGCATGGTCGTTCAGCCTCCGTCTTCAGGGAGTCGCTGCGACTGGAAGGACATCAGACCTTCCCGCGCCGATGGCCTGGTCCCGGGCCGACGGACGAGCGACGGAAGACGGCAGGTCTCCTGGCTCACGGGTCACCGGCCTGCGCCCTCACCTTCCCGGTTTCCCAGTGGCGTCCTCCTTCGCTCGCAAGCGAGCTTCGGAGGATGTGGACGCGGACCTCGCCGCTTACAGTTGCGGGCACAGCCGGGGCTTGAAAAATCCCCCGTTCCCTCTTGGCCCCCCAGCTACGGGGAGACCGCCTTCGTGCGGGCTAGATGCCTGAGGCGGAGCTTGGGGGCAAGACCGCGGCTTGACCGCGCGGCGGCGATGGCCTCCGCTGAGCGCCGAACGGGGGTTCCACATGACGACTGGGAAGACGTGGCGCGGCGGGGCCGCGGCGCTGGCCGGAGCGCTGACATGGGCGCTGGCCTGGACGGCGACGGCGGGCTGGGCCGGTCCCTACCATCCGCCCAGGACCGCGGACGGCGCGCCGGACCTCGGCGGGACATGGACCAACGCCGCCCTCACCCGGCTGGAGCGGCCGGCCGCGGTCACCGCCCTGGTGGTCTCCGGCCCGGCGGCCAAGGACGCCGAGCGCGAGCTGCAGAAGGTCTATGACGCCTCCAACGACGGGGTCGGCGGGCGCGAATCGGAATGGTGGGACGCCTCGAAGCTGGGCCGGGTCGACGGCCAGCTCAGGACCTCCTGGATCGTCGAGCCGGCCGACGGAAAGCTGCCCTACACCGCGGCCGCCCGCGAGATGGCCGCCGCCGCCCGCAAGGCGCAGCTGGCCAGCGTCGACGACCCGGAGATCCGCCCCACCTTCGAGCGGTGCCTGTTGCCGAGCTGGGGGTCCGGCGGGCCGCCGATCCTCAACGCGCCCTACAACCCCAACTACGCCATCGTGCAGACCCGCGGCGAGGTGGCGATCCTGGCGGAGAACAACAGCACGCTGCGGGTGATCCGCATCGGCGGCCCGCACCTGCCGCCGCAGATCCGCCCCTGGCTGGGCGACAGCGTCGGCCACTGGGAGGGCGACACCCTGGTGGTCGAGACCACCAACTTCCGCGCCGACCTGCCGCTGCGGCCGGGGCCCTTCTATCCGGGCGCCGGCACGCGGGTGGTGGAGCGCTTCACCCGCACCTCGGCGACCGGCCTGAAGTACCAATTCACCGTCGAGGACCCCGAGGTGTTCGCCGCGCCGTGGCGCGCCGAGATGCCGTTCACCACGGTGAAGGCGGCCCTCTACGAATTCGCCTGCCACGAGGGCAACTACAGCCTGCCCGGCATCCTGGCCGGGGCGCGGGCGGGGGAACGCGAGGCGGCGGGGACGGCGGCGGCGGGGAAGTAGCGGTTAGGTCCTAGGGTCCGTACTCAATACCGCTCATCCCCGCGAAAGCGGGGACCCAGGCTTTTTCCGTGGTTTCGGGCGTTCGGCGACGCCCTCGCGGCTGCAGGTCAGAAACAAAAACCCCTGGGTCCCCGCTTTCGCGGGGATGAGCGGAAATTAGTGAGTCATCGCGGGTTCAATTGACCCCGCCCCCTAGGCCTCGCCGTCCTCCTCGTCCTGGCCGGGCGGCGGGAAGTGCTTGTGGAAGACGATCTCGCCGGGCGCCAGCAGGCGGTCCTCGGTGGGGTGCTGCATGTCGCTGTAACGCTTGATGTAGACGGTCATGCCGCCGCCCTGCCAGTGGCTGTCGAGCTCCACCGGCGAGGATGCGGAGGGCGTCAAGAACAACAAGGGAACACTGGAACGCCTACTCCTCTCCCGGGCCGCAGGCCGCGGGAGAGGTCGGGTGAGGGCCGGCGCGAGCGACGGGTCGCCAGCGGTGTTGACCCGAGGGCCCTCGACCCAAGATCCGGAGCTGGCCCAGCCGGCCCTCACCTAACCTCTCCCACGCAAGGGCGCGGGAGAGGAACAGGGGGTGCGCCTCTCCCCCGCGAGCGCAGCGAGGCAGAGGGGAGAGGATCAAGGAGAGGGGTGGCTCGGCGGGTCTGCGGGCGGTTCAGCCATGATCCTGGCTACACTGGGAAGCGGCGGCGGCCAGTCTTGCGCCGCCCCTCTCCCTACCCTCTCCCCTCTCGCTTCGCGGGGGGAGAGGGGGAGACCGCCTTCGCCGGGGCTAGATGCCTGAGGTGAAGGTTGGGGGCAAGGGTGGGGGCTTGGAACGCCCCCCGCGCAGCTTATGTATGTCTTGCGCCAGCCATTTCGGCCAACGGCGCTTGGAAAGGGGGTGCAAAACGAAAATCCTATCTTGGATTCTCACGCTACCCCCCCAAAGGACCTGAGCCCGTAGAAGCCGGCATATTGTCCCCTACCCGGCTCCGGCTTTCACGCCGGAGTCGGGAGCCTTCACAAGATTAGGGGACCATACCGACAAGCCTCGGGTCCGCCGCCGTCGGGGTGCGCTTGGCAGAGCGCGTGACGGGTCGGTTACGGTACAAAATCCTGGCTGCCGCTAGGTCAAAGGCCCCGGAGCCATCCGGGGCCTTTGTTCATCGGAATGCTTACTGCGCGCGCCCACATCCCCCTTGACCCGCCCACAGTCTCCCCTCAAACCGCGCCCATTCCGCAATAACCTCCCCCGAAGGAGCCGCTCATGCGCGTTGGTGTGCCTCGCGAGATCAAGCCGGACGAATATCGCGTCGGCCTGACGCCCACGGCGGTGCGGGAATATGTGACCCATGGCCATGAGGTGGTGGTGGAGACCGGCGCGGGCGCCGGGGCCGGCTATGCCGACGACGCCTATGTGCGGGCGGGCGCCACGATCCTGCCGGACGCGGAAGCCGTGTTCCGCGAGGCGACCCTGATCGTCAAGGTGAAGGAGCCGCAGGCGGTCGAGTGGGCGCGGCTGACCAAGACGCACATCCTGTTCACCTATCTGCACCTGGCGCCCGACCCGGCGCAGACGGAAGGGCTGCTGGCGTCCGGCTGCGCGGCCATCGCCTATGAGACGGTGACCGACGACGCGGGCGGCCTGCCGCTGCTGGCGCCGATGTCGGAGGTGGCGGGCCGCATCGCCGTGTTCTCGGCCGGCGAGACCCTGCTGAAGCACAACGGCGGCATGGGCCTGTTGATCTCCGGCGTGCCTGGCGTGCTGCCGGCGCGGATCGTGGTGCTGGGCGGCGGCGTGGTGGGAGCCAATGCGGCGCGGATGGCCGCCGGCCTGGGGGCCGAGGTGGTGATCCTGGAGCGCTCGATCCCGCGCATGCGCTACCTGGACGACATCTTCGCCGGGCGGGCGATCACCCGCTATTCGACGCTGGACGCGGTGGAGGAGGAAATCCTCAAGGCCGACGTGGTGATCGGCGCGGTGCTGACCGCCGGGGCCGCGGCCCCCAAGCTGGTGCGCCGCGAGCACCTGAAGCGGATGAAGCCCGGCTCGGTGCTGGTGGACGTCTCCATCGACCAGGGCGGCTGTTTCGAAACTTCGCGGCCGACCACCCACATGGACCCGACCTATACGATCGACGGCGTGGTCCACTACTGCGTGGCCAACATGCCGGGCGCCGCCCCGCGCACCTCGTCCGAGGCCCTGGTGCACGCCACCCTGCCGTTCGGCCTGCAGCTGGCCGACAAGGGGCTGGACGCGCTGAAGAAGAACAAGCACCTGGCCAAGGGGCTGAACGTGCTGGCCGGCGAACTGACCCACCCGGCGGTGGCCGAGGCCTTGGGCAAGCCGTTCAAGGACCCCTACAAGGTGTGGGGCTAGGAACCGCAGAAAACGCGGAAAGACGCAGAACGGGGCGGCTTCGGCCGCTCTTTTTTGAACCACGGATTTCACGGATTACACGGATGGCCGTGAGAGCTGCGCCGAAGGCGCGATAATCTCGGAACGCCGCAGGACAAGACCGCTCGCTGCCGCTCGCAGTGGGCCATCCGTGAAATCCGTGGTTCCTGCCTTCCCTTATTCCGTGTGTTCCGTGAGTTCCGTGGTTCCTTCCCATCTGAAATACCGTTGCAATCTGCCTGCGGCTGTCTCCCACTGACGAAAAGCGGAGGGACGCCAGCATGTGCGACGACGAGATCCATCAGGGGCTGAGCCAGGACTTCAGCGTGTCGCGCCGCGGCTTCGGCCTGGCGGCCATGGCGGTGGCCGGCTATGCGACGACGGCCGAGGCGCAGGCCGCCGCGGCGGTGGTGGAGAAGGACGTCTCGGTGAAGACGCCGGACGGCGTGGCCGATTCCGTGCTGTTCACCCCGCCCGGCAAGGGGCCGTTCCCGGCGGTGCTGATCTGGACCGACATCGGCGGGCTTCGCCCGGTGTTCCGCGACATGGGCCGCCGGCTGTCGGCCGCCGGCTATGTGGTGCTGGTCCCCAACCCCTTCTACCGCAGCCAGAAGGCGCCGGTGGTCGAGGGGGCGCTGAATTTCGGCGATCCGGAGGTGCGCAAGAAGCTGTTCGCCGTGCGCGCGGCCATGACCGACGACGGCATCGACAAGGACTCCGCCGCCTACCTCGGCTTCCTCGACGCCCAGGCCAAGGTCAACCGCAAGGCCAAGATCGGCGTGCAGGGCTACTGCATGGGCGGGCCGCTGACGCTGCGCACCGGGGCTGCGTCCCCGCGTATCGGCGCCGGCGCGACGTTCCACGGCGGCACCCTGGTGGGCAAGGACGCCAGCAATCCCTTGCTCTCGATCCCCAAGCTGCACGGCCAATACATCGTCTGCGAGGCGCAGAACGACGACAAGTCGGACCCCACCGCCAAGGACCAGGTCACGGCCGCCTTCGCCGCCGCCAAGGCGCCCTTGAAGCTGGAGGTCTATCCGGCCATGCACGGCTGGTGCGTGCCGGGCAGCCCGGTCTATGACGCGACGCAGGCGGAGCGGGCCTGGGGCGAGCTGCTGGGCCTCTACAAGCGCGCGCTGGTCTAGGCCTGCATCCAGGGCCGCGCCGGGCCCTGTAACAAGGTCCACGAACGGTGTTACGCTGCCCCCAAGGATCTGGCGGGGTGGGGCTTCCCATGGGTTGGATGAGGCGAGTGGGCTTGGCCGCCGGCGCGGCCGGATGGGTGCTGGCCTTGGGCGCCCAGGCGGGCGAGTACCGCGCGCCGCGCACGCCCGACGGCCGGCCGGACCTGGGCGGGCTGTGGGACAACGGCTCCTACACCAAGCTGCAGCGGCCGAAGGAGCTGAAGGGCGGGCTGGTGCCCGATCCGGCGGCGGCCAAGGCCTGGTCGGAGAAGGTGGCCAAGCACCGGGGCGTCAACGTCGGCCCCGAGGACACCATCGGCCAGAACGATTCCGAGTTCCCGGAGTCCGGCGACGGGCTGGCGCGTATCCGCGGCCAGCTGCGCTCCTCCTGGATCGTCTCCCCGGCCGATGGGCGCGTTCCCCTGTCGCCGGCCGGCAAGGTGCTGAACGAGGCCAAGGGGACCTATGACAATCCCGAGGAGCGGCCGGGCCTGGAGCGCTGCGTGACCTCGGCCGGATCCAGCGCCCCGCTGCTGTCGGCGCAGGACGCCAACGTCTTCCAGTTCCTGCTGACCCGCGATCACTTCGTGGTGGTCTCCGAGAAGAACCACGACGTGCGGATCATCCCGATCGGCGCGGCCGGCCCCGCCAAGGCGCCGCCGACCTGGACCGGCAACAGCGTCGGGCGCTGGGAGGGCGAGACCCTGGTGGTGGAGACCGACGGCTTCCGCGGCGCGCCGATGGTGCGGGTGCTGGGCGTCCTGCAGTCGCCGGCGTCGCGCGTGGTCGAACGGTTCAGCCGCACGGCGGCGGACGAGATCCTCTACGAGTTCAGCGTCACCGACCCGACGGTCTATGCCCAGACCTGGCGCGCCGAGATGCTGTTCAAGGCCACCAAGGGCCCGCAGTACGAATACGCCTGCCACGAGGGCAACTATTCGATCGTCAGCATCCTGGCCGCCGCGCGGCAGGGTCATCAGACCGATGACGCCAAGCCCGCCGCGGCGCCGGCGGTGGCGGTGGCGGCCGCGGGCAAGTGAGGCGGCGCCCGGCGATCGCCTGCGCGCGGGTCTAGGGCCGCCCGCGCGACGCGGGCTCAGTCGTCTTCGTCGTCGTGGTCGTGGTGACCATGCTTCTCCCAGCCGCGATGGCGGCCGCGATCGTGATGCTCGTCGCCCTCGCCGTAGCCGTAGCCGCTGTAGCCGCTGTAGCCGCTGTAGCCGCTGTAGCCGCCGTAATAGGCCGGGGCCGGCGCCACGTAGCCGTAGCTGTAGGCCGGCGGGGCGTAGTAGCCGGCCGGATAGCCGTCATAGGCCCGGCCGTCATAGCCCCGATCATAATAGCCATAGTCGTCGCCGCGGCAGGCCTGCTTGGTGGAGCTGCGGGCGATGTTGGAGCCCACCGCCGCGCCGGCCGCCGCCCCGATCAGCGCGCCGCCGGAGCGGCCGCCGTGATGGGCGGCGAGGTTCGAGCCGATCACCGCCCCGGCCAGGCCGCCCAGCAGGGCGCCGGTGGTTCCGCTGTGGCGGATGCGGTTGGTGCAGTCCTGGCCGTAGGGCCGATAGTCGTGCGCCAGGGCCGGGGCGGCCAGCGCCGAGCCGGCCGCGGCCACCGCGATCAACAGAGCCAGGGATCTTTGGGTCATGGCGTCTCCTCCAATGCGCATGAGGCTGGAGCGCCGCCGCTGAACCGTGGATGAACCGTGGCCCCCGGTCCGGCGCGGACCGGGGCTTGGCGGATCCGCCGTCAGGCCCAGTGGCAGACCCGGTGATGGTGGCGGACCACGCAGACCTGGTGGCGGTGATGGCGGCGCGTGCTGCTGTGGCCGTAGGTGTCGGTGCGCACCTGGCGCGTCTGGCTCATGTCGCCGTGGGTGGATGGATGACCGGCGCGCTGCTCTTCGGTGCGCAGCCGGTCGATGCGGTCGTGCCGGGCGCGGTCGGCGGGGCGCTGCTGGTCGACGGTGCGCTGCTGATCGATGCGCTGCTGGTCGCTGCGGGGCTGTTGGTAGGGCGCCGGGCCCGGGGCGGGCTGCGCGGCGGCCACGGAGGCGAGCGCCATCGCGCCGGCGATCGCCGCAGTCAGGATGAGTTTCAAGGGCGTTTCCTTCCGAAGGTGTGGCCGCATAACGCGCGGCTCGGCTGTTCCGTTTCCGGCCGCCCACGGCCAAGCTTGGAACGCGGCGGGGGTCTGGGCCGCTAGCACCGGGCGGCGCTGGAGCCGCGATGGTGACGCTGATGAACCTGCTGTTCCTGATCTCCCTGCTGTGCGGCCTGGCCGCGCTGGCGCTGCCGAAGATCTTCGGACTGCTGGGCAAGCGCCGCTGATGCGTCACTGTCGTCACCTCCCCCGGCCTTGAGTTACGCGCCGCAATCTTGGAGGGTGCGGCCAGTTCTGTCGGGCGTCGGGGGTTTCCATCATGGCGGGTGTTGTTGCGGCGGCCCTGGCGGCCGCGGCCGCGGTTGCGGGCGTCCATCAGTACGAGCGGGTGGCGATCTCGCCGGCCGGCGACCTAGTGGCCTCGGTGGAGTCGGTTGAGCTGCCCGGCCGCACGGCCACGCCGCACGGCGCCCTGGTGGTGCGCGGCGTCGCCGACGGCGCGGTGGTGGCGACCTACGACCCCTGCAACAGCTGCGCCTACAGCGATCCGACCTGGTCGCCGAACGGCCAGATCCTGACCTTCCTGGGCGCCGACCGGCGGACCCGGACGGCTGAGATCCTGCAGGTCGTGGACGGCAAGGTGACGGCGGCGGCGGCCTTCCCGGGCCTGCTGGCCAAGCCGCGCTGGTCGCCGGACGGCACGGTGCTGGCGGTGCTGGCCACGGCGCATCCGAGCAAGGAGAGCGGCGCGACCAATCCGGGGGCCGCGCGGGTGGGCGAGATCGATTCCGCGCCCGACGAGCGGCGGATCGCGGTGCTGGCGCCCGGCGCGGTGCGCCTGATCTCGCCGGCCGACCGCTTCGTCTATGAATATGATTGGACGCCGGACGGCCGGGGCTTCGTGGCCACCGATGCGGTGGGCGACGGCGACAACAACTGGTGGGTGGCCAAGCTGGAGGCCGTGGACCTGGCCACCGGGGCGGCCCGCACCATCGCCGCGCCGAAGGTGCAGATGGGCTATCCGCGGGTGTCGGCCGACGGCCGGACGGTGAACTTCATCGGCGGGCTGATGAGCGACTTCCCGGTGATCGGCGGCGACCTCTACGCCGTGCCGTTCGCCGGCGGCGAGCCCGTCGACGTGACGCCGGGCTTCAAGGGCAGCTTCAACGCCCTGACCTGGCTTCGCAGCGGGCTCTTCGCCACCGCCCTGGTGGGCGAGCGCCAGACCCTGTTCCAAGTGGGCAAGGACGGCGGCCTGAAACCGCTGTGGTCGGAAGCCGCGAGCGTCGGGGCCGGCGACGGGCGGCTGTCGCTGTCGGCCGACGGAAGCAAGGCGGCGACCACCCGCCAGACCTTCGCCGCCGCGCCGCACATCGCGGCCGGGCCGCTGACGGCGCTGCAGGCCATCACCCACGACAACGACGCCCTGGTGGCCAACGCCGAGGCGCGCAGCATCACCTGGACCAGCGACGGCCATACCGTGCAGGGCTGGCTGCTGGCCCCCAAGATCCTGGCGCCCGGCAAGACCTATCCCATGGCGGTGCAGATCCACGGCGGGCCGTCCTCGGCCGTCGAGCCGCGGTTCGTCTCCGAGGGCGCGACCCGGACCCTGCTCGACCGCGGCTACTTCATCTTCGAGCCCAACCCGCGCGGCAGCTACGGCCAGGGCGAGGCCTTCACCCGGGCCAATGTCGAGGATTTCGGCGGCGGCGACCTGAAGGACATCCTGGCCGGCGTCGATGCGGTGGAGAAGATCGCCCCGGTGGACGACCGGCGGCTGGCCGTCTACGGCGGCTCCTACGGCGGCTTCATGACCATGTGGGCGGTGACCCACACCGACCGCTTCAAGGCGGGCGCGGCCGGCGCCGGCATCGCCAACTGGGTCAGCTACTACGGCCAGAACGGCATCGACCAGTGGATGGTCCCGTTCTTCGGCGGCACGGCCTACGACAACCCCGCCGTCTACGACCGGCTGTCGCCGATCCGCTACATCAAGGCCGCCAGGACGCCGACCTTCATCCACGTGGGCGAGCTCGACGTGGAATGCCCGCCGGCCCAGAGCCTGGAATTCTGGCACGGGCTGAAGGCCATGGGCACGCCCACCAGCCTGGTGATCTATCCGGGCGAGGGCCACCGCCTGCTGAAGCCGGCCAACCAGCAGGACGTGGAGGCCCGCACCGTCGCCTGGTTCGACAAGTACCTGGGCTCAGCTCAGTAGACGCAGCCGTCGAGGTCGTCGCGGCGCACCACGCCGGCGCGGGCCACGATCGTGCCCGAGCGGCGGCGCACATAGGGGCCGGGGGCGGCGGCGCGCCAGGCCAGCGGCTTGGGGATGATCGCCGCCAGCCGCGCGGCCTGGGCCGGCGACAGCCGGGCGGCGCTGGTGTGGAAATTGGCCTGGGCGGCGGCCTCGGCGCCGTAGACGCCGGGACCCCATTCGATGGAGTTCAGATAGACCTCCATGATCCGCGGCTTGCCCCAGATCCCCTCGATCAGCACGGTGAACCAGGTCTCCAGACCCTTCCTCACCCAATCCCGGTGCGGCCACAGGAAGACGTTCTTGGCGGCCTGCTGGCTGATCGTCGAGCCGCCGCGGATGCGCTCGGAGACGGCGTTGTGGTGCAGGGCCTTCTCGATGGCGGCGATGTCGAAGCCGTGGTGCTGGCAGAAGCCGGAATCCTCCGAGGCGATCACCGCGCGCACCAGCTGCGGCGAGATCTGCTTCAGCGGGACCCAGCGGCGGTCGAAGCCGCGGCCCTCGAAGGCCCGCTGCAGCATCAGCCAGGTGATCGGCGGCGGCGCGACGCGGTAGATCGCCACCACCGCCATGGGGCCCACGATGATGAACACGAGCACGCCCAGCAGCGCCCAGCGGACGATGCGGCCGACGAGGCTGCGCCGCGCGGGCCTGGCGCGGGCCTTCCCGCGGACCTTCTGGGGCTTGCGACTCAACTTGTGTTCCCCGGCGACTGGCCGGTAGTGACGGCGGAGCAGGCGGGGTCGTCAAGCGGAGGGACTATGCCAGGGGCCATGACGGTCAGCGCGGCGGTGGCCGGGCGCGTGTCGATCCGCGGCTTCCTGGACCGGCCCGTGCCGGCCGGGACGGTGAAGGACATCCTGGTGCGCGCCGCCCAGGCGCCCTCCGGCGGGAATCTTCAGCCGTGGCGGGTGTACGCGCTCACCGGCCAGCCGCTCGAGGACCTGAAGGCCCAGGTGCGCGCCAATCCGTTCGGCGAGACGCCCGAGTACGAGGTCTATCCGCCGGGCCTCTGGGACCCGTTCCGCACGCGCCGCTACCAGAACGGCGAGGACCTCTACGCGACGATCGCCATCCCGCGCGAGGACAAGCCGGCCCGCCTGCGCCAGCTGGCCCGGAACGGCGAGTTCTTCGGCGCGCCGGTCGGCCTGTTCTTCGCCCTCGACCGCAAGCTCGGCCCGCCGCAGTGGGCCGACGTGGGCATGTACATGCAAAACGTCATGCTGCTGGCGCTGGAGCGCGGCCTCGACACCTGCCCGCAGGAATACTGGGCGCGCTATCCGCAGACGGTGGCCAGGGCGGTCGCCCTGCCCGCCGACCACATGCTGTTCTCCGGCATGGCGCTGGGCTTCCGCGACCCCGACGCCCCGATCAACACCCTGAAGGCCAGCCGCGACCCGTTCGAGGCCTGGGGCGAGATGCTGGGGTTCTAACCTCCCCCATCGCGGCAGCGATGGCGGGAGGGGGACCGCACGCCGAGGCTCGCGAGCCGCGAGCCGAAGAGCGGGGGGTGGAGGGGGCGAGCCCCACGCACTGCCCGCCGCTCGCCCCCTCCACCATCCGGTGTTCCCCCCGCCTTCGCGAGGGTCCCCGGACGGTCCCCCTCCCGCCGCTGCGCGGGGGAGGTAGGTCACGCCACCCCCGCCACGCCGGCATTGCCGTCCTCGTCGCCCCAGGCGACGCGCTTGGCGTCGACGCTCATGGCCAGGGCGGTGACGGCGGCGCCCTTCTCGGCCTTCAGCGGGACGATCTTCTCGCCGGCCAGGTCGCAGGCCCAGACGCGGCCGTCGTCGAGGCCGGCGGCCACCCAGCCCAGCGAGGGCGCGGCGGCCACGCGCACCACCATGGCGGCCTCGTCATAGCCGACCTCGGCGGCCTGCTTGCCCATCGGCCCGGTGGAGCCGGCGAAGGGCCAGATCACCACCCCGTTGGCGCCGGAGGTGGCCATCATGGCGCCCTTGGCCAGGAAGGCCAGGCTCTTCACCTTGGCCGGATAGCCGCCCATCCGCATGTTCTTCTCGTCGGCCACCCGCCAGCCGTGCAGCTGGTTGTCCTGCATGGCCGAGACCAGGAACTTGCCGTCCGGCGAGAAGGCGCTGGCCACGTGGCTGCCGGCCCATTTCAGCATCAGCGGCTTCTGGCCCGCGATGCGGGCGTACCACAGGGCCACCCCGCCGTAGGTGGCCGCCGCCACCCGCCGGCCCTTGGGGTCGAAGGCCACGTCGGCCACCGACTTCTCGTGGGTGAAGGCGCGGGTGAACTTGGCATCGGCGGCGTCGCGGACCTGCAGCTCGCGGCCGGCGGCGAAGGCGATCAGCCCGGACGCGGCGCTGGTGGCGACGGCGTCGATCCAGCGGCCGGGAACCTTGGCGATCTCCTGGGCGCCCGACGTCCGGGTCCAGGCCAGCCGCCCGTCGTCGCCGCCGGTGACCAGGCCTTCGCCGGTCGGATGCAGCGCCGCGGCCAGCACCGCCCCGTCGTGCGCCGCCACCGTCTCGCCGGCCTCGAACCGCACCGTCCCGTCGCCCAGCGCGAAGGCCGCGCGGCCGGAGGCGTCGAACAGGGCGGCGGTCACATAGGCGTCGAAGGCGAAGGTCATGGCGGATCGGAGGCTCACCGGGATCGAGCGCGACCTCTAGAGCTTCGCCCGATTGGCGTCATCCCCGAGCGACGGCGCGGCCGAACTTTCCAGCCTGCCCGGCGCGGACTCGTCCTATGCGACAGGCGCGGCCCTGCGCTGTTCTGGCGCGAACGCCTCCACCAGCTGCCAATAGGCCTGGGCCTCCAGCACCATCCGCGCCAGGTCCTGCTCCCGCGGAACCGCGGCCTGGGGAAGGTACAGCTGTTCCGCCTTGGCGAAGGCCGCAAGCAGCATCGGCTCGCCGGCCTCCTTTCGAAGCGCCTTCACGACGACGCGCAAATCCTTCTCGGTCTGCCTGCCGCGGGCGCACTCCTCGATCGCGGCCAACAGGACGGACACCAGCCGCTCCACCGTCGGGCCGATGACGAACCCCGCCTTGTCCGGGGGCACGACCCGCCGCTCGATCTCCTCGAGAAAGGTGTCATAGGCGAAGGCGATGGTGCTGATCCGCGTGAAGTTGGCGTAGCCCGCCGAGCGGATCGCGCATTCGCGAAGGTTCAGCAGGCGGACGTCCGGCGCGGGATGGGTGTCCTTGAAGTCAAAGCCCAGATGGGCGAGCGCGGAGTAGATGCGAATCGCGAACTCAGCGCCGGCATAGACCATCCGGCCCGAGGGGGGCGCCTCGGCGTCCGCCGGCAGATAGCGGCCCATGACGATGTCGAGGGCGATGCGGTCGGCCGCGAGCTCCTCATGCTCCGATGGGCTGGTCTTCGAAGCCTTGCCGCGCGCCAGGAGCACGTGCGCCAGCTCGTGCGCCAGCCAGAAGGCTTCGGCTTCGACGGCGAGCGCGCTGGCCCGCCGGATCTGGTCCTCATGGATCGGATAGCCGCCGGGCTTTTCGATACGCCTGTGGTGGATGAATTCGTCAAAGGTCCGCTTGATCATGTCCAGCGTCTGGCTCAGCGGGATGCTGGGTTCGACGATCTGCTGATCGGGAAGCGCACCCGAGATCGTGCGCACCTGGGCGTGCATCGTACGGCTGACGCTATAGATGAACTCGGACAGGCCGCTGTGGATCAATATGGCGTGCCCGCCCGGCCAGACGGGCTCCATCCAGGCTTCCGGCGCCACGACGCTGATCTCGCCGGCGACGATGCTGCCATCGGCCAGGCCCACCTTCAGATCGTAGGGCAATCGGGCTGCGAGGTGTCCGAGCCTGTCGACCGCGAGGTTGCGGAACGGGTTGGTCCGCGGATGTTCCTTCTGCGCACGGGCGACGTAGCGGGCGGGGGAGGTCAGTCCCGCGCTCCACGCGAGCTTCTGAACGAGGCCTAACGCCATGACAGGAGTTGCAGGACGCTGGCGCGGCGCGGCGCGTCGGCCGGCCCGGTGTCGATGTTCTTGAGCCGTTTCGATGGCCGGCCCGCCCGGATGGTCGCATAGCCGGCCACGATGGCCGGCGCGTTCAATCCGTATTGCGCGGCCTTGAGGATCGGCACATGCGAGACCCCGTTGAGCACCGCCACGATGCCGCCGGCCAGCAGAAGGGCGACGGTCCCGACCCAATATCGAGGGTCTGAATATCTTACGCCGATCTCCGTGGCGTTCTGCCACGCGGCCAGCTTGATGAGCTCCAGCAGGACCCCGCCCAGCATCCCGCCCACGAACACCGCCTGCCAACCGTCCAATACCATGATGCCGCCCCCGGCTCGCGAGCGCCCGGGTGGGCCGCCGCGCCGGCAACCATAGCGAGAAAACATTGGTACGCCAGCGCTAGGGCGCGGAAGGCTTCGCCTCGCCTCGCCGCTTCGGGCTTTACATTCGCAAAACGGCTTGCCAAAGGTCTGACGACTTTGAGCGAGGGCGCGGCGACGACGTCCCCAGGGAAGGAACTACAATATGGCTGCAAAGCTGGGTGGTCAGGGAGGCGGACGTTTCAGCCTCGGCCAGAACAGCGACATCAACGTCACGCCCTTCGTGGACGTGATGCTGGTGCTCCTCATCATCTTCATGGTGGCGATCCCCGCCGCGACGGTGTCGATCA
>JAQGIV010000150.1 GCA_028290945.1 Phenylobacterium sp. | reverse complement strand
CCAGTGGCCCGACAACATCATCGACATCGAGAACGTGCCGGTGGGCAGCGTCACCTGGGCGCAGCTGGTCGGCGGGACTACTGCGAGTCCACCGCCGCCGCCGAGCCCGCCTCCGCCGCCGCCCAGCGGGGGGCAGGTGCTGACCGGCCAGTCCGGCGGCTCCAACCTGGTGGGCGGTTCCGGCGACGACACCCTGATCGGCGGGACCAGCGGCGCGGACACCATGACCGGGGCTGCCGGCGCCGACCACTTCCAGTTCAACACCGTGCCCTGGCAGGCCGGCCACATCACTGACTTCACCCACGGGGTCGACAAGATCGACGTGTCGCGGCTGCTGGCCAGCGTCGGTTACTCGGGAACGAACCCGATCGCCGACGGCTACATCAAGATCGGCGACGACGGGGCCGGCAACACCTGGGTCTATTTCGACCGCGACGGTCCCGGGACCGCGGACCAGTGGGGGACCCGCGTGGTCACCCTCGACCACGTGGCCGCCGCGAGCCTGACGGCGGGTGACTGGATCTTCCACTAAGCGCCGCACCGGACACGAGAATTCGAGCGCTGCGGTTGCAACCGACCGTTGCGAGCCGGCGTTCGGGGCCTATGTCGGCGACGCGACACATGGCCAGCTTTGATCTGAGCGGCCTGCCGCCGGCTGAGCGGGCGGCGGCCTATCGGGCGCTGGCCGACATGCATCTGCAGCTGGGCCAGGACGCCGCCGCCGAGGCCGGCGCGGCGCACCTCGAGCTGGCGGCGCTGTGGACGCGGCTCGCCGCCCAGGCCGAGCACCAGGCGGCCGTGGCGGCGGCGCACACCGCCGCGCCGTCCGACGAGCGCCCGTCCAAGGCCAGCGCCTGAGCCGCCACAAGCTGGACCGTTCCGGAATCCTTCGCCCGAGTTGCGCGTTCTGCTGGGACGCGAGGAGCAGCCGATGACTGTCGCCGCATCTCTGGAACGCAGCTTTTCCGTCCATGGCCTGGAGGAGGCGCCCTCGCGCGGCCAGCGCGTGGAGGCGATCAACTTCCAGGACGCCGCCCTGGCGTTCCTGGAGGCGCACCATCCGCAGGTCGAGGCCGCGGAGGTGTCGCTGCTGGTGGAGGACTGCGAGACCGGCGAGCGGCAGTGCTTCCGCGTCGACGTGGCGACCGGCGAGACCGCGCCCTGCGACTGAGCTAGCCGCGCCCGCCGCGGCGGCCGTGCATGTCGCTGCCGGCGTCGGGCGGCAGGCGGACGTACCACAGCAGCGAGATCATGGTGATCGCGCCGATCACGGCGAAGGCCGGGGTGACGGCGTCCCAGCTCAGCCGCGGCTCGCCCTTCCACAGGGTGACGAGGTGGATGAGCATGGCGGCCAGGCCGATGCCCACCGACTGGACGAGCTGCTGCATCATGGCCGAGGTGGTGGAGGCGCGGCTCATGCGGTCCTGGCCGATCTCGGCGTAGGCCAGGCCGTTCAAGCTGGTGAACTGCAGGGAGCGGAAGAAGCCGCCGATCCCCAGCACCGTCATGATCAGCCAGTGCGGCGTGCCCGGCCGGAAGAAGGCGTAGGCGATGAAGGTCACGCTGCAGACGAAGCCGTTGACGACCAGCACCTGCCTGAAGCCGAAGCGGCGCAGGATCGGCGGGGCGGTGGTCTTCATGACCAGCGCGCCGGCCGCCGAGATGAAGGTCATCAGCCCGGCGCGGAAGGCCGACATGCCGAAGCCCACCTGCAGCAGCATGGCCAGCAGGAAGGGCGTCGCGCCCATGGCGATGCGGAAGAAGCCGCCGCCCACCACGCCGACCTGGAAGGTCGGCACGCGGAAGATCGAGAGGTCGATGATGGCGTGCGGATTGTTGCGCGCGTGGCGCCAGTAGAGCGCGAAGCAGACGGCGCTGAGCGCGAACAGCCCGGCCACTTCCCAGGCCGGCATCAGGTCGCGCCCGAGGTTCTCGAACCCGAAGATCAGCCCGGCCAGGCCCAGGCCGGTCAGCGCAATGCCCAGCCAGTCGAGCGGCGAGACGGCCATCTCCTTCACATTGGGCACGAAGGCGCGGACCAGGGCCACGCCCACCACCGCCACCGGCAGGTTGATGTAGAAGATCCAGCGCCAGTTGAAGAAGGTGACGATGGTCCCACCGAGGATCGGGCCGATCACCGGGCCGAGCATCGCGGGCATGGTCAGCACCGACATGGCGGCCACCAGCTCGCTCTTGGGCGTGGTGCGCAGCAGCACCAGGCGGCCGACCGGCGCCATCATCGAGGCCGCCACCCCCTGGAAGACGCGGCCGGCGATCAGCTGCGGCAGGTCCTGGGCGAATCCGCAGGCCGCCGACGACAGGGCGAACAGCACCATCGAGCTGATGAACACCTTCTTGGCGCCCAGCTTGTCGGCCATCCAGCCGGAGACCGGCAGGCAGACCGCCGAGGCCAGCAGGAACATGGTCATGGTCATGTTCAGCCGCAGGGGATCGACCCGGAGCGCATGGGCGATGGTCGGCAGGGCGTTGGACATCACCGTCGATTCCAGCGTCTGCATCAGCAGGGCCGAGCCGATGATCGCCGGGATCACCCAGCCGCGGGCGACGGCCGCGCGCTCGCTGGCGCTCTCCAGGGCGTCGGAGGTGATCTCGGGGGTTTCGAGGACGCGGTCGGCGGGGCTCACGGCTCCACCGTCGTCAGGCGGAGCAGGGGGGCGACGGCGGCGGCCAGCGCGTCGCGCTCCTCCGGCGTGAGCTTGGCCAGGCGCGCCGCCAGCCAGTCGTTCCGCTGGCGGCGGATCGCCTCCAGCTTGCGGGTCCCCACGGCGGTGACCGCCAAGCCCGCGCGGCGCTTGTCGGCGGCGTCGCCGCGCCGCTCCACGAGGCCGGCCACGGTGAGCCGCATGACGTGGGCGCTCATGGTCGGCTTGGAGGTCTGTTCGGCCTCGGCCAGCGCGCTGACCCCGACCCCGGGATTCTTCTTCACCGCGGCCAGGATCAGGGCGTCGAGCACCGACAGCCCGGCCTTGTGCGCCTCCAGCCGCAGACGCCGGGAGATCCGCAGGAGGGCCGGGCGCAGGGCGTCGGCCAGGGTGGTGATGTCGAGCAGGTCGAGCGCGGCCATGGCCCCAGCAAGGTAGTTAGGTTGCCGAACTACCTATAGGCCGAAGCCGCCGCGCGATCAACGATTCGAGTCGGGCGGCCGTGCGTCCCAGGCGGACGGGGAGGGCGGGGCGACGCGCAGGTCCTCCACCGGCGGCCCCTGCTCGGCGGCAAGGCCTTCGTCGACGCGGCCGGTGTGCTCGTCGGGCGGCGGCGGGTCCTTGGGGCGTTGCAGAAAGTTGGCGCGGACCAGCTGGTCCGGATCGGGCTCGTAGTGCGCTTCGTCGCGCCGGTCGCCGGTGGCGACGGGTTCGGATTCAGATTCGGGGGTGTTGGGCGTCATGGCGGCCTCCACCCGGACTCAAGCGTCGCGGGCGGAGGCCGGTTCCGTGAAGCGGGGCTAGAGGACGCCCAGCATGTCGGCCACCAGCGGGTGGCGGACGATGTCCTTGTCGGCCAGGCGGACGACGGAGATGTTGGAGAGCGTCTCCAGCCGCTCAGCCACCGGGCCGAGGCCCGAGAGCTCCGGCAGCAGATCCGACTGCTGCGGATCGCCGGTGACCACCATGGTGGAGTGCCAGCCCAGCCGGGTGAGCAGCATCTTGAGCTGCATGTAGGTGCAGTTCTGGGCCTCGTCGATGACCACGAAGGCGTTGTTCAGCGTGCGGCCGCGCATGAAGCCGATCGGGGCGATCTCGATGGCCCCTTCGGAGAGCAGCGAGCGGACCCGCTTCATGGAGAGGCGGTCCGACAGCGCGTCGTAGAGCGGGCGCAGGTAGGGCGCCAGCTTGTCCTCCGCATCGCCCGGCAGGAAGCCGATGGATTCGCCGGCCTCGACGGCGGGACGCGAAAGCACGATGCGGCCGACCTTGCCGGCCTCCAGCGACTCCACGGCCTTGGCGATGGCGATGTAGGTCTTGCCGGTGCCGGCGGGGCCCAGCGCCACCACCAGGTTCTTCTCGTCGATGGCCGCGATCAGCTTCTCCTGGCCGGGGGACTTGGCCTTGATGGTCTTGAGATAGCCCTGCTCACGGTCCTCGTTGTGATGCGCCAACGGCGACCAGCCCGCGCGATCGAGCGGAAGCCGGCGAATCTTATCGTCGCCCTCGAACTGGCCGGCGTCGAAAGCGCCTTCGCGCAGCTGTCGCTTCATGGCTCGTTTGCTCATCAAGGCCTCCGTGAGGACAAGAAAAAAGGGCGAATCCGTAATGGATCGCCCTGGGTGATAATCGATGATGCAGAGAAGTCGTGGCGTCGGCGTGCCTGGCCCGGCGGCTCGGTTTCCCGTTCGGGTCCGGGCGGAGATGCCCGTAAGGACAACAGACGCGGCGCCATCTAACTCCGTCCAGCGCGAGGCGTGGGATCATTCCAGATCCCGCGGCGGCCCGAGATGGCTGGCGCCCCCTCGAATCGCCTGACTAGAATGATCCTAACGTCCTTTCGGAGTCGTTAAACGGACCGATTGCCGCAAGAAGAGGAATGGGTTGGTGGCTGTCTACAATTTGGGCACTGTGACACCTGAATTACCAAATGATGACGAATACTGGATTGCGCCCAGCGCCGCCGTGATCGGGCGAGTCGTTCTCAAGAAGAACGCCTCGGTCTGGTGGGGTGCAACCTTGCGTGGTGACAACGATCCCATCGTCGTGGGCGAGAATTCCAATGTTCAGGACGGATCTGTGCTTCACACCGACACCGGCTCGCCGCTGACCATCGGAGCCAATGTGACGGTCGGCCACATGGTGATGCTGCACGGCTGTTCGATCGGCGACAACTCGCTGGTGGGCATCGGTTCGATCGTGCTGAACGGGGCGCGGATCGGGAAGAATTGCCTGATCGGCGCCAACTGCCTGATCACCGAGGGCAAGGAGATTCCCGATAACTCATTGGTCATGGGCGCGCCCGGCAAGGTGGTGCGCGAGATCTCGCCCGAGCAGGCCATGATGCTGGCCGGCGGGGCGGCGCACTATGTCGAGAACTGGAAGCGCTACCGGCGGGAGTTGGCGGGAGCTTGATCCATCCCTCCTCTTTAGGGGAGGGTGGACGGAGCAAAGCTCCGGCCGGGTGGGGGTGAGCGGGCCAAGACGCCGATGTCCGTGCTTGATCCTGATTCCCCCACCCTGACCGCTGCGCGGCCTTCCCTCCCCTGAAGAGGAGGGATGAGAGGAGACGCCATGGCTTACGAGTTCATCCGCGTGGAGCGGGACGGGCCGATCACCACGGTGATCCTCAACCGGCCGGAGGTGATGAACGCGCTGCATTCGCCGGCCCACTTCGAACTCGCCGAGGCGTTCGACGCCTTCGCCGCCGACT
>JAQGIV010000159.1 GCA_028290945.1 Phenylobacterium sp. | reverse complement strand
GGAGGCCTGATGGAAAAGAACGCCAACTACGCCCTGGTCGGCCTCTCCTCGCTGATCCTGTTCATCGGCATGGTGATCTTCGTCGTCTGGCTGGCGCGCCTGCGGATCAACGCCGAGTACGACCTCTACGACATCCTGTTCCAGGGCCCGATCAACGGCCTCAGCCAGGGCGGCGAGGTGCGCTTCAACGGCATCAAGGTGGGCGAGGTGACCAAGATCGCCCTCGACCGCACCAACCCCAGCCGGGTGATCGCCCGCGCGCGGGTGACCTCCGACGTGCCGATCCGCACCGACAGCTACGCCACCCTGGAGCCGCAGGGCATCACCGGGGTGAACTATGTTCAGATCACCGCCGGCACCTCGACCAAGCCGCTGCTGAAGGACACCGTGCCGCGCGGCACCATCCCGATCCTGCGCAGCCAGAAGAGCGCGCTGTCGGACCTGCTGCAGGGCGGCGGCACGGTGCTGACCCGCACCATCGAGGCGCTGGACCGCGTCAACCGGGTGCTCTCCGACGAGAACATCAAGACCTTCTCCCTAGCCCTCTCCGACACCCAGGCGGTCACCGCCGAGCTGAAGAAGCGCAAGGACATCATCGGCGACGCCCAGAAGACGTTGCAGGACGCCGACGCCGCCATCGAGCAGGTGGAGCAGCTCGCTAAGAGCGGCCAGCAGCTGGTGGACGGCGACGGCAAGCGCAGCCTCAAGAGCATCGCCGACGCCGCCGAGGAGGCCAAGGCCACCGCCAAGGAAGTGCGCGGCATGGTCGAAAAACTGCAGGGCCCGACCACCGACTTCGCCAACAACGGCCTGCCGCAGGTGACCGCCGCGGTGATCCAGCTGCGCAGCGCCACCGCGGCCCTGGAGCGGCTGGTCAACGAGATCGAGTCCAGCCCGACCGGCGCGCTCGGCAAGGCGCCCTCCGAAGACGTGAAGGTGAAACCATGACCCGCCTCCCCGCCCTCCTGCGGCTCAGCCTGGCCGGCGCCCTGGCGCTGAGCCTGGCCGGCTGCATCTCGCTGCTGCCCAAGAACAAGCCCGCCCAGCTCTACCGCTTCGCCCCCACCGGCGCGGCGGCGTCCAAGGGGCCGATGGCCGCGGGCGCCGTGGGCGTGTTCTCCGGCGGCGGCGCGTTCCAGCAGGAGGCGGCCAGCGACCGCATCCTGACGGTCACCGGCGACCGCGCGGCCTATATCGCCGACGCCCGCTGGGCGGCGCCGGCGCAGGTGCTGTTCGACCAGGCGCTGGACGCGGCCTTCGAGACCGCCGGCGGCCACGTGCGGCTGGTGCCGCGCGGCGCGCCATCGCCCACGGACTATGTGCTGCGCCTCGACGTGCGCAACTTCGAGGCCCGCTACGAGGCCGGCGCCAAGGCCGCGCCGACCGTGCTGGTGCGGGTGCATGCCGAGCTCACCCGCGACCGCAGCCGGACCCTGGTGGCCGAGCAGGTGTTCGAGGCGCGCGTCCCGGCCGGCGACAACCGCGTGGGCGCCATCGTCGCGGCCTTCGATTCAGGTATCGGACAGGTGCTGAGCCAGCTGGTCGCCTGGACCAACGCCAGCGCGCGCTAAGCGACAGCCAGCAAAAGTGGGGCCCACTTTTGCGTCCGGCTGCGCGTCAAGGATTCAGATCTCCAGACCGGCGGCGCGCTTGGCGGCGATGACGGTGTTCTGCAAGAGGACGGCGACGGTCATCAGGCCGACGCCGCCGGGCGCCGGGGTGATCCAGCCGGCGACCTGCAGGGCCTCCTTGAAGTGGACGTCGCCCACTACCTTGGTGCGGCCCTCGGCGGCCTTCACCGGATCGTCGAACGGCACACGGTTGATGCCCACGTCGATCACCGCCGCGCCGGGCTTGATCCAGTCGCCGCGGATCATTCGCGGCCGGCCGACCGCCGCCACCAGGATGTCGGCCTCGCGGCACACCGCCGGCAAGTCCTGGGTGCGCGAATGGGCGATGGTCACCGTGCAGTCGGCCTGCAGCAGCAGCTGGGCGATCGGCCGGCCCACCAGCATCGAGCGGCCCACCACCACCGCGCGCTTGCCGGTCAGGTCGCCCACCGTTTCGCGCAGCAGGATCATGCTGCCCACCGGCGTGCAGGGATAGAGCCCTGGCAGGCCGCTCGCCAGGCGCCCGGCGTTGACCATGGTCAGGCCGTCGACATCCTTCTCCGGATCGAGGATCGCCAGCACCGCCTTCTCGTCCAGGTGCCTGGGCAAGGGCAGCTGCACCAGGATGCCGTGGATCGCCGGATCGGCGTTCAGCGCCTCGACCAGGGCCATCAGCTCGTCCTGGGTGGCGCTCTCCGCCAGCCGGTGGGTCACCGAATGCATGCCGGCGGCCTTGGAGTGCTCGCCCTTGGAGCGGACGTAGATCTGGCTGGCCGGGTCTTCGCCCACCAGCACCACCGCCAGGCCCGGCGTCAGCCCATGGGTCGCCTTCAGGCGGGCGACCTCCTCGCCCACCTGGCCGCGCAGGCGCTCGGCATAGACCTTGCCGTCGATGATCTGGGCTGGCTGGGACACGTGGACCTCCGGAACTGGGCCCCGACTACCCGTTCGGCAAAAGCTAAGCAAACCGCAGGCGGCGGGCGGCCGCGCAGGCCCGGATTTTCCCAGCGCCCTCCAGGCTTCGCGTGGGGAGAGGCGTCAGCCCCTGGCCTTCATCCTGAGCCAGCAGGCGAGCGCCCAGACGTGCGACTCGCGGTCGAGCCGGATAAGGGCCTCGAACGGGTCGACCCAGACCAGGGCGTGGTCGTCCTCGGTCTTCAGCGTGGGGTCTTCGCCGATCAGCCGTCCGGCCAGGAACAGGCCGCGGGTGTTGCGCGACGCGCCCTTCTCGTTGACGAAGAAATGGTCGGCCCGGGTGACGACCTCGCCCGTCTCGACCGCCAGCCCGGCCTCCTCGCCGCATTCGCGGACGGCCGCCTGCTCCGCCGTTTCGCCCGGATCGATGCCGCCGCCCGGCAGATCGGTGCGGCTGCCGCCGCCTTCGAAGGTGACGCGGACCAGCGCGATCTTGCCGTCCCGCTCGACGATGGCGAAGGCGGCCGGCCGGTCCGGATAGTCGCGGCCCGGCTCCGGTGTTCCGAACTGCGGGACGCTCATCAGTCGATCCCGTACAGCGCCGGATAGGGGTCGACCTTGCCGGCCTCCACGTCGGCCACCGACACCGGCTTGTAGCCCACCGTCTCGCGGCCGCCGATCCGCCAGGCCTCGACGATCAGGTCGCGCAGCTCGGTGGCGCCGACCGCCATCTGCCGGGTCGCCAGCGCCGTGCCGCGCGGATCGCCGGGCGCCAGGCCGCCGGCCTTCACCATCTCGTAGAAGGGGACCACCAGCTTGCCGGTGGCGGCCAGATAGGCCTCGGTGCGCTGTTCGATGGGACAGCCGCAGCTGTGGAAGGGCGCGACCTGCGCCGCCACCGCCGCCTCGTTCACCGTCGCCTGCACCAAGTCGCTCTCGAAGGGCGAGTGCAGCTTGTCGTTGGAATAGCCGGCCGGATTGGGGAAATTCCCCCAACCGTTGAAATGGATGGTCACGTGCAGCGGCTGGCTGCCGTCGCCCACGAAGTGCGACAGCTCGCCGATGTCGGCGAGGATCAGGGCTTCGCGCCGGCGGCGGTCGGCGCTGAACCAGGCGCGGTGGGCGGTCCAGGCAGGGTTCGCCTCCGCCGCCTTCAGGACGCGCCAGTAGGCGAAGTCGTGGGCCAGGCGTTCGTAGGTCTCGACGATGGAATAGGGCAGGTAGCCGGCCTTCCAGCCGTCCTGGCCGGCGGCGCGCAGCTGGGTCTCGTATTCCACGCGCGTGGCCGGCAGGGCGGAGAGCAGCGGCCCGCCCAGCACCTTGCCGTCGTCGTCCAGGTCGAGGAAGTGGGCCGGCGAGTGGTCGCTGTCGAAGGCGCGGCCGGCGCCCTTCACGCGGTCGGGCTCGCGCGACAGCTCGCCCGCGTCCAGCGCCGCCTGCGGGGTGTGCAGGAAGCCCGGCAGCTCGGCGGGCAGCGCGCGGACCGCGACCTCGCCGATCATCCGGTGGCCGGTGCTGCCCCAGGCGAATGCGGTGGCGGGCAGGGCCAGGGCGGCGGCGCAGAGGGCGAGGACACGGAGACTCTTCATGCCTCCGTTTGAGCGTCCGGCCTGCCCAAAGGCAAGAGGGCAGAGGCCAATCAGCCGCCGATGCTCAGCGCCCGCTCCACGCGGCCGATCCAGGCCTGCACGTTCGGATAGTCGGCGAGGCGGAAGCCGCCGTCCCCGGCCTCCCGCGTGTAGGCGACCAGCGCCACGTCGGCGAGGCTGAGCCGGTCGCCCACCAGGAAGGTTGCGCCGGCCAGCGCCTGGTCCATCCGCGCCAGCGCCGCCTTGCCGCGCTCCACCAGCCGCGGCTCCAGCTCGCCCACCGGCTTGCCGGCGAAGCGCACCTGGAAACGGGCCACCGCCACATAGGGCTCGTGGCTGTACTGCTCCCAGAACAGCCATTCGAGCATCTTGGCCCGCTCATAGCCGTCCGCAGGGATCAGGTCGGAGCCTTCCGCGAGGTGCAGGATGATGGCGTTGGACTGGGCGAGCGGGCGGCCGTCGTCGAGGATCACGGCGGGCACCTGGCCGGCCGGATTGAGCGCCAGGAACTCGGGCGTGCGGCTCTGGGCCTTCAGGACCTCGGTCTCGATCCACGCATATGGGATTCGCAAATGATCGGCGGTCCACTTGACCTTCAGGCAGTTGCCCGAGATGGAGTCCCCATAAATTCTCATGACCGGCTCCCCTTAAGGCCAAGCTTTGCATGAGCCGGAATCCCTCGGCGGGGCAAGCGATGCTCGCTCACAGAGCCGTATAGCAAAGCTAACAGCGCGTCGCGCCGCACCCCTTCGGGGTTGCCCCGAGCGGCCCCAGCCGGTACGAGTCCGGGTACTCCAGTTCAACGACGAAGGAGACGCCGTCCATGCGACGCCGCCTCGCCGCCCTGGCAGCAATTCCCCTCCTCGCCCTCGGGACGAACGCACACGCCGCGCCTTCCGATCCCTTGGGAGACCTGCTTACCTCGCTGGTCACCGGCAACCTGCCGACCGGCCCGGTCTTCAACCTCAAGGCCACGCTCTATCACGCCGGCGCCAAGGGCGTGGGCGCGCTGGACTCGCTGGGTTGTAGGGTCGTGGCCATGCGCACGGTGGCGATCGATTCCCGCCTGATCCCGAGGCGCTCGATCCTGTTCATCAAGGAAACCGTCGGTATGAAGATGCCCGACGGCACGCGCCACGACGGCTACTGGTACGCCTCCGACACCGGCGGGGCGATCAAGGGCCAGCGCATCGATCTCTATACCGGCCAGGGCGCACGCTCGGCCGTCAAGGCCGAGGAACTGAACCTCGCCAAGCTGACCGCCATCAAGGTCGGCGACTTCAAGGGCTGCCCGCCGAGCTAAGGCCGCGCGGCGCCCGAAAATCTCCCAGGACTGCCCATCGTCGTCTTTGGCGGCGCGACCGCACCCGCCTGGGGAATCTCATGATCGAAAAACCAAACTTCTTCGTCTTCACCGGTGGTCCTGGCGTGGGCAAGACCACCCTCCTCCGCCACCTCGAGGCCTTGGGCGAACGCGTGGTCGAGGAGAGCGCCCGCGCCGTGATCCGCGAGGATCCAGGCGGCCGCGGCGGCGAGGCCTTCTTCCGCCGCATCGCCGAGCGCGACATCGCCGCCTTCGAGCGGCTGCGGCATGATACCGGCCGCGTCTTCTTCGACCGCGGCCTGATGGATTGCTACGGCGCCGACGGCGTAGCGCCCTGGCCCGAGCTGGAGGCGGCGCTCCGCACGCGACGGTACAATGAGACCGTCTTCGCCTTCCCGCCCTGGCGCGAGATCTACACGAACGACGCCGAGCGCACCCAGGACTGGGACCACGCCGAGCGCGTCTTCGAGATCGTCATGAGCTTGCTTCCGACGCTGGGCTACACGCCCGTCATCGTGCCGACCGGCCCGGTCGAGGACCGCGCCCGCTTCGTGCTGGATCAGGTCTCGACGAAGGCGCGTTCGAGGACGAAGTCGCCGGGCTCGGCGAGCGAGCCTTCCACGTAGCCGCGGTCGAGCAGCTGCTGCTTCAGGTCGACCAGCACCGAGGGGCCGCCGCAGAGCATCACCCGGTCGACGGCGGGATCGAACGGCGGGGTCCCGAGATCGCGGAAGAACTGGCCGCTCTCGATCAGGTCGGTGATCCGGCCCCGGGTCTGGAAGGGCTCGCGGGTGACGGTCGGGTAGTACTTCAGCTTCGGCGCGATCAGCTCGCCCAGATATTCGTCCTCGGCCAGCGCGCTCGACAGCAGCTCGCGGTAGTTCAGGTCGGCCACATTGCGCACCGTGTGGGTGACGATCACCTGGTCGAAGCGCTCATAGACCTCCGGGTCGCGGGCCAGCGACAGCCAGGGCGCAAGGCCGGTGCCGGTGCCCAGCATGTAGAGCCGCTTGCCGGGCTTCAGGCCGTCGAGCACCAGGGTGCCGGTGGGCTTGCGCCCGATCAGCACCGGATCGCCGACCTTGATGTTCTGCAG
>JAQGIV010000158.1 GCA_028290945.1 Phenylobacterium sp. | reverse complement strand
CAGGGTCGGGCGCGCCCGCTGGCCCTCGCTGGCCGGGAAGGTCATCGTCAGCCGGCCCAGGGGGAACACCTGGCCGAACAGCACCTTGGCGATCGCCTCCCCGCCGCGCGCGCCGGGGTACCAGGCCTCGAGGATGGCGCCGGCCCGGTCGCGCCAGGGCATGAGCACGGGCCCCCCGGTTTCCAGCACGACCACGGTCCTCGGATTGGCCGCGGCCACGGCCGCGATCAGCGCGTCCTGCTCGCCCGGCAGGGTCATGGAGACGTCCATGCCCTCGCTGGACCACTGGGTGGCGAACACCACGACGACATCGGCATTGCGCGCCAGCGCCGCGGCGGCCGCGGGATCGGCCCCGTCGTTGAAGGTGACCTCGCCGCCCGGCGCGCGGGCCTTGATCGCCGCCAGCGGGGCCGACGGGTGGTACATCTGCCCTTCGCCCCACAACGGGGCGCCCTTCGGCGGCGGGAACCTGACCGACCCCGGCGGGATCACTTGCGAGGATCCGCCGCCGGAGATCACGCCCACGTCCGCGTGGCCGCCGACGACGAGGATGCGCCTGGCGCCCGCGGCGAGAGGCAGAAGTCCGCGCTCGTTCTTGAGCAGGACGATCCCCTGTTCGGCGGCGTGGCCGGCGACGAGGGAATCGGCCGCGGTGTCGAGGCCGCCGGCCTGGATGGGATGCTCGAACAGGCCCGCGGCGAACATGCTGCGCAGCAGGCGGTGGGTCATCTCGCGGACGCGGCCGGCGGGGACCTCACCCGATTGGACGGCCGCCTTCAGCGGCGCGTCGAAGAACACCTTCTTGTCGAGCTGCTGGCCGGATTGCTGGTCAAGCCCGGCCTTGGCCGCGCCCACGCCATGCACCGCGCCCCAGTCCGACATCACCCAGCCGGAGTAACGCCAGTCTGTGCGCAGCACGTCGGTCAGCAGGAAAGGGTTCTCGCAGGCATAGGTCCCGCCGACCCGGTTGTAGGCGCACATCACCGAACCCGGATGGCCGGTCTCGATGGCGATCTCGAACGCCAGAAGGTCGCTCTCGCGGAACGCCGCCTCATCGATCTCGGCGCTCAGCACCATGCGGCCGGTCTCCTGGTCGTTGATGGCGAAGTGCTTGATCGTCGAGACGATGTGGTTCGACTGGATGCCATCGATCGACGCGCCCGCCAGGGTCCCGGCCAGCAGCGGGTCCTCGCCCAGGTATTCGAAGTTGCGGCCGTTGCGCGGATCGCGCAGCAGGTTGACGCCGCCGGCCAGCAGCACGTTGAAGCCCTTTTGCCTGGCCTGCTTGCCGATCATCGCCCCGCTCGCGAAAGCGGTCTTGGCATCCCAGGTGGCAGCCAGCGCCACGCCCGACGGCAGCGGCGTCGCGTCGTCGTCCTTGCGTCCGGCATTGGCGATCCCGAGGCTGGCGTCGGTCTCGGTGAGCGCCGGAATCCCCAGGCGCGGCAGGCCGGGGACATAGCCGGCGGCCTGGATGGCGCCGGCCGGCGGCTTGGCCATCAGCCGCGGGAAGACGCCGTGCAGCAGGCCAATCTGCTCGTCGAGGCTCATCTGGCCAATGACCAGGTCGGCGCGGCGGTCGGGGCTGAGCTTGGGGTTCATCCAGGGCTGGGCCGCCCTGGCCTTCGGGACGGCCTTGGGGCCCGCCGACTGCGCCAGTCCCGGCAAGGCCAGCGCCAGAGCCGCCGCGCATACGCCCGCTTTCAGTCCGCGCCCCACAGCCCGCGCCCTCCCGATTTTCTCGTTGGGGCAGTCCTACCCCAAGGCCGCACTGTTCGACAGCACCCGAATTGACGCCGTACGCGACGCCTGCAAGCGTGACCTCCAACGGCCCGGGTAGCGGCCGGTTCGGAGAGGTCCATGATCCAGCCCGCCGTTGCGAAGTCCGCCCAGGGAAATGTGACCCAGGGGGGTGTCGGGGGCGCGTCAGCCGCCTGGCTGGTGGTGCTGGTGGTCAGCCTGTTCTTCATCTGGGGCGGCATCACCAGCCTCAACGACATCCTGATCCCCAAGCTCAAGGGGCTGTTCCAGCTCAGCTATGCGCGGGCCATGCTGATCCAGTTCGCCTTCTTCACCGCCTATGCGGTGGTCTCGGTCCCGGCGGGGGCCTGGGTTGGCCGGCTGGGCTATGGACGGGGAATCGTGACCGGCCTGGCGGTCGCGGCGGCGGGCTGCCTGCTGTTCGTCCCGGCGGCGATGACGGCGACCTACGGCCTCTTCCTCACCGCGCTCTTCGTCCTGGCCGCGGGCATCACCATCCTGCAGGTCGCGGCCAATCCGCTGATCGCCAACCTGGGCCCTGCCGCCACCTCGCACAGCCGGCTGACGCTCGCCCAGGCGTTCAATTCCCTGGGCACCACGATCATGCCCTACATCGGGGCGCGGCTGATCCTGGGCTCGATCAGCAAGATCGACCCGGCGAAGCTGCCGCCCGCGGCGCTCCCAGCCTTCCGCGCCCAGGAAGCCTCGGTGATCGGTCGCAGCTACCTTGGCCTGGCGGCCGTCCTGGCGCTGATCGCGCTGGTGTTCTGGATCTGCCGCCGGCGGCTGGGCGGCTCGGGACCGGCCGCGAAGATGGAGATCGGCGCCAGCCTGCTCAGGCGTCCCCGGCTGGCCTTCGGCGTGGCGGCCATCTTCCTCTACGTCGGCGCCGAGGTGACCATCGGCAGCCTGCTCGTGAATTATCTGATGCAGGCCTCGACCCTGGGCCTCGACCAGCAGTCGGCCGGCGAGCGGATCGCCCTCTACTGGGGCGGGGCCATGGTCGGACGGTTCGTGGGCGCGGGCCTGCTCAGGCTCGTGTCCCCCGGCAAGGTGCTGGCCGGCGCGGCGATCGGGGCGGGCGGGCTCTGCCTGATCTCGGCGGCCACCACCGGCGGGATCGCCGGCTGGGCGCTGATCGCGGTGGGCCTGATGAACTCGATCATGTTCCCGACCATCTTCAGCCTGGCGCTGGAGGGGTTGGGCGAGAAGACGCCGCAGGGCTCGGGCCTGCTCTGCATGGCCATCGTCGGCGGCGCGCTGGTGCCGGTGCTGGGCGGGGTCATCGCCGACCGGACCAGCCTGGCGGCGGCGCTGATCCTGCCCGCCGCCTGCTACGCGGCGATCGCCGGCTTCGGCTGGTTCGCGCGCCGCGCTGCCGTTCCGCTAGTAGTCGCGCCGGTCGCCACTTAGGCTTGCGGCGCAACCATGACCGTAGGCACACTCGCCCCAATCAAAACGGGGAGGATGCCTATGCGTAGAGTGCTTATGGCCACGGGTCTGGTAACCCTGATCGGCCTTTCCGCCTGTGACTCCAAGGAAGAGGCCGCCGCGCCGCCGCCGCCGCCGAAATCCATGGCCCGTCCGCAGCAGATGTACGCGGGCCAGGAACAGATCGCCAAGATCGACAGCGCGAGCATCAAGGTGAGCGAGCCGGGCAGGCTCGCGATGGACGCCGCCGGCAGCGTGGGCATGGCCGGCTACAAGAATGCGGCCTTCCTGCCGCGCATCAACGCGGCCCCGCCGAAGGACGGCGTCTATGAGGTCGACGTGGTGGCCGACAGGCCGGCGGCGCCGGGCGCGGCGGCGGTGACGCCGATCGAGGTCAAGAAGGCCTGGGCGCCCTATCCGGCCGATCACCTCAAGGGCGTGAAGTTCTTCGCCAAGTCGAACTCCGTCGTGGCGATGCTGCCGGCAAGCTGAGCCGGACCTCTTCGCGGCCGCCCTCGCCGCTGCTAGGCTCGGGACGGCCCGCGTCTCTGTCAGCGGCGAAGGACGAGGGTGAATACTGGTGGCGTCGGACGCCTTCAACGCGTCGGAACAGAAACTGGCGGCGGCGCATCAGGCGCTGCTGCACACGCGCGGCCTGCAGCTCGATTTCAAGGCCGCGCCGCAGCCGCCCCCGCCGCCGGCGTGGATCGAGGATGTGTTGCGCGCGCTCGGCGCCATCGCGCCGATCTTCAAGTTCGTGTTCTGGGGCGGGCTGGCGCTGGGCGCGGCCCTGATCCTCTGGTTCGTGGCGCGTGAGATCTGGGAGACGCGCCTGAAGCGCAAGGCCGCCGCCGTCGCGCCGGCGGACTGGCGGCCCGAGCCCGAGGCGGCCCGCGCCCTGCTGGAGGAGGCCGACCGGCTGGCCGCGGCCGGGCGCTTCGGCGAGGCGATCCATCTCCTGCTGTTCCGCAGCATCGACGACATCGCCGGCCGCCGGCCGGGGCTGGTGCGCCCGGCGCTGACCAGCCGCGATATTGCCCGCCTGGACCAGATGCCGCCGCCGGCCCGCAGCGCCTTCGCCCGCATCGCCGAGCGCGTGGAGCACAGCTTCTTCGGCGGTCGTCCGGTGGGCTCGGAGGACTTCGCCCAGGCGCGCGGCGACTACGAGACCTTCGCTTTCTCGGAGGGCTGGTCGTGAGCGCGGTCGAGGCTCCCGCCGGGCAGTCCCAGACCGCCACTCCCCCGGCCTTTTCGCCCCGGACGATCCTGGCGCTGGTGATCGTCGGCCTGGTGTCCTTCTCGGCGCTGGCGGTGCTGGCGGCCTATGCGCCGGAGCTGCGCGGCGCGACCGATCCTGGGGCGCATGCACTGTCGTCCTCGGCGATCGGCTTCCGGGGCGCGACCGTCATGCTGAAGGCGGAGGACGTGCCCGTGGTGATCAGCCGCGCCGTCCCGCGGGGCCCGCAGGGCGACGAGACGCTCCTTGTCCTGACGCCGGATGTGAACTCTTCCGCCAAGGACCTGGCGGCCTTCGCCCAGCAACCTTCGGTGTTGATCGTCCTGCCGAAGTGGCTCGGCCAGCCCCGGCCGCTTCATCCGGGATTCGTCGACAAGGCCGGCGTGGCCGAGAATGGCGATCACGCCACGTCGATGCTCGCGCCCTTCGCGCCGCGGACGGACATCGGCCATCGGACGGGCGTGACCCGTCCGACGCTCTACGGCGCGAAGGACGGCTACATGGCCGGCACGTTCCTGCGGCCGGCCGCGATCGACCGGTGGCAGGTGCTGGCCGGACAGGGGTGGACGCCGCTCCTGGTCGATGAGCAGGGCTCGACCGTCCTGGCGCGCTCCAAGACCCATGAGGGAGTCCTGGTCCTGTCCGATCCCGACCTCCTGAACAACCAGGGCCTGGCCCATCTGGAAAACGCCCGCGCCGGCGTCGACATCCTCAACGCCCTTCGCCACGGAGGCGGCATTCGCTTCGATGTCACCCTCAACGGCTACACCCGCGGGCGCGGGATCGGCCGGATGATGCTTGAGCCGCCCTGGCTGGCCGCCACCCTCTGCGGCGTTGCCGCGGCGCTCCTGATGGGCCTGCACGGCCTGGCGCGCTTCGGGCCGACGCTGACCAGGGGCCGCGCCATCGCGCTCGGCAAACGCGCGCTGGTGGACAATTCGGCGGGCCTCGTGCGGATGGCCAGGCGCGAGGCGGAGCTGGCGCCGGCCTATGCGGCGCTGACCAAGGCCAAGGTCGGCAAGGTCGCCGGCGGCGGACAGCGCACCGCGGCCGGCGGCGACAACGAGCGCTGGCTCGCCGAACTGGCGCGTCAGCGGGGCGCAGCGGCGCCTGCGGAGCTCACGGCGCAAGCCGAACGGGCCAAGACACCCGACGATCTCCTGGCCGTCGGGCGAAGCTTCTACCACTGGCGATTGGAGATCACGCGTGAACGTCGATGAAGTGAGTGCGCTCGCCGCACAGGTGCGCGAGGAGATCGGCAAGGCCATCGTCGGTCAGACGGAGACCGTCGACCTGTTGCTGACTGCGCTCTTCGCCCGCGGCCACGTGCTGCTGGAAGGGGCGCCGGGCACCGCCAAGACCTTTCTGGCCCAGTGCTTCGCCCGCACGCTCGACCTCGACTTCGGGCGCATCCAGTTCACGCCCGACCTGATGCCCGCCGACATCATCGGCGCCAACCTGTTCAACTTCCAGACCTCGAGCTTCACGCTCAGCCAGGGCCCGGTGTTCTGCGAGCTGCTGCTGGCCGACGAGATCAACCGCACTCCGCCCAAGACCCAGGCCGCGCTGCTGGAGGCGATGCAGGAGCGGCAGGTGACCATCGACGGCAAGCCGCACCGGCTCAGCGACCGGTTCATGGTGGTCGCCACCCAGAACCCGCTGGAGCAGCAGGGCACCTATCCGCTGCCCGAGGCCCAGCTCGACCGGTTCCTGTTCAAGCAGACCCTGGGCTATCCCACCCGGGACGAGGAGCGCCGGATCGTCGCCACATACGGCGTCCAGAGCGGCCAGACCGCGCCCGCCGACATGGGCGTGGCCAAGGTGGTCGACGCCAAGACCCTGGCCGCCGCCAACGCCGCCGTGGCCGCGGTGACGCTCAGCGACGAGGTGGTGACCTACGTCCTCGACCTGGTCCGCTCGACGCGGGAGACCGCCGAGTTGCAGAGCGGCGCCAGCCCACGCAGCGCCGCCCAGCTGGCGCTGGCCGCCCGCGCCCGCGCTGCGCTGGACGGCCGCGACTATGTGATCCCCGACGACGTGAAGGGCCTCGCCCTGCCGGTGCTGCGCCACCGGGTCATCCTGTCGCCGGCCGCCGAGATCGAGGGCCGCCGCTCCGACGAGGTGATCCAGGGCCTCGTCGATCGGGCCGCGGCGCCGCGCTGACCCGTGAGGCTCTATCCCACCAAGCGCGCGGTCGCCCTGGCCGCCTTCGGAGCGCCGGTGGCGCTGGCGGTCGCGCTCGCCGCGCCCGGGCTCTGGGGCGTGGCCGCCGCCTTGGTGCTGATGGCGGCCGGCCT
>JAQGIV010000140.1 GCA_028290945.1 Phenylobacterium sp. | reverse complement strand
CACCACCCTGGCCGGCCTGTTCGCGGCCGGCGAATGCGCCTCGACCGGCGTGCATGGCGCCAACCGGCTGGCCTCCAACTCGCTGCTGGAAGCCGCGGTGTTCGGGACCCGCGCCGGCCGCACGGCGGCGGCCGAAGCCGAGCCGCCTCCCCTGCCCCTGCACGGCCACGCTGCGCCGGAACTGCCGGACGCGGGCCTGCAGCGGCTGCGCGCCGCTATGAGCCGCGACGCCGGCGTGGTGCGCGACGCGGCCGGGCTGAACCGGCTGCTCACCGAGATCGACGCGCTGGACGCCGCCTACGGGACCGCGCCGGCGCTGATCGCCGCCCGCCTGGTCGCCACCTGCGCGCTGGCCCGCAGCGAGAGCCGCGGCGGCCACTTCCGCGCCGACGCGCCGGAGCTCAAGGGCCCGCGCCGCACCTTCGTGCGCCTGGCCGACCTGCCCGCCGCCTCGCCGTTCCGGTTCGCCGCGGAATGATCGAGGCCCTGCCGGACCTGCTGATCGCCCCCGTGGTGCGCCTGGCGCTGGCCGAAGACCTCGGCCGGGCGGGCGATGTGACGACGCAGGCGACGATTCCCGCCGACGCGCGGTTCTCGGGGGTGTTCGCGGCCCGCAAGCCGGGCGTGATCGCCGGCCTCGCCTGCGTGCGGCTGGCCATCGCCGAGCTCGATCCCAGCGCCGAGCTGCGACTGATGGCGGCGGACGGCGAAACCGTTTCGGCGGGCGGCCAGCTGGCCTGGGTCGAGGGCAATGCGCGCGCCCTGCTCGCGGCCGAGCGGACCGCGCTGAACCTGCTGGGCCGGCTGTCGGGGATCGCCACCCTGACGCGGGCCTATGTGGACGCCGTCGCTGGGACCGAGGCCAGGATCGTCGACACCCGCAAGACCACGCCGGGCCTGCGGGCGCTGGAGAAGTACGCCGTGCGCTGCGGCGGCGGGGTGAACCACCGCTTCGGGCTGGATGACGCCATCCTGATCAAGGACAACCACGTGGCCGCCTGCGGCTCGGTGGGCGAGGCTGTGCGGCGCGCCAAGGCCGCGGCCGGCCACCTGATGAAGATCGAGGTGGAGGTGGACAGCCTGGCCCAGCTCGACCAGGCGCTGGCTGAAATGCCCGACGTGGTCATGCTCGACAACTTCAGCCTCGACGACCTGAAGAAGGCGGTGCTGAAGACGGCGGGGCGCGTGGTGCTGGAGGCCTCCGGCGGCATCACGCTGGCGACCGTCCGGGCGGTGGCCGAGACCGGCGTTGACGTGATCAGCGTCGGCGCCCTGACCCACTCGGTCGGCGTGCTGGATATCGGCCTGGACGCCGCCTGAGCCGTAGGAACCGCGCGCCGAGGGCCGGGTTCACCTCCGGACAAGGAGGCGAACCATGGCTTCGAAAGCTCCCCCGATCCCGCCGGACCAGCGGTCCGAGCCCGACCAGAAGCCCGACGTGAAGGGCTCCCACGGCGACCGCCGCAGCCGCGACGACCTCAACCTGCGCGAAGAGGGCCAGGCCGGGAACCGCCGGCAGAACGTCGACGCCGTGCAGCACAAGCAGCAGGACCGCTGACATGCCCGACAAGCATCCCGACACCCACCGCTGGGGCGGCCCGGGCGCGAGCCACGAGAACCGCGACAAGCCGGAGCCGAAGAAGGGCGATCCCCGCAGCCCAGGCGAGCCCACCAACACGCCCTTCAGCCACGTCTCCGGCGGCGGCGGCGAGCGCGACCGCCATCACGGCCACGACGTGGCGGCCAAGCGCGACACCGAAGAGAACAGCGCCCAGCGGCGCAAGCCCTAGCCGGAGCTATATTCAACCAATCGGTTGACAGTCGTTCTGCACGGGTTCATATTCAACCACATGGTTGAATTACAAGCCCAACAGCTGGACACCGTCTTCCATGCCCTCGGCGACGCCACGCGGCGGCGCATGCTGGCGCAGCTGGCCGGCGGCGAACGCAGCGTCGGCGAGCTGGCCGCGCCGTTCGACATCTCGCTGGCGGCGGCGTCGAAGCACATCAAGGCGCTGGAGAAGGCGGGCCTGGTCCGCCGCGAGGTGCGCGGCCGCACCCACCTGTGCCGGCTCGACGCCAAGCCGCTGGAAGACGCCCACGAGTGGCTGAGCATCTACGAACGCTTCTGGACGGGCCGCCTCGACATCCTCGAGGGGCTGTTGCGCCAAGACGACGCCAAGACACCCCCGAAAGCCTCAGAAGGAGACGACCAATGACCGAAGCCATGACCCTGGACGCCTATGGCGCGCTCACCGACGAACCCATGACGCTGCGCATCCAGCGCCGGCTGCCCGGCCCGATCGAGCGGGTGTGGGCCTACCTCACCGACAGCAGCCTGCGCCGCCAGTGGCTGGCCTCGGGCGACATGGAGCTTAAGGTCGGCGCGCCGTTCGAGCTGGTCTGGCGCAACGACCAGCTGACGACCCCGACCGGCGAGCGGCCGCAGGGCATGCCGGCGGAGAACCGCCTGGCGACCGAGATCACCGCCGTCGATGCGCCGCGACGCCTGGCCTTCAAGTGGTTCGGGGCCGGCGAGGTGACCTTCGAGCTGGAACCGCAGGGCGACGAGGTCCTGCTGACCGTCACCCACCAGCGCATCTCCGACCGGGTGAACCTGCTGAAGGTGTCGGCCGGCTGGCACACCCACCTGGACATCCTGGAGGCCCGCGCCCGCGGCCGCGAGCCGGCGCCGATGTGGACCACCTGGACCCGGCTGCACGCCGAGTACGACGCCCGGCTGCCCGCCTAGGCTCCCGCGTCCCCGGCGTCGCGATTGACGCCGGGGGCTTGCCAGGCCTAGCGTCGCGTCTGCATTTCGCCGTTTCCCACGGAAACTGCCATGACGCGGCTGATCGCCTTCCTGGTCTTCCCGGACTTCCAGCTGCTCGACGCCACGGGTCCGATCGCCACCTTCGAGATCGCCGGGCGGCTGCGGCCGGACACCTATGAGATCCGGGTGGTGGCCGAGGCGGCGGGGCCGGTGGCCAGCTCCTCCGGCGTGGCGCTGCAGGCCCGTCCGCTGCCCGACGGGCCGATCGACACCCTGGTGGTGGCCGGCGGGATGGGCGTCGATGCGGCCTCGCTGACCCCGGCCCTGGTCGACTGGGTGCGGGCCGCGGCGCGGCGGGCGCGGCGGGTGACCAGCATCTGCTCGGGCGCCTATGTGCTGGCCGCGGCCGGCCTGCTGGAGGGCAAGCGGGCCACCACCCACTGGAGCCGCACCGACGATTTCCAGCGACGGTTCCCCGGCGTGCGGCTGGAGGCCGACCGCATCTTCATCCGCGAGGGCGATGTGTGGAGCTCGGCGGGGATCACCGCCGGCATCGACCTGGCGTTGGCGCTGGTGGAGGACGACCTGGGCGCCAAGGTGGCCCGGCGCACGGCGCAGACGCTCGTCGTGCATCACCGCCGGCCGGGCGGGCAGTCGCAGTTCTCGGCGCTGCTGGACACCGGCGGCGTGCACGGCCGCTTCGCCGAGCTGATGGACTGGATCCGCGAGCGGCTGGCCGAACCGCTGAACGTCGAACGGCTGGCCGACGAGGCGGCCATGAGCCCGCGCCACTTCGCCCGCGCCTTCCGCGCCGAGACCGGACTGACGCCGGCCAAGGCGGTGGAGCGGCTGCGGCTGGAGGCGGCGCGGATGCGGGTCGAGGGCTCCGGCGAACCGATCGACCGGGTGGCCGAGGCGGTGGGCTTCGGCGATGCCGAGCGCATGCGCCGGGCCTTCCTGCGGGCGTTCGGGCAACCGCCGCAGGCGCTGCGGCGCGCCGCGCGGGCCTAGGACCCGTTGGCCATGGCGACGAACATGGCCGCCACTGTCAGGGCCATGACCGCCGTCGCCAGCCAGCCGACGCCCTTCAGCAGCGGCGGCAGGGTGAACTGGCCCATGACATCGCGCCGGCTGCCCAGGAACATCATCATGACCATCACCGGCACGGCCACCACGCCGTTGATCACCGCGGTCCAGAACAGCGCCTTGATCGGGTCGATGGGCGTAAAGTTGAGCAAGGCGCCCACCAGGGTCGCCACCGTGATCGTCCCGTAGAAGGCGTGCGCCCGCCGGAACTTGCGCGCCAGGCCCACCCGCCAGCCGAACGCCTCGCCCACCGCATAGGCCGCGGAGCCGGCCAGCACCGGCACCGCCAGCAGGCCGGTGCCGATGATGCCCAGCGCGAAGACCGCGAAGGCCGCCGTGCCGGCGATCGGCCGCAGCGCCTCGGCCGCCTGGGCGGAGGTCTGGATGTTGGTGATCCCGTGGGCGTTCAGGGTCGCCGCGCAGGTGATGATGATGAACAGGGCGACCAGGTTGGAGAACGCCATGCCGATCAAGGTGTCGAGCCGGATGCGGGCGAACTCCGGAACGGCCTGGCGCGGCGCGCGGGCCAGCGGCTCGGCGCCGTCGCGCTCCTTGACCTCCTCGACCTCCTCCTCGGCCTGCCAGAAGAACAGGTAGGGGCTGATGGTGGTGCCGAAGATCGCCACCAGGACGGTGATGTAGGCGGGCGTCCACTCGATGTTGGGGGCGACCAGGCGATAGGCCACCACGTCCCAGGGGACATGCACCACGAAGGCCACGCCGATATAGGCGAACAGCGCCAGGGTCAGCCACTTGAGCACCGAGACGTAGCGTGAGTAGCGGACGAAGATCTCGAGGACCGTCGAGATCACCGCGAAGGCGGCCACATAGGCCAGCTGCGGTCCGCCGATCACCAGCTTGAGCGCCGCGGCCATGGCGCCCAGATCGGCGCCGAGGTTGATGGTGTTGGCGACCAGCAGCAGGGCGACCAGCGCGGCCAGGACGGGGCGCGGATAGTGGCGCTTCAGGTTGCCGGCGATGCCGCGCCCGGTGACCCGGCCGATCCGCGCGCTGATCTCCTGGATCGCGCACATCAGCGGCCAGCTGAACAGCATGGCCCAGGCCATGTGGAAGCCGAACTGGGCCCCGGCCTGGGAGTAGGTGGCGATGCCGCTGGGATCGTCGTCCGAGGCGCCGGTGATCAGGCCAGGGCCCAGGACCTGGAGCAGCTTCGGGCGCTCCGGCTGCTTGACCTCATCGCGGCGGCTAAGTGCGGACGATCGGCGTGCTGTCATCTGAACCCTCGGTTTTTCCGGTCCTTGAACGGCAGACGTCTATTTTCGCTCCGCGAGCTTGCCGACCTGCACCTTGAGCAGGCGGATCGCCTCGTTCTGCTTCTTGAGCATCGCCATCATCTGCCCTTCGCGCATGGCGTCGATCTTGTCGTGCAGGTGCATGATCTCCAGCTCGGCGCGCAGGTTGACGACGTAGTCGTGCTCGGCGGCCTCGCGGTCGCGGATGGCGGCGCGGTTCTGGCTCATCATGATCACCGGCGCCTGGATGGCGGCCACCATGGAGAGCATCAGGTTGAGGAAGATGAAGGGGTAGGGATCGAAGGCCACGCGCCAGTAGTGGCCGACCACGTTCCAGCCGATCCACAGCACCAGGGCCACGCCGAAGCCGATGATGAAGCCCCAGGAGCCGCCGACGGCGGCCACCTGGTCGGCAAGCCGCTGGCCGAAGGTGCGGTCGTCGGCGCGGAGCATGGGATCGCTGGCGGTGGGCGCCTCGGTGACCACCAGGTCGATGACGCTGCGCTGGATCGGCGTCAGGTCCTTGTAGCGGCAGGCCAGCAGCTCGCGGGACAACCGCTCGTGCGGCTCCTCGGACGGCCGAGGACCAGCGGTCTTGGGTTTCGCGACTCGCGCCATGGCGAGGCGAAGCTTCGGAGCGTTCGGCCGTCGCCACAAGCGGCGATGGACGAGGCCTCAGGAGGCCGCCGTCGTCTCGCTGGCCTTCTGGATCTTGAGCTCGGGCTCGGCGGCCTTGGTCAGGCCCTGGGGCGCGGCCTTCGGCAGCTCGGCGACCGGCCGGGCGTCCTTGGACGGCGCAGCCTGCGGCGGGCCCGGGTTGTCGGCCTTCTGCACCAGGGCGGCGGCCAGGCGCAGGGTCGGCGCCTCGCCCGCCGGCATCGAGGTGAAGACCGCGCGCTGCGGCTCCGGCGCGGCGGTCGGCGCGAGGTCGCGGGCGTGCGGGTTGAAGCGGTAGAAGACGTGCAGGCCCACCTGGGCCACGCGCAGCATCTTCGGACCCCAGCCGGGGGCCACGTCCATGGTGTGGAAGTGGGTGGCAGAGCCGATGTCGCGCAGCACATAGCCGGAGAGCGCGCGGGCGGCGATGTGGCGGGCGTCGGTCCAGGCGTCGGCCTCGCGGCCGTGGCGCATGGAGCCGTCGCAGGCGAAGGAGAACTGGCAGCCGCCCGAGGCGCGTTGGAAGACCACGCCGCAGACGGTCTTGGGGAAGCTCGGGTTCTTGACCCGGTTGAGCACCACGGTGGCCACGGCCTGCTGGCCGCGGGCCGTCTCGCCGCGGGCCTCGTAGTAGACGGCGTCGGTCAGGCAATCGAGGTCGCGGGCCTGCTGCAGGATCTCGGGATGGGCCTGGCGGGCCTGCAGCCGGTCGCTGAGCAGCTGCAGCTGGCGGTCGGCGCCGGAGCCGTCGTCGGCGGCCAGCGGATCATGCGCCTGAGCGATGCGCAGGACCACGGGGTCGGACGCTTCGCGCTGCAGCACGGATTCAGAGAAATTGCCGGCGGCCAGCTGCGCCACGCGCTCGGCGCGGGTGTGGTCGGTGGCGGCGCGCGCCATCCCACCAGCCATGTAGACGGCGCCCAGGGCCAGGCCGACGCCTGAACCGATAAGTGCGGCGCTGAGCAGCACGCGCCGATCGGCGCGCGCCTGCGTTCCATAAGTCAAAGCAATCGTGTCCTACAGGACGAGGGCGACATGCCCCCCGACAGTTGTCGCCGCGATCGCCCCTGCACATGCTGGAAGCGCTCGCCGGCAGGCCTGCCCGGGACTCGAAGGGGGGCAGGCGACGGCAAATGATGAACGATCTATGAAGGCATTCGCCTTGGAAGGCAAGCTCATTGTGCAATGCAGCATAAGTGTCGCGACGCGATACTCGGCTGTCCCAGATCGATCCACTTGCCCAAGAGCTCGGCAAGACCGGGGCCAGCTGGGCCGTTGCCGGAACCACAGCCGCTAGCGCCCCGTTTGTTGATCCTCATCTGCCGAGGAGATCGAAGTTATGCGCAAGACGCTCAGCCTGCTCGCCGCCGCGGGCTCCGCCCTGGCCCTCGCCGCCTGCGGGCACAACATGGAACAGCGCGCCGCCACCGGCGGCCTGGCGGGGGCGGCGGTGGCCGGCCCGGTGGGCGCGGTGGTCGGCGCGGCCGGCGGGGCCGCCACCAGCGCCGTCGCCGATCCGAAGTAGAACCAACCTGAACCAAACTCCCCCGCCCGCGCGGCGGGGGAGTTTCGCCCATGCTATGGTCGCCCCAAATCGAGGGGAAACCATGGGACGCCACACCAACATCTTCCGCGCCGCCCTGGCCGCGGCGCTGCTCATCGCGGGCGTCGCCTCGGCGCGGCCGGGCAGCCCCGCCGGGAACGACCGCTACGCCGACAACGCCGGCGTGAAGATCCACTACGTCGTGCAGGGCAAGGGGCCGTTGGTGGTGATGATCCACGGCTTCCCCGACTACTGGGCGACCTGGAAGCCGCTGATGAAGACCCTGAACGCGGCCGGCTACCGCACCGCGGCGCTGGACAACCGCGGCTACAACCTCTCCGACAAGCCGCAGGGCGAGGCGGCCTACGCCATGCCGAACCTGGTGGCCGACGTGGCCGCGGTGATCGCCGCCGAGCACCAGAAGGACGCCATCGTCATCGGTCACGACTGGGGCGCGGCCATCGCCTGGAACGTGGCCATGAGCCGGCCGGACCTGGTCAACCACCTGGTGATCATGTCGGTGCCGCACCCGGCGGGGATGGGCCGGGAGCTGGCCACCAACAAGGCGCAGCAGGAGGGCTCCAACTACGCCCGCAACTTCCAGAAGCCCGGCAGCGAGAAGCTGCTGACCGCCGAGGGCCTGGCCGGCTGGGTCAAGGACCCCAAGGAGAAGCCGGGCTATGTGGCGGCCTTCAAGCGCTCCGATTTCGGGGCGATGATGAACTACTACCGCGCCAACTATCCGAAGGGCGCGGGGCCCGCCGCGGCGGGACCCGAGGTCCCCTTCCCGCTGGTCAAGGCGCCGGTGCTGGTGATCCACGGCATGAAGGACACCGCCCTGAACGCCGCCGGCCACAACGGGACCTGGGAGCATGTGCAGGGCGACACCACCATCCTGATGGTGCCGACCGCCGGCCATTTCGTGCAGCATGACGCCGAGAGCCTGGTGGACCGGACCGTCCGGGACTGGCTCGACCAGCGGAGGTAGCCGTGGCCAAGGGCGGAGGTCTCGGGAAGGCGCTGCTGGCGGCGGCCGGGCTGGTGGCCGGGGCCTTCGTGGTGCGCGGCGTCGTGCAGCGGGCCGGCCGCGCCAAGGCCTATCTGGCCGAAGGCGTCGACGAGAAGACCTGGATCATGCTCGGCGGCATCGACCAGTGGGTGACCATCCGCGGCCGCGACATGACCAACCCGATCCTGCTGGTGCTGCACGGCGGGCCGGGCTCGGCGATCAGCGCGCTGGCGGCGAAGATCTTCGCCGGCTGGGAGGATCACTTCACCGTCGTCAACTGGGACCAGCGCGGCGCCGGGCGGACCTTCGCCAGGAACGGCAAGGCGGGGTCGGGCGAACTGACCATTGGCCGCATGGTGGTCGACGGAGTGGAGCTGGCCGAGGCGCTGAGCCGGCGGTTCCCCGGCGTGCCGATCGTGCTGTTCGGCATCTCGTGGGGCTCGGTGCTGGGCGTCGAGATGCTGCGGGCGCGGCCGGACCTGTTCGTGGCCTACGCGGCGTCCGGCCAACTGGTGGACATGGGCCAGGGCGAGACGCTCTCCTATTTCGGGACTATCGACCGGCTGCGCGGCAAGGGCGACCAGCGCGGCGCCAAGCTGCTGGAGGCCATCGGGCCGCCGCCCTACCCCGACCTCAAGGCCCTGGCCAAGCAGCGCCAGCTGCTGGTCTCGACCATGCCGGGCGCCGAGCGGCACGCCATGCGCAGCATCCTGCTGGCCATGCTGACCGCGCCGGACGCCAAGCTCGGCGACTTCCTCACCCTGCAGCGGGCCACGCAGTTCAGCGTCGGCCAGCTGTGGGGGCCGCTGCAGGCCTGGCGGCTGGAGGCCGGCGGGCTGGCCTTCGACCGGCCGATGGTGATCTTCCAGGGCGAAGCCGACCTGCACACGCCCACCGCCCTGGTCCGCCAGGTGATGCCGCGGCTCAAGGCGCCGGCCGCCGAGCTGGTGATCGTCGAAGGCTCCGGCCACTTCACCCTGCTGACCCACGGCGACCGGCTGCGGCGGGAGTTCGTGGAGCGCGTGCGGCCGTTTGCGCTGGGCGGGAAGCCGAAGAAGCGGAAGCGCTGATCTAGAGCGCGCCGAAGAGGGGACCACGAACCACACGAACCACACGAACCACACGAACTGGACGCAGCCTTTCCCCCTAATCGTCATCCCCGGCCTTGTGCCGGGGACCCATAACCGCAGGCGCAGCGGATTTGCCTGAGCCCTCGGTGCTTCTGGGTGGCCGGGACAAGCCCGGCCATGACGGCTTGGATGTATGTTCGTGTGGTTCGTGTGGTTCGTGGTTCCGCTGCTGCCAACCCACTGTCAGCAACCGCGACGGCGGCGCTGGAATTGCGGGGTCGCAGGACCTACCTTGTGACGCTCATGGCCAGGACCACCACAACCGCCGCGCCACCCGCCGCCGGCGTCGCCGAGATGCCCGTCGACTTCGACTATGGCGAGGGCGCCGGCGTGCTGTGGAAGCCGCACCGGCCGGAGCGGCCGGCCAAGTCCGAGGGCGGCAAGCGGTTCAAGCTGGTCAGCGACTACGAGCCGGCCGGCGACCAGCCGCAGGCGATCAAGGAGCTGGTGGCGGGCCTGGCGGGGCGCGAGCACGACCAGGTGCTGCTGGGCGTCACCGGCTCGGGCAAGACCTTCACCATGGCCAAGGTCATCGAGGCGACCCAGCGCCCGGCGCTGATCCTGGCGCCCAACAAGACGCTCGCCGCCCAGCTCTATTCCGAGTTCAAGAGCTTCTTCCCGGAGAACGCGGTCGAGTTCTTCGTCAGCTACTACGACTATTACCAGCCTGAGGCGTACGTCCCGCGGACCGACACCTACATCGAGAAGGACTCCAGCATCAACGAGCAGATCGACCGCATGCGCCACTCGGCGACGCGGGCGATCCTGGAGCGCGACGACGTGATCATCGTGGCCTCGGTGAGCTGCATCTACGGCATCGGCTCGGTCGAGACCTACACGGCCATGACCTTCGACCTGAAGCCCGGCGAGCGGATCGACGAGAAGCGGCTGATGGGCGACCTGGTGGCGCTGCAGTACAAGCGCAACGACGCGGCCTTCGAGCGCGGCAACTTCCGCCGGCGCGGCGACACCCTGGAGATCTTCCCGGCCCACTACGAGGACCGCGCCTGGCGGATCAGCCTGTTCGGCGACGAGATCGAGACGATCACCGAGTTCGACCCGCTGACCGGCAAGAAGACCGCCGACCTGACCGCGGTGCGGATCTACGCCAACAGCCACTATGTGACGCCGCGGCCGACCCTCAACCAGGCGGTCAATTCGATCCGCGCCGAGCTCAAGGAGCGGCTGGACTGGATGATCGCCAACGGCAAGCTGCTGGAGGCCCAGCGGCTGGAGCAGCGCACCACCTTCGACATCGAGATGATCCAGGCGACGGGGTCCTGTGCCGGCATCGAGAACTACAGCCGCTACCTGACCGGCCGGCGGCCCGGCGAGCCGCCGCCGACCATGTTCGAATATGTGCCGGACAACGCCCTCTTATTCGTCGACGAGAGCCACCAGACCATCCCGCAGATCGGCGGCATGTACCGCGGCGACTACCGGCGCAAGTTCACCCTGGCGGAATACGGCTTCCGCCTGCCCTCATGCCTGGATAACCGCCCGCTGAAGTTCGAGGAGTGGGACGCCATGCGGCCGGACTCGGTGGCGGTCTCGGCGACGCCCGGGCCGTGGGAGATGGAGCGGGCCGGCGGCGTCTTCACCGAGCAGGTGATCCGCCCCACCGGCCTGATCGACCCGCCGGTGGAGGTGCGCCCGGTGGCCAAGGACGGCTTCAGCCAGGTCGACGACGTGATCGACGAGGTGCGCCAGACGGCGGCCAAGGGCTATCGCAGCCTGATCACCGTGCTCACCAAGAAGATGGCGGAGGACCTCACCGAATACATGCACGAGCAGGGCCTGCGGGTCCGCTACCTGCACTCCGACGTGGACACCATGGAGCGGATCGAGATCATCCGCGACCTCAGGCTCGGCGCCTTCGACATCCTGGTGGGCATCAACCTGCTGCGCGAGGGCCTGGACATCCCCGAGTGCGGCCTGGTGGCCATCCTCGACGCCGACAAGGAGGGGTTCCTGCGCTCCGAGACCTCGCTGATCCAGACCATCGGCCGGGCGGCCCGCAACGTCGACGGCAAGGTCATCCTCTACGCCGACCAGATCACCGGCTCCATGGAACGCGCCATGGCCGAGACCAGCCGCCGGCGGGAGAAGCAGACCGCCTACAACCTCGAGCACGGCATCACGCCCGCCTCCATCCGCTCGTCCATCAAGGACATCCTGGCCAGCCCCTACGAGCGCGACCACGTGCTGGTGCCGGTGGGCGTCGCCGAGGACGGCAAGCCGTTCTTCGGCGACAACTTCAAGACCACGCTCAAGGACCTCGAAGCCAAGATGCGTGAGGCCGCCGCCAACCTGGAGTTCGAGACGGCGGCCCGGCTGCGCGACGAGATCAAGCGGCTGAAGCTGCTGGACCTGGAGTTCGCGTCGGACGCCCTGGCCGGCCAGGGCGAGACCGGCGACCGCGCGGCGGTGAAGGGCCTGCGCGCCGAGGTGCGCGCCGAGAAGGCGGCGGAGTTTAGGAAGAAGGGGCGGGCGCGGGGGCGGTAACCGCTTCCGAGTGTCATCCCGGTTTGGCGAAGCCAAGACCGGGACCCATAAGCACCGGATTTAACCGCAGAAAACGCTGAAGACGCAGACGGGCGGCCGAACGGCCGCCCTTTTCCTTGTCCACGAACCACACGAACGCGCCGCGGGCGGCGCAGATAGTTGGGTTCGTCGCAGGAGTGTTCTGCCGCGTATTTTCTATAGGGCCGGCCCAATCACCTGAACGGCGGCGGCCGCGCAGGCGCGTATGCGCGCCGGCGCGGGGAAGAATTGGGACCATTCACTTGTGAAAGAGCGGGGATGAGGTTCTTATTTTGTTCACTGTAGCACAAGTTCCGCGGAATCAGCGTTTTCGGCGCTTCAGGCGGGTTGGCCACGCGCACGACGCTCATAGATCCGGGCGTTGAGGCCCATCGCGAGGAGGGCGCCAAAGGAAAGGAGGATGCCGGCCGCCGCGCCGGAGCCCCAACCGCCTGTCGAACGATAGGCGGTGAAGAGGAAGACGCCCGGGATCATCGGGGCGAGGAACACGAGGAACAAGCCCAACAGGTAGGGCCAGACCGCTCCCCGCATCAGCCGCCATGACGCTCCGGCTGTCGTGCCCGCCCCGAGCAGACGGCCGATGGGCCACAGTTGCAGCCGCGTGACGACCCAAAGGAAGAGGATCAAGAGGACTATTTCGCCGAGCAGATATGGCAGCCGCTCCGCTGGCGGGAGCGACGCGGCGAAGTGGGCCGGAGCTTCGGCGAGCAATCCCGGGATGATTGTCCCGGCCCACATCAGGCCCACGTACTCAAGGAGGCCCCGATCGAGGCGCCACCACGCGCGCTCGTTGAAAAGCACCCGTAGGACCGCGGCGCCAACCAGGACGGGCGGCAGGGAGACCAAGTAGCCCCCAAGCACAGCCGGGATCGGATGGACCTCGCTATGGTCGAGTCCCGTGGCGCGGCGATAGATCAAGGTCGCCACGGTGCACGCCGCGAGGACGATCCAGATCGGCGCGAGCCGCGGCAGGTGCTCGCGCACAAGCCGGTACGCGCCGCCAGCCAAGTCGGTCGCGCTCACGCTGGGTAGCGGGGATAGGTTGGTCATCAGTTGAGCGCCCCTGCTCGTTCGCTGCAAACGTGCGTGACGCGGTGCGACGGGTCAAGGCGGCCGTAGCCCCAGCCCCGCTCATCCCGCCCCCAGAAAACCTCCGCCCGTTCACCACGCCCGCTAACTACACACTGTGACCTTGAATCCCCATCTAGCTTGGCAACGGCGTGAACTGGCGCCGTTCATGTATCCGTCAGGGAACCTGTGCCGTCTTAGTACGTAACCAAGACAACAGGACTGGAGACCCTTCTGAACGCTGTCCATTGGGGACTGCGGAGGGTGCCCGAACTCCTGGGTTCGCGATTTGAGGTATTATCGAATGTCACCGTCTCTCAGCGTGGTCGCCGACAACGACCTGAAGAGCACCCCCAAGACCCAGACTGTCGCCGAGCGCGTGCGCAGCCTGCAGAGCGAAGCCAAGCAGCTGGCGAAGGACCACGTCCGTTCGCTGTCCGCGCAGATGCTCGCCGTCGAACAGATGGCGGCCGAGATCGCGGAAGGCGGCGAGGCCTATCCCCCGGGCGTCCGCGAACTGGCGAGCCGCCTGGTGGAAGATATCGAAGCCCGCGTCCAGACGCTGGAAGCCATCGTTTCGCGCACCCTGTAAGGGCGCGCCTCCAGCGCCGTTCCTGGCCGCCCTGCCCCCGGGGTCCGTTCGCGGATCTGGACGGGCGGGCGGCGGGAACGGGACCGGGCGGGTTGGGGCCCGGCGGCGCACCGGGGGCATCCCGGCCGGGGCTGGCGGTTAACCGGATTTCGTAAGCTTACCCGAGTGCAGGACCCGCCAGACGGCGGGTTTTTTGTTGTCCCGGTTTGGGGCACCTCCCTCCGTGTCATCCCGGTTTGGCGAAGCCAAGACCGGGACCCATCAGCGCCGGATGGCGAAGTCGGGCCGCGGTGTCGCCGTCGAGCTGTGTCCTGAGCCTTCGACGCGTAGGGGTCCCGGTCTTTCGCTGCGCGAAAACCGGGATGACACCCGGGAATTATTGAACGAGGTCGCGGAATTCCTTGCTGCGGCGGAGCCAGGCGGCGGCGTAGCCGCAGATGGGGGTGATGCGCAGGGACTTGGACCGCGCGTCGGCGGCGAGCGCCGCCATCAGCCGGCCGGCGGCGCCGGAGCCGCGCAGCGGCGGTGGGCTTTCCACGTGGTCGATGTAGAGGCGCTCGCCGGAGCGGCGGTAGTCGGCCCAGGAGGTCAGGCCCTGCTCGTCCATCTCGTAGCGGTCGCCGGTGTCGCGAAGCTCGCTCATCATGTCCTCCTTTGGGACGGGAACCGCGTGGCCGGGGCGAATGATCCCGTCTAGCTTTGCAGGTGGGCGCGGGCGGCGGGAGTCTCAAGATGCGACGGATCTGGCGGGTCGCGGCGGCGATCGGCGTGGCGCTCGTCGGGCTCGTGGGCTGCGAAAAATCGGCGACCTCGGTGAAAGCCAGCCAGCCGGGCCAGCGCCGGCCGGGCCTGTGGGAGCAGACGGTGGTCTCGCAGGGCAGCCGCCAGACGACGCGGCATTGCCTGGGCGAAGGCGCGACCTCGAGCTTCGCGGCGGCCATCGCCGAGGGCGCGCGATCGTGCGCGGCGCTGAAGATCAGCGGCACGGCGCACGGCTTCGCCTTCGAGAGCGCCTGCGACTATGGCGAGGGCGGGGTTTCGTTGGCGCAGGCGACGGTGTCGGGCGACCCGGCGACGCGCTACCGCATGGAGCTGACCACCACGGTGACCGGGGCGGCCGCGCCGCAGGTCAACGGGACCCGGACCTCGGTGACCACGGCGGCGTGGAAAGGCCCCTGCCCGGCCGGCATGCAGCCCGGCGACATCGACCTGCCCGACGGGACGCGGATCCATCCGGCGGCGGGACGACTGGCGGGGTCGCTGAAGTAGAGGACCGCAGAAAACGCAGATATGCGCCGAAGGCGTGGTTCAAAAATGAAGGGCGGCCGAGAGGCCGCCCTTTCTGCGTCGTTCGGCGTTTTCTGCGGTTCGCCTAGACCAATTCCACCGCCATGGCCGTGGCTTCGCCGCCGCCGATGCAGAGGCTGGCGACGCCCTTCTTGAGGCCGCGGGCGTCCAGGGCGGCCAAGAGCGTGGCGAGGATGCGGGCGCCGCTGGCCCCGATGGGGTGGCCCAGGGCGCAGGCGCCGCCGTTGACGTTGAGCTTCTCGCGCGGGATGCCCAGGTCGCGCTCGGCGATCATGGCGACCACCGCGAAGGCCTCGTTGACCTCGAACAGGTCGACCTCGTCGATCGTCCAGCCGGCGCGCGTCAGGGCCTTGCGGATGGCCGGGACCGGGGCGGTGGTGAACAGGGCCGGCGCATGGGCGTGGGCGGCGTGGCTGACGACGCGCGCGACGACGGTCATGCCGAGCTTTTTCGCCACGCTCTCGCGGGTCATCACCAGGGCCGCGGCGCCGTCGCTGATCGAGGAGGCGTTGGCGGCGGTGATGGCGCCGTCCTTGGCGAAGGCGGGCTTCAGGGTGGGAATCTTGGCCGGATCGGCCTTCAGCGGCTGCTCGTCGTCCTCGATGAGGATGGCGCCCTTCCGTGTGACCACCTCGTAGGGGACGATCTCCTTGCGGAACGCGCCCGAGGTGACGGCGGCCTTGGCCCGCTCCAGCGAGCCGATGGCGAAGGCGTCCATGGCCTCGCGGGTGAACTGGTACTGTTTGGCGGTCTCCTCGGCGAAGGAACCCATCAGCCGGCCGGGTTCGTAGGCGTCCTCCAGGCCGTCCAGGTACATGTGGTCGAACATCTGGTCGTGGCCGATGCGGGCGCCGGCGCGGTGGGACTTCGACAGGTAGGGGGCGTTGGTCATGCTCTCCATGCCGCCGGCGACCACCACGTCCACCGTGCCGGCCGCCAGGCTGTCGGCGGCCAGGATCGCGGCCTGCATGCCCGAGCCGCACATCTTGTTGACCGTGGTGGCCTCCACCGAGGTGGGCAGGCCGGCGCCGATGGCCGCCTGGCGGGCCGGCGCCTGGCCGAGCCCCGCCGGCAGCACGCAGCCCATCAGGATCTGCTCGACGGCGTCGGGGGCGACGCCCGCCCGCTCGACGGCGGCGCGCACGGCGGCCGCGCCCAGGTCGGTGGCCTTGACGGGCGCGAACACCCCCTGGAAGCCGCCCATGGGCGTGCGGGCGTAGCTGGCGATGACGACGGGGTCGGAGGCGGTGTTGCTCATGGGCGGGATATAGGCGTTCGGCTCGCCTGGTGTCACCCCGGCCC
>JAQGIV010000119.1 GCA_028290945.1 Phenylobacterium sp. | reverse complement strand
TGGCCCCCGGCGGTGGTCGCGCCGGCCTGGCCGGCGGCGCTCACCTTGAAGTCGGCGGCCGGCAGGCCGTTGGCCGTCAGCGCGGCCGTCACCGATTGCGCCCGCCTGCGGGACAGTTCGAGATTGGCGCCCGGCTGGCCGGCGGCGTCCGCCAGCCCCAGCACCTCGATCGCGTTCACCTTGCAGGCCCGGGTCGCCTGGGCCGCCTGGGAGATCACCATCCGGCCCTCCGGCGTCAGCTCGGCCTGGTCGGCGGCGAAATAGATCTCCACCGTCTGGTCGACGCAGCGCGGCGGCGTCTTCACCAGCCGCGCGCGGGCCTGTTGCACGGTCGCGCAGCCGCTGGCTGCAAGCACGGCCACGGCCGCCGTCAGCATCATCGCGGTCTTCATCGTCTAGCCCCTCCAGCCCTGCAGCGGGCGCGACAAGGGGCGGCCGGAAATCCAGCCGCCCCTGTCGATCGTCCGAGATCGGGTCCGCCTAGTAGCGCGGCGTGCCGTCTTCCCAGAAATACCGGCCGGTCGCCGGGTCATAGTAGTAATACCGGCTCGCCCGGTCATCGTAGTACTGACGCCGGTTGGGGGCGGTGGCCGCGCCGCAACCGCCCTGGTCGTGGCAGCCCTTCACCGCGCCGACTGCGCCGCCGACCGCCGCGCCGATGGCTGCGCCGCCGAGGGTGCTGCCGCCCGAAACGTTATTGCCGATCACCGCGCCGGCCACCGCGCCGAGCGCGGCGCCGCCGAGGGCGGTGTTGGTGGTGTGCGGGTCGTCCGCGCAGGCCGCAACCAGAACGCTGGCGCCGGCGAGCGCGATCAATGACTTGAGCATACTTGCTCTCCTTCTTGTGTCCCCTGGGCGGCCTAACGCCAGGCCAGCGCGGCAGTTCCCCTGACGATCCCGGGGGAACCGCGGAGCTTCACCGCCCGTTGGGTCGGCGCAACACCAGAATGGGAGCACGCGCCATGGTCGGCGGACGCCTGGACGACGACGCCACATTCTCCTCCGATGCGATGGAGAAGGCCGATCTGCGCGAGGCCTACGAGCGCGGGCGCCGCGACGAGCGCGGCCGCCGCAAGCGCCATCCGCTCGGCATGACCCTGACCTTCGCGGCCGCGGCGGTGGGCGTCGTGGTCCTGGGACTGGCCCTGATGCACGGCAGCTTCGGCGCCGCCGGCGCGGCCATGGACCAGGGCCTGCAGATCGCCGAGCCCGTCGCCAGCCAGGCCGCCGTCAACGCCGGCGCCCGGATCCGCGACGCCGCCGACCAGGCCCGCACCAAGACCGCGAACGCCGGCTGACACCCCTCGAAGGACGAAGCCCCATGGGGCGCATCCGCCGGGTCGAGGTGGTGGCCAACCTCGCCTCGGGCGGCGTCGGCAAGGACGCGCCGGCCGAGATTGAGAAGATTTTCGCCGACCACGGGCTCAAGGCCCACGTCTGCGCGCCTGCGACCCATGACCTGACCAACTGCCTGCGCGCCGCGGTGGACGCCGGCCCCGACCTGCTGGTCACCCTGGCGGGCGACGGCACGGCGCGGGCCGCCGCCGAGCTCTGCGGGCCGGACGGGCCAATGCTCGCCCCCTTGCCGGGCGGCACCATGAACATGCTGCCCCGCGCGCTCTACGGCCCGCGCCGGTGGCAGGACGCCCTGACCGTCGCGCTCGCCGAGGGCGAGGAACGCACCCTCGGTGGCGGCGAGGTGGAGGGCCATCCCTTCCTGGTGGCCGCGGTGCTGGGCTCGCCGGCGCTCTGGGGCCCGGCCCGAGAGGCCGCGCGCTATCGCGAGCCCATGCTGGCCCTGGCCTGGGCGCGGCGGGCCGTGCGTCGCGCCTTCAGCGGCCGGCTGCGCTACGCCATCGAAGATGGCCCGCGCGCCAAGGCCGAGGCGCTGATCTTCGGGTGCCCGCTGGTCTCCCGCGTCATGGCCGACGAGGAGCAGGCCCTGGAGGCCGCCGCCCTCGACCTGCGCGGCGCGGCCGACGTCTTCCGCCTGGGGATCAACGCCCTGGTCCGCGACTGGCGTGACGACCCGGCGGTGGAGGTGCGGCGCTGCCGGCGGGCCCGCGCCTGGGCGGTGGGCGGCATCCCGGCCCTGCTGGACGGCGAGCTCGTCCGGCTGCACGCCATGGCCGAAGTGATCTATCGTCCGGCGGTGGTTCGCATGCTCGCCCTGCCTAAGGACGTCTGAGCCGTGGCCGTGCGGCTGGCTCATCTCTCGGACATCCACTTCGGCGGCGAGAACGCCGCCGCCGTCGCGGCGGCCGGCGACTACGTCAACGCCGGCAAGTTCGACCTGACCGTGGTCTCCGGCGACCTCACCCGCTACGGCGAGCTCGGCGAATTCGAAGCCGCCGCCGAATGGCTGTCCGGCCTGAAGGGGCCGCGGCTGGTGACGCCGGGCAACCACGACGCCCCCTACATCGCCTGGATCGAGCGGATCGGTTTTCCGTTCCGCCGCTTCGAGGCGGCGATCGGCCCGGCCGCCGCCCAGACCCACCTGGGCGCCGGCTTCGCGGTGCGCGGCGTCAACACCGCCCGCGGGATGCAGCCACGGTTCAACTGGTCGAAGGGCCAGATCGCGCCGGCCCAGGCCCGCGCCGCCGCCGCCTGGTTCGACACCGCGCCGGCGGAATGCGTCCGCGTGGTGGTCTGCCATCATCCGCTGATCGAGATGCTGGGCGGGCCGATGACCGCCCGGGTCTGGGGCGGCAAGGCCGCCGCCCGCGCCTTCGCCGAGGCCCGCGTGGACCTGGTGCTCTCCGGCCACATCCACGCGCCCTTTGCCTGGCCCTATCCGTTCGGCGACGGGCGGACCTATGCGGCGGGGGCGGGCACGCTCTCCCTCCGCGAGCGCGGCGTGCCGGCGGGGTTCAACGTGGTCGAAATAGAAGGGGCGGCGATTCGCATCGCCGCCCTCGGATGGACCGGCTCGCACTTCGAGCCGTATCGCACCTGGTCGCTGGACCGACGGTCGCCCTAGGGCGACAGCCGCAACGTCAGAGACTGGTCCCGCGCCCTCGCACCAGCGACATGACCAGCGAGACGACGAACAGAACCAGGAAAACGAAGAACAGGATCTTGGCCACACCGATCGCCGCGCCGGCGATCGTGGTGAAGCCGAGCACGGCGGCGATCAAAGCCACCACCAGGAAAGTCAGGGCCCAGCCTAGCATTGCGGTATCTCCAAGCGCGTCCATTGGACGCCGACGTTTGCGGGCCGCATGGCCTGCGGTGCGTCAACGTCCGCTCAGGCAGAGCTGTTCCTGCGGTGAAGCTTGCCGACTGGGCTTGGGGACTAGCGCCGGCGGGCCGGCGGCTCGGCCTTGCGGCTGGCCATGGCGGCGGCGAGCACGGCGGTCAGGATGCGCGGGTTGCGGATGACCACGGCCACGGCCGCGGCCATGGCGCCGGCCGCCACCAGCGGCCGCTCGCGGGCCAGTTCGACCAGGCGCGCAGTGAGGTTCCTGTCGTCGCCCTTCACGGGCTTCGGCCTGGCCTTGCGGGTGAGCAGCAGGGCCACGATCAGCGCCAGGACGGCGAAGGCGCCGGCCACCGCCGTGGCCGCCCACGCCGACCCGATCAGATCGCGCAGCGCCGCATAGAGGGCGAACGACAGCGCAACGACCACGACCACCGACGCCGCGGCGATCGCGGCGACGGCGGCCATCATTGTCAGAACTCTTCGGAGGATCACTTACGCCCGGCCGAGAGCAGCAACCCGACCAGCACGCCGACGCCCAGCGCCGCGCCGATGGCGGCCAGTGGCCGCTCGCGCACGCGCTCGGTGACGTATTGCTGGGCCTGGTCGATCTGCTCGCCGGCGGTGTCGGCATAGGCGCGCGACTGGGTGCGCAGCTGCTCCAGGCCATCCTGCACCGCCTGCTCGATGCGCGCGCGCGCGTCGGCGAAGGTGCGCTGGGCCTCGGCCGTCATCCGGGGCCCGGCGGTGGCGGCGCCGTTCTTGGCGTCGTCGGCGATGTCAGCGGCGTTCGCAGGCATGTCGTGTCTCCAAAAAAGAAGGCCCCGGCGGGGGCCGGGCGGCGCTTGCCAGAACGTCGGTCATGATAAGCCGGTTCCGGCCTTCGGCAAAGGCGGAGCCTTATAGCCCCTCCCCATCCGGCGACCCAAACGCGGTCGTCTGCCCAGGGTTCCTTGTCGCGCATCGCCGCGACGCGTCCTATGTTCAACCCATGACGCGCCAAGACGTCGCCCCGCTCTCCGCCCGCAGCCGGCTGGAGCTCGCGCTCCAGGCCGCGGGCCTTGGCGAGTTCGAGTGGGACATCCGGCGCGACGTGATCACCATCAGCCCGCACATGTCGGCCATCGCCGGCCTGCCGGTGGGCGAGCGCCCGGCGCAGCGCGGCGAGGCGCTGGATGTCCACGTCCACCCCGAGGACCTGGCCGCGGTGCGGGCCTCCCGCGAAGCCAGCCTGGCGGCCGGCGGCGCCTTCGAGGTGGAGTTCCGCCACATCCGGCCCGACGACCAGCGCACCGTTCGGCTGCGCAGCGCCGGGATCATGGTGCGCGACGAGGCCGGCCGGCCGGTCGCCGTCACCGGCATCGTCGAGGACGTCACCGCCCGCCAGACCGAAGACGACCGCCGCCACCATCTGATGGCCGAGCTGGACCACCGGGTGAAGAACGTGCTGGCCGCCGTCCAGGCCCTGGCCGTCCAGACCGCCAGGCAGACCACCTCGCTGGACGGTTTCCTGGCCAATTTCGGCGGCCGGCTGAAGGCCATGGCCTCGGCGAACGAGCTGCTGACCGCCGCCCGCTGGCGCGGCGCCGCCATCGACCACCTGGCCGCCGCCGAACTCGGCCCGCTGGCGCCCGGCCAGACCCGCTGGGACGGGCCGGAGCTGTTCCTCACCCCGCGCGCCGCCAACGCCCTGGCGCTGGCCCTGCACGAGCTGGCCGCCAATGCGGTGAAATACGGGGCGCTTTCCATCGAGGCCGGCCGCGTCGACCTGCGCTGGAAGGGCCTGCCGGACGGCGGCTTCGAGCTGGTCTGGACCGAGAGCGGCGGCCCGCGCGTCGCCACCCCGACCCGCCGCGGCTTCGGCGCCACCCTGCTGGAGCAGGTCACCGCCCGCGAGCTGAACGGCGAGACCGCCGTCGAGTACCGGCCGTCCGGCCTGCGCGCCACCCTGCGGGCCGGCGCCGCGGCGCTCGC
>JAQGIV010000081.1 GCA_028290945.1 Phenylobacterium sp. | reverse complement strand
TGGCGAAGGGCGCGACCGGCTGGTTCCTCAAGGGACAAGATGTTGCGTCCGACCTGGAAGAGGCTACTAAGTCTTGGAAATTCGAGGCGCAGATCGTGCCGTCGCTGAGCGACCCCAGAGGCCAGATCGTCCGCGTGAAAAGGCTCCGCCGTGCCGGCTGACCGTCCCCTGCGCGTGCTGGTCATCGCCAACCAAAAGGGCGGGGTGGGCAAGACCACCACGGCCAACAACCTGGGCACGGCGCTGGCCGCCGTCGGCGAGAAGGTGCTGCTGATCGATTCCGATCCGCAGGGCAACGCCTCCACCGGCCTCGGCATCGGCCGCGCGCTGCGCAAGACCACGATCTACGACGTGCTGATGGGCGAGAAATCGCTGCTGCAGGCCATCGTCCACACCGCCGTGCCCGGGCTCGACCTGACGCCGTCGGATCCGGACCTCTCCGGCATCGAGACCGAGCTGGCGCAGGAGGCGCGGCGCAGCTTCCGGCTACGCGACGCCATGCAGGCGCTGCGCGAGGCCGGCGAGTACACCTATGCGCTGATCGATTGCCCGCCGTCGCTGGGATTGCTGACGGTCAACGCCATGGTGGCGGCCGATGCGGTGCTGGCGCCCCTGCAGTGCGAGTTCTTCGCGCTCGAGGGCCTCTCCCAACTGATGCGGACCATCGACCTGGTGCGCGGCTCGCTCAATCCGAAGCTGGAGATCCAGGGCGTGGTGCTGACCATGTACGATCGCCGCAATTCGCTGTCGGAACAGGTGGCGAGCGATGTGCGCAGCCACTTCGGCGAGACGGTCTATCAGACGGTGATCCCGCGGAACGTGCGGGTCTCCGAGGCGCCGTCGTTCGGCAAGCCGGCGCTGGTCTACGATCTGAAATGCGCGGGGAGCCAGGCCTATCTGAAGCTCGCCCGCGAGGTGGTGCTGCGCGAGCGCGATCGTCGCGCGGCGGCGGCCTGAGGGGGCGTTGATGGCGGAGAGCCGCAGGGGATTGGGCCGCGGGCTGTCGGCCCTGCTGGGCGAGGCGGACGAGGGCGCGGAAGGCGGGGCCGCCGCGCAGGCCGGCGAGGGCGCGCGCGAGATCCCGATCGAGCTGATCCAGCGCAATCCCGCGCAGCCGCGCATCCTGTTCCCGGAAACCGAGCTGGAGGAGCTGGCCGCCTCGATCCGCGAGAAGGGCGTGCTGCAGCCGATCCTGGTGCGGCCGCTGGACGGCCGGGCCGGCGAATACCAGATCGTCGCCGGCGAGCGCCGCTGGCGCGCCGCCCAGCGGGCGGGGCTGAAGGCGGTGCCGGCCCTGGTGCGCGAGCTGGGCGACCACCAGGCCTTCGAGATCGCCATCATCGAGAACGTGCAGCGCGCCGACCTCAACGCCATGGAGGAGGCCAAGGCCTATTCGGCGCTGATGGGGCGGATGAACTACACCCAGGAGGAGGCCGCCCAGGTGGTCGGCAAGAGCCGCAGCCACGTGGCCAACACCCTGCGGCTGACGCAGCTGTCCGCCGGCGTGCAGGAGCATGTGATGGCGGGCCGCCTGTCGGCCGGCCACGCGCGCGCCATCCTCAGCAGCGCCGAGCCGGACGCGCTGGCCGAACTGATTGTTTCCAAAGGGCTTTCCGTGCGTGAGGCGGAGGCCCTGGCGAAGGGGGCGTCGCGCCGGCCGAAGAAGGCCTCCGGCCCGCGCCGCGCGCCCAAGGACGCCGACACCCACGCCCTGGAGGCCGATCTCGAGGAGGCGCTGGGCATGGCCGTGGAGATCGCCGACCGCGGCGGCTCGGGCGAGCTGAAGATCAGGTACGCCAGCTTGGAGCAGCTCGACGAGCTCTGCCGGCGCCTGACGCGCACATGATCCTGGCCGAGCTAGTTCGGCGTTCGGCCCTCAGCGCCAGCGGCGGCCGAAGGCGAACGAGGGACCGCCGGCCAGGCCGAGGTAGAACCCCAGGTCGTAGGCCGCTCCACTCGCCTTGGTCTCGTACAGGCGGACCTGCCAGGGCAGCAGGTGCGGGAAGACGCGGTTGATGATCTCGCCGATCAGGGTCACGGGTCCGATGAGGCCGTGCCAGAAGCCCAGCAGCAATTGCGACACCAGTCCGCCGGACGCGGCGTGACCTGCCTCGCCGGATCCGGCGACGCAGGCGCTCAGCGCCAGTATCGCCGCCATGACCCCGGCGAGCTTCACCGCCCGGGTCCTGCCGCGCGTCATCGGCGGATCGCCCGTCACTTCTTGATCGCGTTGCCGACGGCGTCTTGCACCTTGCCGGCGGCGTTCTGCAGCGCGCCGGCCGCCTTCTCGGCTGCGCCCTCGGCTTGAAGCCGTTCGTTGCCCACCAACCGGCCGGCGGCCTGCTTGACGGAGCCCGCCGCCTTCCTGGCGGCGCCTTCGATCCGATTGGTGCTCATGGCGGTTTCCTCGTGGATGCGCCGAAGGTTGAGCGCCCGTCGGGGCTCTCATTCGCGATCCGTGGAGGGGAACGTCCGGTGAAGCTGTTCGATCCCGGCCGCCACGGCGGGGAGACCTAGTTGGACGGCCCGCCTTCTTCGCCCTCTTCGGCCTTGGCGACCTGGTCGATGTTGGTGGGGGCGGTCTTGACGCCCGTCCGCTCCTCGGCCCGCGCCCCAGCGAGGATGCCCACCAGGCCGTAGTTACCCTCGTGGCAGGCGTATTCGTAGACCGGGCCGCGGGAGCGGGCGAACTCGTACTCGCCGCCCCAGGCTTCAGTGAACACCGTCGGGTCCTCCACCCAGAAGGCGTAGTGCAGCCGGTCCTTGCCCACCCGGGTCAGCCGCTCGGTGACCTTCAGGTGGTCGGAGGCGCCGCGCAGCGTCTCCTCGGGGTGGAAGTTGGTGGTCTCGATGACCAGGGTGTCGCCCTCCCACCAGCCGACCGAATCGCCCAGCCAGGGCCGTACGCCGGCCGGCAGGTGCTGGCGCGAGTCCATCCGGATGGTGCGGACGTCGTGGTCCATCTCCACCAATATGCCCACCCGGCCGGGGCTTTGGATGATCTGGTAGGTGTTGTTGTAGAGCACCGGCAGCATGATCGGCCCCGAGGTGCCGCCGAAGCCGAGGATGCAGCGCTCGCCCAGCGCGCGGGTCTCGGGATTGTCGCTGACGCCGGCGCCGCCGCGCGGGATGTTGGGCGCGGCGGGCCGCACGCCGGCGCGCATGGGGATGCGGCCGCTGGCCGGGCTGGTGATGAAGCCGGAGCGCGGCTGGCCGGCCACCCGCATCACGCTGGCGCCGGGATCGGTCCAGGCGGCGTTGTAGTTGCAGTTGGTCCCGCGGTTGTCCGAACAGTCGGCCGGCAGGTCGGTGACCTTGGCCTTCGGATCGGTCGGCTTATTGCCCAAGGAAACCAGCGCCTTGTTGCGCCCCTCGATCTGCGCGGCCTCGGCCTCGGTGAGCGCCAGGTGATCGAACTTGGGGTTGCGCTCCAGCCGCGTCAGGCTGGCGTTGGTCCAGGTGCCCTCCAGGTCCGGATGGCCGTCGGCGGCGCGCGGCGCGTGGTAGCCGGCGGCGGGCTTCGGCCCCTGGGCGAAAGCCGGCGGCGCCAGCATGAGGGCGGCGAGCGAAGCCGCCAGCGCGATCCGGTGCATTCCAACCTCCCCAGGCCTTGTCGTTGGGGAGAGGCTAAGCCCGGCGGTCGCTGATCCGCAAGCGATGCTGCCTACAGGCCGAGCCGCCGCGCTCGGCCGGCGATGGTCAGGGCCAGGCGCTGGGCGATCAGCTGATCGGGGGAGCCGGTGGTCTTGCAGGCCTTGTCGGCGGCGAGGATCTCCGGCTGCAGCCGGTCGAGGTCGGCGAGCGACCAGGCGCGGGCCTGCCGGAGGAACTCGCGCTCCTGCTTCCAGAACACGCCCGAGGCCTTGGCGGCCTCCTGCAGCCCGGCGCCGGCCTTGGCCAGCGTCAGGGTGCGGCGCAGCCGGCCGAGATGCATGCCCAGCGCGCGCACCGCCGCGGGGCCGGCCTCGCCCTCCTGGGCGGCGCGGCGGATGCCGGCCTGGGCGTCGGCCACCCGGCCCCCGAAGGCGTCGGCGGCGGCGTCGGCGAGGGAGGCCTCCGGCTCGACGCCGAAGAAGTCCTCCAGGTCGGCCGGCGTGGCGATGGCCCCGCTGCCCGGGCCGAGGTAGAGCGCCAGCCGCTCCATCTCCTGGCGGGCGACGCCGCGCTCCTTGGGCAGGCGGGCGACCAGCAGCGCCAGCGCATCGGAATTGAGGCCGACGTTGTCCTTGGCCAGCAGCTCGCGGGCCAGGCGCGCCACGTCGCCGGGCTCGTCCTCGTAGCAGGGGATGACCGCCGCGCCCTCGGCCTTCTCGGCGATCTTGCGCAGCGCGGAATCGCGACCCAGGGCGCCGGCCTCGATCAGCAGGAAGGCGTCGGGGTTCAGCTCGCCGGCGGCGTGGCGGCCGAGCGCCTCGGCGGCCAGCTTGTCGGGGCCTGCCTTGTCGGAGGTGAGCCGCAGGCGCACCAGCCGGCGGCCGCCCATCAGCGACTGGGCGACAAGCTCGCTCTCCAGCCGGCCGGGGTCGGCGTCGAGGTCGCCGTCGGTGAGCTGGGCCACGTCGAAGGGATCGTTGGGATCCTTGGCGATCTTCGCCGCCAGCTCATGGCCACGGTCGCGCACCACGCCCAGGTCGCGGCCGTAGATCACCGCGGCGCGGACCTTGGGGTCGGGGGCCTTGAGGAAGCGCTCGATATCCGGGCGTTTGCTGAGGATCATGCGCCCTGGGCCCGGACTAGCCGGGCTTGGCCGCCGGCGGCTTCGATCCCGGCGGCTTGGCGCCCTCGGCCAGCCAGGCGGCCAGCTCCAGCTGGATGCGGCGGGCGGCCTCCTGGGCGGCGCGGTCCTGGGCGTCCTGCTGGGCGGCCACCGAGGCGTAGGGCTGGTCGGCGCTGTCGTAGGTGAGCTCGACCCGCACCGTGCCGCGCTTGGCCAGCGCCCCGGAGGGCAGGGCGGTCAGCGCATAGGTGGCGACCAGCACATATTCGTAGCGGGTGGCGACGTTGTCGACGCGCACGCCGCGCGGATAGCGCTGCTCGGCCAGCGCCAGCTGCATGTGGTAGGCGGGCGCCGCGCCGCGGTTCTTGCCGAAGGCGTCGTCCAGGTGCTCGCGCATCAGGAAGCCGGTGCGCCCCTCCGGCGCCTGGACCTGGATCGCCGCGAGGCCGGTGGCGACCCCCGGCTGGGCATAGAGCGGCGCGAACCCGCAGGCCGAAAGCGAAACGGCAGCCATGCTCAGCAGGCAGACCGCCACGCTGTTGCGCACCCACCTACCGCTCGTTCCCGCGAAGGCGGGAATCCAAGCTGAGGCTGCAGGAAGTCCGGAGGACATGTTGCGGCTCCGAGGCGGCTTGGGTCCCCGCCTGCGCGGGGATGAGCGGAAGGGAGGGGTCATGCCGCCACGATGTTGACGATGCGATCCTGCACCACGATCACCTTGCGAATGGTCAGGCCCTCAAGGCGCCGTGCGATCTCGGGATCGTCAAGCACGATCTTCTCCACCTGGGCCGCATCGGCGCCCGCCGGGGCCGTGATCTCGCCGCGCCGCTTGCCGTTGACCTGCACCGGCAGGATCTTCTCCGCGTCCGCCGTCAGGGCCGGATCGAAGGCCGGCCAGTCGGCGGCCACCACCATGCCCTGACCGCCGACCCGCGCCCAGCACTCTTCCGCGAGGTGGGGCGTGAACGGGCCGATCAGCCGGGCGAAGGCGCTGAGACCCTCCTGGCGGGCGGCCAGCACGGCCGGCGTCGCGCCCTTGGCCGGATTGGCCTTCAGCAGGTTCAGGAACTCGTAGAGCCGGGCGATGCCGGAATTGAAGCGGAAGCTCTCGATGGCCTCGGTGACCGCCTTGACCAGCTTGTGGGTGGCGACGCGCATCGCCTGGGCGGTCTCATCGCCTTCGATCGCGCCGGCCGCGGCCCCCGGCTGGCTGTCGAACTCGTCCCACACCCGGTTGACGAAGCGCCAGGCGCCCTGGACGCCGCCGGTGGTCCACTGCACGTCGCGCTCGGGCGGCGAGTCGGAGAGCACGAACAGCCGCGCGGCGTCGACGCCGAACACGTCGAAGATCTCCTCCGGCGCCACGGTGTTCTTCTTGGACTTCGACATCTTCTCGACGTCGCCGATCACCACCGGCTCGCCGCTGCCGGCCAGCTTGGCGCGGCGGGTCTTGCCCTCGACGGTCAGCTTGATCTCGGCGGGCTCCAGCCACTCGCCGTTCTGCCGGCGATAGGTCTCGTGGGTGACCATGCCCTGGGTGAACAGGCCCGCGAACGGCTCGCGCACGGAGAGCCGGCCCTCGTCGGCCAGGGCCTTGGTGACAAAGCGGGCGTAGAGCAGGTGCAGCACCGCATGCTCGATGCCGCCGATGTACTGGTCGACCGGCAACCAGTAGTCGGCGGCGGCCTTGTCGATGGGCTCGGCCGCGTGCGGGTCGGCGAAGCGGGCGAAGTACCAGGACGAATCCACGAAGGTGTCCAGGGTGTCGGTCTCGCGCGTCGCCGGGCCGCCGCAGATCGGGCAGGTGGCCTGCTTCCAGGTCGGGTGGCGGGCCAGCGCATTGCCGGGCTTGCCGAAGTCCGGGTCCTTGGGCAGCTCGACCGGCAGGGCGGTCTTCGGCAGCGGCACGACGCCGTCGGTCTCGCAGTGCACCACCGGGATCGGGCAGCCCCAGCCGCGCTGGCGCGCGACGCCCCAGTCGCGCAGGCGGAACACCGTCGCGCCCTGGCCCTGGCCCTGGGCCTCGATGCGGTCGATGGCCGTCTGCTTGGCCGTCTCGATGTCGAGCCCATCCAGGAAGCCGGAATTGTAGATCACACCCGGGCCCACATAGGCCTCGTCGCCGATCTGGAACACCGCAGGGTCCTCGCCGGGCGGCAGCACCACCGGCAACACCGGCAGGGCGTACTTGCGGGCGAAATCCAGGTCGCGCTGGTCGTGCGCCGGGCAGGCGAAGATCGCGCCGGTGCCGTAGTCCATCAGGATGAAGTTGGCGATCCACACCTCCAGCCGCCAATCCGGGTCGAACGGATGGGTCACATAGAGGCCGGTGGCATAGCCTTCCTTCTCCTGGGTCTCGATCTCGGCCTCGGAGACGGCGCCGTGGCGGCACTTCTCGACGAAGGCCGCGGCCTTGGGGTCGGACCTGGCCGCCAGCTCGGCCAGCGGGTGGTCCGGCGCCACGCCCACGAAGCTCGCGCCATAGAGGGTGTCCGGCCGCGTCGTATAGACCTCGACGCCCTCGTCGAAGCCGGGTGGCGGGTCGTCCGCAAAGCGGAAGGCGAGGCGCAGGCCCTTGGAGCGGCCGATCCAGTTCTCCTGCATGAGCCGGACCTTGTCGGGCCAGCGCTCCAGGCTCGCCAGGTCGTCCACCAGCTGGTCGGCGTAGTCGGTGATCCGCAGGAACCACTGGTTCAGCTTGCGCTTCTCGACCACAGCGCCGGAGCGCCAGCCGCGGCCGTCGACCACCTGCTCGTTGGCCAGCACCGTCTGGTCGACCGGGTCCCAGTTGACGGTGGCTTCGCGGCGATAGACCAGGCCGCGGTTGTAGAGCTCCAGGAACAGCGCCTGCTGCTGGCCGTAGTACTCCACGTCGCAGGTGGCGAACTCGCGCGACCAGTCGATGGAGAGGCCGAGCTGCTGCAGCTCGGTGCGCATGCGCGCGATGTTGTCGTAGGTCCATCTGCGGGGATCGACGCCGCGCTCCATGGCGGCGTTCTCGGCGGGCAGGCCGAAGGCGTCCCAGCCCATGGGATGCAGGACCGAGAAGCCGCGGGCGCGCTTGAAGCGGGCGATCACGTCGCCCAGCGCGTAGTTGCGCACATGGCCCATGTGCAGCCGCCCCGACGGATAGGGGAACATCTCCAGCACATAGTACTTGGGCCGCGAGTGATCGACGTCGGCGCGGAACGCATCGACGGCCGCCCAGGCCTCACGCCATTTGGGCTCGGTTTCCTTGGGATTGTAGCGGGCCATGACAGGCGGCCTTTGGACTGGATGGGGGAGTCCGGTCAACCGCCTGTTTCGAGAGCCGGCGACCTTCGAAGAATCAGAGGGCTGATCAGCCCTTGATGTTCGAAAGTCGGAACTGCCGGGCCCGCGTCAGGATGGCGTTCTCGATGTCCGTCTCGGTCTGGGCGGCCACGGGGGCGTCGACCCAGCCGCCGGCGGCGTCCTTGGTCTGCTTGAACACCGAGACGTTCAGACCGTCGGCGCGCAGGCGCGAATCCAGGATGTAGACGGTGCACTTGAGGCGCTCGTCCGGCTTTTCCGGATTGATGTACCAGTCGGTGATGATCACCCCGCCGTAGGGGTCGGCCGAGGCCAGCGGCATGAACGAAAGGGTATCCAGGGCGGCCCGCCACAGGTAGCCGTTCACCGACACCGACGCGGCCTTCGACGGATCCGGCACATTGGCCGACCGGGAGCCGAACAGGTGGGGGGTCGAGCAGGCGGCCAGGCCCAAGGCGGCCGTCACCGCCGCGCCGGCCGAAACACGCCGCATCCAAACTCCGCGCACAAACGGCATATGCATCCGTCTCCGTTAGATTTTTCCGCGACGGTCGAACTTGGAACGCCACGGCGCCGCCCCGCGCCGCGCCCTCTATAACAACGCCCAAGCCGGCGCCAAACAGGAATCGCGTGGCCCATTCGCCACAGCGGCGGAGCTTCCGAGGTTAACGGGGACCTTGCGGGCCGCGAGTCGGTTGACCCTGCGCCGGATCGGTCTGTAATCGACCTCGACCATGCGGCCGACTGACACGCGGCGGCTGCAATCTTGGTCACGAGGGACTACATCTTGGGCATGCTCGCTCGCTCCACCGCTGCGATCCTCGGCGCCGTCGCCCTGTTGGGCGGCGCGGCCGGCGTTGCGCAGGCGGCGGATGCGCCGGCCAAGCCGGTGGACTTCACGGTCCGTCCGGAGGCGGTCTCGACCGTGACCGGCCCCAAGGCGCTGAACCTCGACGCGCGGCGCGGCCGCTGGGGGGTGACGCTGAACCTGCAGCAGCCCGACACCCGGCCCGGCACGCTGAACGACATCCAGGCCGGCGCCTACTACCGCATCACCCCCAGCCTTCGGGTCGGCGGCGCGGTGGCCCTGGGCGACCAGCAGCTGGCCCCCGGCCTGCAGAAGCTGACCCCCGACGCCGGCCAGCCCCGCGTCCGCCTCGAGACCCAGTTCAAGTTCTAAGACCGCCGACGGCGGCTAGTCCCACCAGGCCCGCGCCGATCAGGCGCCGCGCCGTTTTGTTGTTGATCCCCCCCAGGCCATAGACCGGCAGCCCGGCCTGCCGCACCAGCAGGGCCAGCCGCACTGGCCCGATCGGCGGGCCGGCCGAGGGGCTGTCGCTGGCGAACACCGCCGAGACCACCGCCGCATCGGCCCCAGCCGCCTTGGCGCGGCGCGCGGCGGCCAGTGAGTGGGCGGCGCAGGTGACGATCCAGCCCGGGCGGCGGATGCGGCGCGCACGGCCCGCCAGCCGCTCCGGCAGGTGGACGCCGTCGGCGCCGATCCGCGCGGC
>JAQGIV010000049.1 GCA_028290945.1 Phenylobacterium sp. | reverse complement strand
TGGTCGGCATCGCCACGGCGTGATGATAGAGGCCGCCATGTTCAAATCCGTCCTGGTCGCCAATCGCGGCGAGATCGCCCGCCGGGTGTTCGCCACCGCCCGCCGCATGGGCCTGGAGACCATCGCGGTCTATTCCGAAGCCGACGCCGGCGCGGCCCATGTGGCCGATGCGGACCGCGCCGTGCTGATCGGGCCCGCCGCCGCGCGGGAGAGCTATCTCGTGCCGGAAAAGATCATCGCCGCCGCCAAGGCCACGGACGCCGAAGCGATCCATCCGGGCTATGGCTTCCTCTCCGAAAACGCCGACTTCGCCGACACGGTGATCGCCGCCGGCCTGATCTGGATCGGCCCGCCCAGCGCCGCCATCCGCGCCATGGGCCTGAAGGACGCCGCCAAGGCGCTGATGCAGCAGGCCGGGGTGCCGGTGACGCCGGGCTACCTGGGCGAAAACCAGGACGACAAGGTGCTGGCGAAAGAGGCCGGCCGCATCGGCTATCCGGTGCTGATCAAGGCTGTGGCCGGCGGCGGCGGCAAGGGCATGCGCCGGGTCGATGACCCCGCCGAATTCCAGGCGGCGCTGACCAGCGCCCGGCGCGAGGCCAAGGCCGCCTTCGGCGACGACCGGGTGCTGCTGGAGACCTACGTCACCCGCCCGCGCCACATCGAGGTGCAGGTGTTCGCCGACGCCCACGGCAACGCGGTCCACCTCTACGAGCGCGACTGCTCCCTGCAGCGTCGCCACCAGAAGGTCATCGAGGAGGCCCCGGCGTCCGGCATGGACCCCGCCACCCGCGAGGCGGTGACCAGCGCCGCCGTCAAGGCCGCCCTGGCCGTGGGCTATCAGGGCGCCGGCACCATCGAGTTCATCGCCGACGCCTCCGACGGCCTGCGCGCCGACCGCATCTGGTTCATGGAGATGAACACCCGCCTGCAGGTGGAGCATCCGGTCACCGAGATGGTCACCGGCCTCGACCTGGTGGAATGGCAGCTGCGCGTCGCCGCCGGCGAGCCGCTGCCGCTGCAGCAGGAGCAGATCCGGCTCACCGGCCACGCCGTCGAGGCCCGGCTCTATGCCGAGAACACCGCCGGCGGCCGCTTCCTGCCCTCCACCGGCCGGCTCGACCACTTTCGCCTGCCTGCGAACCTGCGCGTCGATACCGGCGTCGAGGAGGAGGGCGAGGTCACCCCCTTCTACGATCCGATGATCGCCAAGCTGATCGCCTACGCCCCCACCCGCGACGCCGCGCTGATGGAGCTGGCCCAGGCCTGCGAGGACGTCGAGGTCTGGCCGGTCCGGACCAACGCCAACTTCCTCGGCCGCTGCCTGGAGACCCCCGACTTCATCGCCGGCGACGTGGACACCGGCTTCATCGACCGCAACCTGGCCGCCCTCACCGACCCCGCCGAGCCCTCCGCCGCCGCGCTCTCCGCGGCCGCCGCCGGCGCCATGCTGGCCGGCGACGACGCCCTGATCGAAGCCGAACCCTCCCCCTGGCGCGAGCTCGCCGGCTTCCGCCTCAACGCCGAGCCCTCCACCTCCGTGCGCCTGTTCCGGGGCGGCGAGGCGGTGGTCTGCGAGGTGGTGGACGACGTGCAGCCGCGCTCGGTCCTGGTCACCGAGGCCGACGAGATCGTGGTCTTCGAGGCGGGCGAAGCCTTCGCCTTCGCCACCCATCCGCCCAGCGCCGACCAGGCCGAGGGCGGCGCCAGCGACGGCCAGGTCCGCGCCCCCATGCCCGGCAAGGTCACCGCCGTCGCCGTCAAGGTCGGCGACACGGTCGCCAAGGGCCAGACCCTGCTCACCCTCGAAGCCATGAAGATGGAATACGCCCTGACCGCCCCCTTCGACGGCAAGCTCGCCACCCTCTCCGCCAAGGTCGGGGACCAGGTGGTCGAAGGCGCGGTGCTGGCCACCCTCGACCCCGCCGCCTAGCAAATTGGCGGCGCAAAAGCGCGTGGCGCTGTCGGTCCAACCACAGATAGGCGCCGAAAACGCAGAAACTGTTCTGCGTCCGTCTGCGTTTTCCGCGGTTGAAGGCTGACTAGCCGTTCCGCAGCAGCGCCACCGTTCCCTGGCCGCCGTCGGCGCAGATGCTGACCACCGCCCAGGCGCCGGCCGGCATCGCCGCCAGCTCCTTCACCGCCTGCGACAGGATCCGCGCGCCGGTGGCGCCGAACGGGTGGCCGAGCGCCGTCGAGCCGCCGTTGGGGTTCATCCGCTCCACCGGGAAGCGGCCGAACTTGGCCGTCACGCCCACCTTGTCCTTCAGGAAGCTCGCGTCCTGCAGCGCCTTGATGTGGGTCGCCACCTGGGCCGCGAAGGCCTCGTGGATCTCCCACAATGCGATGTCCTCGTACTTGAGCCCGTGCCGCGCCAAGAGCCGTGGGATCGCATAGGCCGGCGCCATCAGCAGATATTCCTCGAACAGGTCGATGGCGTTGACCTCGTAGTCGATCAAGCGGACCCGCGGCGTCGCGGCCGGCAGCCGCTCCAAACCCTGCTCCGTCGCCACCCACACCGCCGCCGCGCCGTCGGTGAGCGGCGAGGAATTGCCGGCGGTGAGCGTGCCGGCGCCGCTGGTCCGGTCGAACGACGGGGTGAGCTTGCCGAGCTTCTCCAGGCTGGTGTCGGCGCGGATGGTGGTGTCGCGGCCGGTCTCGTCCAGGCGCAGCACCAGGTCGTGGAAGAAGCCGTTGGTCCAGGCCGCCGCCGCGCGGCTGTGGCTGGCCAGGGCGATCTCGTCCTGCTCGGCGCGGCTGATCCCCCAGCCCTTGGCCATCTCCTCGGTATGCTCGCCCATGGACTTGCCGGTCGCCCGGTTCTTGATCTGCGGGATGTCGAGCCCGACCTCCGACCATTTCACCCGGCCCAGCGCCTTCAGCTTGCCCTCGAAGCCGCGCGCCTCCATCACCCCGCGCAGGTCGTCGGACAGCCCCTGCGACAGCCCCACCTGCACCCGGCTCATGCTCTCGGCGCCGCCGACCAGCGCCAGGCTGCGGCCCCGGTCGTCCAGCATGCCGGCCGCCTCGAAGGCGCCGACCATGCTGGTGGAGCAGGCCATCACCGTGGAGAAGGCCGGGATGGTCCGGTCGACGCCGGCCTCCACCAGCGCCTCGCGGGCGATGTTGCTCCAGCCCAGACTGGGGATCACCGCGCCCCACACCGCCAGGTCCGGCCGCGCGCCCTGCTCCAGCATCGCCTTCACCACCGGAACCGACAGCTGCAGCGCGTCGCGCTTGGCCAACACCCCGCCCGCCCGTGCAAACGGCGTCCGCACCCCGCTCGCCAGCCAGATGTCGGGCTTGCCCGTGGTCTTCGTCGCCGCGCGCGCCATGGCATCCTCCGTCGTCCAGACCCGAGAGATGGGCCTTGCGATTGAGCTTGGCCACTTCAACAACGGTGTCATCCCGGTTTCGCGGAACGCGAAGACCGGGACCCATGGACGTCGAAGGCTCAGGAGAAAGCGCGGTGGCGACGCAGCGGGCCACCTCCGCGATCCGGCGCTTATGGGTCCCGGTCTTTGGCCTGCGGCCAAAACCGGGATGACACGGAAGGGGTGGGGTCGATCTTACTTCTGCGCCCGCTCCCGCGCCCGCGCCCCCGCCAGGATGTTCGGCAGCGAGTAATTCCCCTCGTGGCAGGCGAACTCCAGGATCGGCTGGGCCGTCCGGTAGAGCGAATATTCCGCCAGCCAGGGCCCCGTGTAGATCGCCGGGTCCTTCACCGTGAACTGGTAGACGAGCTCCTTGTCCGACACCCGCGTGTAGCGCTCCTCCACCACCGCGCTCGGCGGCACCAGCAGGGTCGGCAGCGGCCGGATCGTGTCGGCGGCGGGCAGCCGGACCGTCTCGATCACTAGGGTCTCGCCCTCCCAGCGGGCGATGGAATCCCCCAGCGTCGACTTGAAGATGGCCGGGCCGTGCCGGTCGGTGAACGGGATGATCCGCAGGTCCGGTCCGTATTCGCTGAGGATCACCACCGCGTCCTTGGTCTGCAGGATCTCGCGGGGGTTGATGTTGGTGGTGATGGCGATCGGCGGCTGACCCTGGCCGGCCAGGCATCGCTCCCAGTTCGGCCGCTCCTCCGGATTGTTGGCCGGCAACGGCGGCTCGTCGGCGTGGCGCAGGATGTTTTCCACGAACCGCACCTGCCCTCGGGCGACGCGCGTCAGCGGAATGACCCCGTCGGCCGGCAGCACCACCTGCCGCGAGCGCCGCTCGCCCCTGACCATCGGGCGCCCCGTCCTGGCGTTGTGCTCGGCGAGGTCGGCGACCTCCCCGTCGATCCGCAGCGAGGCGTAGCTCTTCACCTCGTCCGCCAGCTTGCGGGCGAAGTCATCGGCCTCGGCCTCGCTGAGGACCAGCTTCGGAAAACCGGGGCTCGCCTCCAGGGGCAGGCTGTAGTCCGAATTCCAGGCCCCGCCGAGGTCCGGCTGGCCATAGGTATTGCGCGGCGCCTTGTAACCCGCTGCGGCGGCGGAGCCCGCCAGCGCAACGGCCGCGAGAACACCCAGCCACCTCATCATCCGACCACGCCCTGGTCGTGCAGCCGCCCGATCTCCGCGGCGCTCATCCCCAGCACCTCGCTCAGCACCTGGTCGGTGTGCTCGCCCAGCCGGGGCGCCGGCGCGACCGGCCGGCGCTCGTCCTGCGGAATAGTCCCCAGCGCGCCGGGCGCCGGATAGGTCAGGCCGCTGGGGTGGCGGACGGCCTGGAACAGCGGATTGTCCTTGTAGAGCCGGGGGTCCTGCAGCGCCGCCTCCAGCGGCTGGTAGGCGCCCCAGGTGACCCCGCCGGCGTCGAAGGCCGGCGTCAGCTCGGCCGCGGTGCTGGCCGCGAAGGCCCGCTCGAACAGGGGATAGAGCCGGTCGCGATGGGTGAACCTCAGGCCCTCGTCGGTGGCGAACGACAGGCCGAGCTCGCCCTCCAGCGCCGCGACCTCGCCCGCGATGCCCAGCGCCTCCAGCGCCTTGGCCCACTGCCGCGGCGTGATGGCGATCAGCATCAGCTTCTCGCCGTCCTGGGTCGTGAAATCGCGGCCGAAGGCGCCGTAGATGTCGTTGCCCATCCGCGGCCGCTGCTGGCCGGTCATCAGGGTCTCGGCCATGAAGCCCAGGTTGGCCATGGTCGCCGCCGCGACGTCCGACAGCGGCGCGCGGATCTCGCGCCCCTTGCCGTCCCGCTGCCGCGCCATCAGCGCCGAGACCAGGGCAAAGGCCGACCAGGCGCCGGTGAGCAGGTCCCAGGCGGCCAGCACATGGTTCACCGGCCGCTCGTCGTCCGCCGGGCCGGTCATCTGCGGCAGGCCGAGCGCCGCATTGATCGTGTAGTCCATGCCTTGCGAGCCGTCGGCCCAGCCCATCACCCGCAGGCAGATCAGGTCGGCGCGGCGCTTGGTGAGCTGCTCGTAGGAGAGGAAGCCGTCCACCGGGAAATTGGTCACGAACAGCCCGGCCTCATCGCCCGGCGCGGTGGCCAGCCGCTGGGCGATCTCCCGCCCCTCCGGCCGGGTCAGGTCCAGCGCCACCGACTTCTTGGCCTTGTTCAGCCCCTCCCAGTAGAGGCTCGATCCGTTCTCCGCGAGCGGCCAGCGGCGGAAGTCCGGCCCGCCGCCGATGTTGTCGAAGCGGATCACCTCTGCCCCGAACTGGGCGAGATACAGCCCGCAGGTCGGCCCGGCCACGAACGCCGAGCCCTCCACCACCCGCAGGCCCTTCAACAGGTCGTACATAAAAAACCCGCTCATCCCCGCGAAGGCGGGGACCCAAGCTGAATCAGCAGCAGGTCACGCTGCGTCGAGCAACCCCAATCACCGCTTGGATCCCCGCCTTCGCGGGGACGAGCGGGGGAAAATTATCAGGCCACGAGCTTGGAGACTTCGGCCACCTCATCCGGGGTCAGCGCCCAGTCCGCCGTCGCCGCATTGGCCTGCACCTGTTCCGACGAGGTGGCGCCGGCGATCACCGAGGAGACCGCCGGGTGGCCCAGCAGCCAGGCGAAGGCCAGCTCCAGGAGGGTGTGGCCGCGCTCGCCGGCCCAGGCCTCCAGCTTCTCGAGCTTCTCGAAGTTCTTGTCGTTCAGCGCCTGAGCCCCGCGCGGGCCCCAGGCCGCCAGCCGGGTGCCCTCCGGCGGCGCCTCGCCGCGCTTGTACTTGCCGGACAGCAGGCCCGAGGCCAGCGGGAAGAACGGCAGGAAGCCCAGGCCGAACTGCTCGCAGGCCGGCAGCACCTCATGCTCCACGCGGCGCTCCAGCAGCGAGTACTGGTTCTGTGCGGAGACGAATTTCGTCCAGTGCGCGGTCTCGGCTTTCCAATGGGCGTCGGCGATCTGCCAGCCCGCGAAATTCGAGTTGCCGATGTAGAGCACCTTGCCGGCCGCGATCAGGTCGTCCAGCGCCCGCAGCGTCTCCTCGACCGGCGTCTCGGGGTCCGGCTGGTGGAACTGGTAGAGGTCGATGTGGTCGGTCTTCAGCCGCCCCAGGCTGTCTTCCACCGCACGCACGATCCAGCGCCGGGAGCCGCCCTTCTTGGCCTCGTTGTCGCCGATCCGCATGCCGAACTTGGTGGCCAGCACGATCTTGTTGCGCTTCTTGCCCAGCGCCTTGCCGAGGAACTCCTCCGACTTGGTCCCGCCGTAGATGTCGGCGGTGTCGAACAGGGTGATCCCCGCATCGATCGCGGCATCGACCACGGCCTCAGTCTGCTTCTCGTCGATGCGCATGCCGAAGTTGTTGCAGCCCAGGCCCACCTCGCTGACCTTCAGGCCCGAGGCCCCCAAACGCCGAAGCTTCATGGTCGTCCCTCTCGGTTGAGGGGGCGGACCGTATTCCATCCCTCCTCTTTAGGGGAGGGACGACTCGCCAGAGGCGAGCAACCACCGCTCGGCATGGTTTCCCCGGCGTTCACCGCGTTTGTTGGCGATATCGCAAGGCGCGGCCGGTAACCCTATGAACGACCTCATAGTTTCCGTGGGCTTTGGCATATGCGAATGATCACCATCGTCAGTCTCGGCGCCTCCGCGGTGCTGGGCCTGGGCGCTCTGTTCGTGGCCAAGACGGTGCTGCCCAACCAGGCCGCCGCCAGGCCCGGCGTGGTGAACCTCACCGCCGGCGTGCCCATCGTGGTGGCCGCCAGGGACATCAAGTACGGCGACAAGCTCGAGCCCGGCATGCTGACCATCGCCCGCGTGCCGCCCGAGGTGGCGCCGCAGGGTTCCTTCACCACCGTCGCCCTGGTGCTGTCGACGGATCACGGCGGCCCGCCCGTCGCCCTGCAGCCGATGGTCGCCCACGAGGCCGTGCTGCCCGGCAAGCTGTCGGGGCCCGGCGCCCGGCCCTCGGTGGCCGCCGAGATCGCCGAGGGCCTGCGGGCCTACACCTTGCGGGTCACCGACGTCACCGGGGCCGGCGGCCACGCCCTGCCGGGCGACCGGGTCGACGTGGTGCTGATGCGCGACCTGACGCCCACCGCCCAGAACCGCAGCTACGTCTCCGACGTGGTCATCCAGAACGCCCGCGTGCTGGGCATCGACCTCAACGCCGACCTGGCCGCCAACAAGCCCGCCGAGCCGAAGAACGCCACCCTCGAAGTGTCCGTCGAGGACGCCCAGAAACTGGCCATCGCCTCGACGCTCGGCACCCTGTCGCTGGCGCTCCGGCGCACCGGCGAGGCCGAGCCGCAGCTGGTCCACACCATGGCCGCCCACGCCTTCCTGGGCGGCGGCCCGGCGCCGGCCGCCAGCGGCGTGCGCCAGTCCGGCGGCGGCCTGCGCATCGGTTCCGGCCTGATGACCGTGGTCGAATATTCCGGCGGCCGCGGCAAGGCCGCCCCGCCGGCGCC
>JAQGIV010000039.1 GCA_028290945.1 Phenylobacterium sp. | reverse complement strand
GCGAAGGCCGAGGCGGCGGCGGCGCGCCGGCCGGGGCGGGCCGCGAGGGCGCGGCGCGCTTCTCGCTGATCAACGAGCCGGAGCCGGTGGCCATCGCCGACGAGAACCTCGACGGCCGGGTGAGCCTGGAGGAATGGCGCCACGCCACCACCCGCCGCTTCACCGCCCTCGACAAGGCCAAGACCGGCCGCCTGACGCTGGCCGCCCTCTCGGGCAAGGTCCCGCCGGCGGCGTCAAAATAATTCCGCTCATCCCCGCGCAGGCGGGGACCCAAGCTGAGTTGGTGGCGGAAGCGGTGGGGCGTGTGCGGTTGTGAGCCCGCTTGGATCCCCGCCTTCGCGGGGACGAGCGGTGGAAGGGTCAGGCCTTCACGCTCTCCACGCTCGGGATGGTCTCCTTGAGCCGCCCGCCCACCCGGATCGGCTCGATGCGGCGCGCCAGGCCGGTGGCGTCATTCGTCTCCACGAACACCCCGCAGACGGTGGCCGGGCCCTCCGCCGGCTTGAACCGGCCGCCGGAGATGCGGGTGGTGAACCGCCGCAGCGGCTCTTCCTTGTCGTTGCCGATGACGCTGTCGTAGTCGGCGCAGGCCCCGGCGTCGGTCTGGTAGGCGGTGCCGCCGGGCAGGATCTGCGCATCCGCGGTCGGTACGTGGGTATGGGTGCCCACCACCAGGCTGGCCCGGCCGTCGCAGAAATGGCCCATGCCCATCTTCTCCGAGGTGATCTCGGCGTGCATGTCGACCACCAGGGCGTCGGCGACGGCCCCGAGCGGCGAGGCCTCCAGCTCGCGGTCCACCGCGGCGAAGGGATCGTCGAGGCTGTCCATGTGGATGCGGCCCAAGAGGTTGATCACCACGATCCGCTTGCCGCTGGTGGTCTCGAACATCTGCGCCCCGCGGCCGGGGGCGCCGGCGAAGGGCGGATAGTTCAGCGGCCGGATCAGCCGGGGCTCTCTGGCGATGTAGGTCAGCGCCTCCTTCTGGTCCCAGGCGTGGTTGCCCAGCGTCAGGCAGTCGGCGCCGGCGTCGAACAGGTCCCGCGCCGTGGCCTCGGTGATGCCGAACCCGGCGGCGGCGTTCTCCGCATTGACGATGACGAACTCCAGCCCCAGCCGCCGGCGCAGCCCTGGCAGGTGCTCGGCCAGGCCCTCGCGGCCCGAGCGGCCGACCACATCCCCGAAGAAGGCGAAACGCATCAACTATCCCTTTGCGACATCGACATAGCCGGCCTCGGTGAGCACCCCGTCAAGCCGCTGGTCGTGCGGCTCCATGGGGATGGCGTCCACCGCCTGGCCCGCATAGGCGAGGCCGACCACGAAAACCTCGCCGCCGGAGCGAAGGTTCGCCAGCGTCCGGTCATAGTGACCGCCGCCCTGGCCGAGCCGTCCCCCTTGGCCGTCGAAGGCCAGCAGCGGCGCGATCACCAACTGCGGCGTCACCACGGCGGCGCCCTCCGGCGGCGAGGGCACGCCCACCGCGTCCGGCTCCAAGGACTCGCCCGGCCGCCAGGCGCGGAACTGCAGCAGGCCATCGCGGGCGCGGGCCACCGGCAGGGCCGTGGTCACGCCAAGCGCCATCAGCCGCTCGGCGAGCGGCGTCGGGTCGATCTCGGTTCCGTGGGCGTAGTAGAGGGCGGCGATCGCGAAGGCCGGCAGGCGATCGAGCGGCAGGGCCTCGGCGGCGCGGAAGGCGGCGTCGGGCGCCTCGGCGGCCAGCCTGCGCCGCAGGCCGCGCATGCGCAGGCGAAGGGCCGTCTTGTCGAAGGCGAGCGTCACAGCGCGGCCTTCTACAGGAGAAAATGTGGCGGCGCCGCGAGAACCGTGAAGGACTGTTTCATTCCCTCGACCTGGTTAGACCAGGTGGGCGCCGTGTGCCCGAGACCACGATCTCGGCCAGGGACAGCTCCCTAAGAGTGAATTAAGGTCGCTGGAATATGTCGCCTTCGACGAGGGCCGCAGCAGACCCGCCGTCTTGCAAGGTAGTGCCCCCGCACCCTTTCCTCAAGCGACGCCGCAAATCAGCTGTGCGCGATCAGCATGGCGAGCTGCACCGCCGGGAAGATGAAGGGCACGAAGAGGGAGCCCCACAGGCCCATGCTCCACGCAGTCTGCCGGTAGCGGGCGAGGTCCGCAGGCTTGCTCCAGCCCTCCAGCGCCGGGCCCAGCAGGAAGGCGACGTTGGCGAAGCCCATCACCACCAGCCAGACGATGCCCAGGAAGATCGTCATCCCGAGGCCGCCGCGCCAATCCTTCCACACCGGATGGCCGAAGCCGTAGTTCAGCGCCACGGCGAGCCCGTAGGCCACCCAGCCGGCCGCCGCCAGCGCCAGGTTGTAGCCAAGCCTGCGCGCCTGCCACCAGGTCCAGGCGTCGGAGGTGAAGAAGCCGGGGTCACGCGCACTGTCGAGGGATGCCATGGCCATGCTCCGCAGCGTCGCCGGAGACTAGCACAAACCCCGCCTCTCCCCCACGCGCAGCGTAGAAGGGATAGGGTAGGGAGAGGCGGCGCTACTCCGCCGCCAGCTTCTCGATCTTCGCCGCCGCGCCTTCCAGCGCCGCCACCGCGCGGCCCTCGATCCGCGTGCGGTCGGCCTGGGCCCGGCCGGCTTCGGCCTGGGCGGTCGCCATTCGCGCGCGGGCGTCGGCCAGTTCGTCGGCCAGTAGCAGGGCGCCCATCAGGAACAGCCGCGTGTCGCCGAGCTGGCCCATGTCCTCGCTGACGTGGCGCACCTGCTGGTCGAACATCTTGGCGAGCTCGACCAGGTGATGCTCCTGGCCGTCCTCGCAGCCTACCGCATAGGGCCGTCCGTTCACCTCGACCGTCACCTGGGCCATGTCAGTGCTCCTGAGCGCCGTTCAGCGCCTGGCGGATCTCGAGGATGGCGCGGCCCAGCGCCGCCGACGCCTCGGCCCCGGCGTCGGCCAGCTCCCGCTCGCGGGCGCGGGCCTCGTCGAGCTGGGTCGCCAGGTTGGCGCGGTCGGCGTCGAACAGGCCGCCGGCCTCGGCCCCGGCCGCCTTCAGCCGTTCGGCCAGCCGCTGCTCCAGCAGGAAGACCGCGCGTTCCAGCCGCTTGGCGGCGATGTCGAGAGCGCTATCGCCGGACATCTCGTCCTCCCCGAACCGGGCTCATCTGCCGCGATCTTAGGCATGCGTCGCGGCTTCTGCGAAGGCCGCTTTCTTGACCCCGCCGCGCCTGCGTGCGACCCCGCCCCCGCAGCCCCCGCCCGACAAGATTCCAGGACCGCGATGCCCGCCCCCTTTAAGCTCATGGCCGACGCCATCCGCGTGCTCTCCATGGACGCCGTGGAGCGCGCCAATTCCGGCCACCCGGGCATGCCGATGGGCATGGCGGACGTGGCGGCGGTGCTGTGGTCGAAGGTCCTGAAGTACGACGCCGGCGACCCCAACTGGCCCGACCGCGACCGCTTCGTGCTGTCGGCCGGCCACGGCTCGATGCTGCTCTACAGCCTGCTCCACCTGTCGGGCTTCAAGGCCATGACCCTCGACCAGCTGAAGGCCTTCCGCCAGCTCGGCTCGGCGACGCCCGGACATCCCGAGTACGGCCACACGCCCGGCGTCGAGACCACCACCGGGCCGCTGGGCCAGGGGCTGGCCATGGCCGTCGGCATGGCCATCGCCGAGCGGCACATGGCGGCGCGGTTCGGCGCGGAGCTGGTCGACCACCGCACCTGGGTGGTGGCCGGCGACGGCTGCCTGATGGAAGGGATCAGCCACGAGGCCATCAGCCTGGCCGGCCGGCTGAAGCTCGATCGCCTGACCGTGCTCTGGGACGACAACCGCATCACCATCGACGGCGCCGTCGGCCTGTCGGACGCCACCGACCAGCTCGCCCGCTTCAAGGCCGCCGGCTGGGCGGTGAAGGCTATCGACGGCCACGACACGGGCCAGATCCGCCGGGCGTTCGCCTGGGCCGCCCGCCAGGCCAAGCCCAGCCTGATCGCCTGCCGCACCACCATCGGCAAGGGCTCGCCCAACTTCCAGGGCACCCACGACGTGCACGGCAAGGCGCTGGGCAAGGACGAGGTGGCGGCGACCCGCGCCAACCTCGGCTGGCCGCACGAGGCCTTCGTGGTCCCCGACGAGGTCTACCGTCCCTGGCGCGCCGCCGGCCGCCGCGGCCGCAAGCTGCGCAAGGCCTGGGAGGCCAAGCTCGCCGCCTCGCCGGCCCGCGCTGAGTTCCAGCGCGCCATCTCCGGCTGGCTGCCGCCGCAGGCCTTCGAGCGCGTGGACGCCTTCATCACCGAGGCCGAGGCCAACAGGCCCGCCGCCGCCACCCGCCAGCACTCCGGCGCAGTGCTGGAGGCGATCTTCGGCGAGATCCCCGACCTGGTCGGCGGCTCGGCCGACCTCACCGGCTCCAACAACACCTACGTCAAGAACACCCAGGTGCTCGACGCCCCCGACTACGCCGGCCGCTACATCAACTATGGCGTCCGCGAGTTCGGCATGGCCGCGGCGATGAACGGCCTGGCCCTGCACGGCGGGGTGATCCCCTACGGCGGGACCTTCCTGGTGTTCACCGACTATGCGCGGCCCGCCATCCGGCTGGCGGCGCTGATGGGCATCCGGGTGATCCACGTGGGCACCCACGACTCCATCGGCCTGGGCGAAGACGGCCCCACCCACCAGCCGGTGGAGCACCTGGCCGCCCTGCGCGCCATGCCCAACCTCAATGTCTTCCGCCCGGCCGACGCCGTGGAGGTCGCCGAATGCTGGAAGCTGGCGCTCGACGCCAAGACCACGCCCTCGGTGATGGCGCTGTCTCGCCAGAAGGTCCCGGCGGTGCGCACCACCCCGATCGGCGAGAACCTCAGCGCGCGCGGCGCCTACCAGCTGGCCGGCGCCGTCCACCCGGCCCAGGTGACCCTCTTCGCCACCGGCTCCGAGGTCGGCGTCGCCATGGCGGCCCGCGACCTCTTAGAAGCCGACGGCATCGGCGCCCGCGTGGTCTCGGTCCCCTGCTGGGAGCTGTTCGAGGACCAGCCCGCCGACTACCGCGAGGCGCTGATCGGCGAGACCCCGGTGCGGGTGGCGGTGGAGGCCGGCGTGCGCATGGGCTGGGAACGCTTCATCGGCGAGGACGGGGTGTTCGTGGGCATGACCGGCTTCGGCGCCAGCGCCCCCGACAAGGCCCTCTACCAGCATTTCGGCATCACGCCGGAAGCCGTGGCGGCGGCCGCGAAGGCGAAGCTCTAATTGAGATCGCGCGGGCCGCCAGAGGGCGTGTCCCGTCACAATCCGTTGTCAGGATTGAGCTTCCCAAGGGTTGACTTGCCGGGCTCAGGCTTGAAGAACGCCCCGCGCGCGCGTCGTGCTGCGTCGCGCGCCGGGATGACCAGAGGAAGAGGCTCAAGATGACCGTTCGCGTCGCCATCAATGGGTTCGGCCGCATCGGCCGGCTGGTCCTGCGCTCGATCGTCGAACATGGCCGCCGCGACATCGAGGTGGTCGCCATCAACGACCTGGGCCCGGTGGAGACCAACGCCCATCTGCTGCGCTACGACAGCGTGCACGGCCGCTTCCCGGTCGAGGTGAAGGTGGTCGGCGACACCATCGAGGTGGCCGGCTTCGCCCCCATCAAGGTGACGGCCATCCGCAATCCGGCGGAGCTGCCGCACAAGGCGCTCGGCGTCGACATCGCGCTGGAATGCACCGGTCTCTTCACGTCGAAAGAGAAGGCGGCCGCCCACCTGGAGGCCGGCGCCAAGCGGGTGATCGTCTCCGCCCCGGCCGACGGCGTCGACAAGACCATCGTCTATGGCGTGAACCACGAGACCCTGACCGCCGCCGATCTGGTGATCTCCAACGCCTCGTGCACCACCAACTGCCTGGCGCCGGTCGCCAAGGTGCTGCAGGAGCTCTGCGGGATCGAGCGCGGTTACATGACCACCATCCACTCCTACACCGGCGACCAGCCGACACTGGACACCCTGCACAAGGACCTCTACCGCGGCCGCGCCGCGGCGCTGTCGATGATCCCCACCTCCACCGGCGCGGCCAAGGCGCTGGGCCTGGTGATCCCGGCGCTGGCCGGCAAGCTCGACGGCTCCTCGATCCGCGTGCCGACGCCCAACGTCTCGGTGGTCGACCTGAAGTTCGTGCCCGGCAAGAAGGTGACCGTGCAGGAGATCAACGCCGCGCTGGAGGCCGCCGCCAACGGGCCGTTGAAGGGCATACTGGCGGTCACCAAGGACCCGCTGGTCTCCATCGACTTCAACCACAATCCGGCGTCCTCGACCGCCGCCCTGCCGCAGACCCAGATGGTCGACGGCGGGCTGGGCCGCGTGCTCAGCTGGTACGACAACGAGTGGGGCTTCTCGACCCGGATGAGCGACGTCGCCGTCCACATGGCGAAGTTCCTCTAAGGCGATCGCCGAGTGGCCCTGGCACTTCTACTGCTTTACCCGATCACGTTCGCCGCGGGATGGCTCGGATGGTTTTGGTTCGTGGTGGTCCCGCCGGTCGTCGTATTCGTCTTTCTCAATCTCAAAAATGCCGCCGTCGCCCAGCGGATGAAGACGCGCTTCGGGATTGGCGACGAGGATCTTGGTGAGTTCCTCCGAGGGGCGGGCCGCCCCGTACTCCCGGTGACGCTTTGGAACGGGGTCCTATACGGAATAGCCCTCCTGGCGGGTTGGGGCATTCACCGGATGTTTTCCTGATGAACTTCAAGACGATTGATCAGGCCGACCTCGCGGGCAAGCGCGCCCTGGTCCGGGTGGACTTCAACGTCCCCATGGAGGCCGGCCGGGTCACCGACGACACCCGCTTGCGCGCCGCCGTCCCGACCATCGAGAAGTTGCGGGCGGGCGGCGCCAAGGTGATCCTGCTGGCCCACTTCGACCGGCCGAAGGGCAAGGTGGTGCCCTCGATGAGCCTGAAGCCCATCGTCGAGCCGCTGTCCCAGGTGCTGGGCGTCCCCGTCGCCTTCGCCGAGGACTGCGTCGGGCCGGCGGCGCGAACGGCGGTCAATGCGCTGGCGCCCGGCGACGTCCTGCTGCTGGAGAACGTCCGCTTCCATCCGGGCGAGGAGGCCAACGACCGCGCGTTCGCCGATGCCCTGGCCGCCAACGGCGACCTCTACGTCAACGACGCCTTTTCCGCCTCGCACCGGGCGCACGCCTCGACGGTCGGCCTGGCGCGGCGCCTGCCGGCCTATGCCGGCGAGCAGATGCGCCGCGAGCTGGAGGCGCTGGACGCCGCGCTTGGCCATCCTGAGCGGCCGGTCATGGGCATCGTCGGCGGCTCCAAGGTCTCCACCAAGCTCGACCTGCTCAAGCACCTGGTCACCAAGCTCGACAAGCTGGCCATCGGCGGTGGCATGGCCAACACCTTCCTCTACGCCCAGGGCCACGACGTCGGCGCCTCCTATTGCGAGAAGGACCTGGCCGAGACCGCCCGCGACGTGATCCGCCTGGCCGGCCAGAACAACTGCAAGCTCTTCCTGCCGCTGGACATCGTGGTGGCCGAGAAGATCGCGCCCGGCGCGCCGGCCCGGATCCGCGATGTGGGCTCCATCGACGACGACGAACGCATCCTCGACGCCGGCCCCGAGACCGTCGAGCGCCTGTGCCGCGCCATGGCCAACTCGAAGACCCTGGTCTGGAACGGTCCGCTGGGCGTCTTCGAGATGAAACCCTTCGACAAGGGAACCGTTGAAGCTGCGCAGTACGCAGCCAAGCTCGTCAAGGCGGGCAAGCTGGTGGCGGTCGCGGGCGGGGGTGATACGGTGGCAGCCCTCAACGCGGCCGGGGTGGTGGAGGATTTCACCTTCGTCTCCACCGCCGGCGGCGCGTTCTTGGAATGGATGGAAGGCAAGACGCTGCCCGGGGTGGCGGCGCTCAGCCAGTAGACGAGGAAACGCGGGTATGGCCCGGATTACGCTCAGGCAACTGCTGGATCACGCCGCCGAGCACGGCTATGGCGTGCCGGCCTTCAACATCAACAACATGGAACAGGGTCTGGCGATCCTGGAAGCCGCCGCGACCTGCAACGCGCCGGTGATCATCCAGGCCAGCCGCGGGGCCCGGTCCTACGCCAACGACATCGTGCTGAAGCACCTGATCGATGCGCTGGCCGAGATGTATCCCGACATCCCGATCTGCATGCACCAGGACCACGGGAACAACGAGGCGACCTGCGCCACCGCCATCCAGTTCGGCTTCACCAGCGTGATGATGGACGGCTCGCTGAAGGCCGACGGCAAGACGCCCGCCGACTACGACTACAACGTCCGCGTCACCAAGGCCGTCGTCGACATGGCCCACTGGGTCGGCGCCTCGGTGGAGGGCGAGCTTGGCGTGCTGGGCAGCCTCGAGACCGGCATGGGCGAGAAGGAGGACGGCCACGGCTTCGAGGGCAAGCTCGACCACGACCAGTTGCTCACCGATCCGGAGCAGGCGGTGGAGTTCGTGAAGGCCACCGAGGTCGATGCGCTGGCCATAGCCATGGGCACCAGCCACGGGGCCTACAAGTTCACCCGCCGGCCCGACGGCGACGTCTTGGCGATGAACGTCATCGAGGAGATCCACCAGCGCCTGCCCAACACCCACCTGGTGATGCACGGCTCGTCCTCGGTGCCGCAGGACCTGCAGGACATCATCAACAAGTACGGCGGCGAGATGCCCCAGACCTGGGGCGTGCCGGTGGAGGAGATCCAGCGCGGCATCAAGCACGGCGTGCGCAAGATCAACATCGACACCGACAACCGGATGGCCATGACCGG
>JAQGIV010000019.1 GCA_028290945.1 Phenylobacterium sp. | reverse complement strand
CGCTCCTGCTACGACGAGGGCAAGCGCTGCGCCGAGACCCTGTTCTTCGACTACCACCGCCAGCACAAGACGCGGATCAAGGTGGCGCGGATCTTCAACACCTACGGCCCGCGCATGCACCCCAACGACGGCCGGGTGGTCTCCAACTTCGTGGTCCAGGCCCTGAAGGGCGAGCCGATCACCCTCTACGGCGACGGCCAGCAGACCCGCTCCTTCTGCTTCGTCGACGACCTGGTGGAAGGCTTCATGCGCCTGATGGCCACCGGCGACGAGGTCACCGGCCCGATCAACCTCGGCAACCCCGGCGAGTTCACCATGAAGCAGCTGGCCGAGACCGTGCTGGAGATCACCGGCTCCAAGTCGAAGATCGAGCACCGGCCCCTGCCGCAGGACGACCCGCGCCAGCGCCAGCCGGACATCTCCAAGGCCAAGGCGATCCTCGATTGGGAGCCGACCATCCAGCTCAAGGAAGGTGTGACGCGCACCGTCGCCTATTTCGACGGGCTCCTGAAGGAGGGGGCGGCCTAGGCTATCGCCAGCCAGTCCTCGGACCTCAGCCCATCGACGCGCGCGAACTCCGCCAGATTGCCGGTGACCACGATCAGTCCACGGCTGCGCGCATGGCCGGCGATCAGCAGGTCATAGCCGCCGACAGGACGACCTTGCCGCTCCAGCACCGCGCGGATGTCGGCTGCGTGATCCGCCGCGGTCTCGTCGAAGGCCAAGACCTCCAGTCGGGCGGCGAAGCGTTCGACCTCATGCCGATTGTGTTCCGGCCGCTGCGACTTGGCCGCGCCATGCAGCAGTTCGGTGAGCACGATGGTCGATATGCAGAGGCTGTCAGCTTCCCGGTTGAACCGTACGCGGACACTCGCCGGCCGGTCCCTGAGCACGCGGATGCACAGGTTGGTGTCCAGCATGTAGCGCAGCATCAGAGGTCTTCGCGGGTCTGCGCCGACGGCTGGTCGCGTTCGGGCAGATCTATGCCCGGCGCCTCGAAGAAATCGTCCCAGACCGCGTCGGCCGGAACGATCACCCGCCCTCGTCCCTCGCGCAGTACCACCACCGAATGCACGTCCTCCGGGAAGGCGACATCCTTCGGCAGGCGCACAGCCTGGGATCGGTTGGACTTGAAGAGATTGGTGCGGGTCATGTGGCCACGTCTGGGATATACGTCTTGTATATACCAAATCTGGCGGGACTTCAAGAGTTCCGGTCAGGCCGCCACGCCCACCGCGGCGACCACCCGCTCGATGAGCCAGAAGGCGGCCAGGCCGCCGATGGCGTAGGGCGGCGCCCAGCGGGCCAGCGCGGGACGTTCGACGAGGTTGCGCGCCGGCGTGCGGCGGACCAGCCAGAGCAGCGCCAGCACCGCGCCGATGAAGGCGAGCTGGCCGATCTCGACGCCGATGTTGAACAGCAACAGGGCCTGGGGCGCGGCCTTGGCCGGCAGTCCGATCTCGGCGAGCGCGCCCGCGAAGGCCATGCCGTGCAGCAGGCCGAAGGAAAAGGCGATCAGCCAGGGCTGGCGGCGGGCGAGCGTGTCGCGGCTCCGGCCGGGCGCGAGCTCGGTGGCCACGAAGACGATGGACAGCGCCACCAGCGCCTCGATCACCGCGCTCGGGAAGCTGATGTAGCCCAGCGCCGCCAGCGCCAGCGTCAGGCTGTGGGCGAGCGTGAAGGCGGTGATGGTCTTCACCAGCCGCCAGCCCGGTCCGACCAGCAGCAGCAGGCCCAGCACGAACAGCAGGTGGTCGAAGCCGGTGAGGATGTGCTCGACGCCCAGCCGCAAATAGGCCGGCACGGCGAGGCCCGAGGGCTTGGCGAGGGATAGGGCCCGCGACGGCGCCGACGGCTTCAGCACATCGTCGATCTGGCGGCCGTCGGCGGTGGTGACACGCAGCAGGACGTCGGTGACGGTCTCCGGCAGACCCTCGATGCGGACCGTCTGGCCCTCCAGCGGCGGGCCGCCCGCCACACGCCAGGTCTTCTCCACGAAGCCGGGCTCGGCGCTCTCCGAGGCCGGCGCCGCCTCCAGGGCGCCGCCGGAGAGGTGGGGGCTGAGGTGGATGACCAGGTCGCCCAGCGCCGGCTGCTTCCAGGTGACGTCGTAGGCGTGCGGGCCGGTCTCCACGATCTGCAGCAGGGCCGGGCGCACCTCGTGGGCGGCCGCGGCGGTGGCGAGGCCCAACCAGGCCACCATGGCGATGAGCAGTCTCACGGCGACTCGCCCGTCACCACCACCCGATAGCGCTTGCGAAGCCCCTGCAGGAAAGCCGCGTTGTTGGCCGCCCGCCGATCGGCCAGCCACCCGTCGCGCACGTCGGCCCTGACGCTCTCGAACGGCGCCACGGCGGCGCCGGACCGGTGCTCGACCTTCACCAGGTGCAGGCCGTAGGCCGAGGCGACCGGACCGGTCCAGGCGCCGATCGGCGCGGCCTGCACGGCGCGGGCGTAGTCGGCGCCGTAGTCGCGGATCAGGTCGTCCAGGCTCACGTCGGCATAGCTGAGCGGCAGGACGAAGGGATCTCCGACAGGCTCGGCGCCGACGTCGGACGGGCTTCGGGCGCGCGCCAGCGCCTGCCCCGCGGCCGTGCGGCCGGCGGGACCCCGCTCGGCCGAGAAATAGACCTGCTTGAGGGCGATGTGCGCCGGCGTGGCGTAGCGGTCGGCATTCTTCGCGTAGTAGGCCCGCAGCGTCGCCTCGCCGGGCTCCGCGACCGCGCCCACATCCTCGCTGGCGAAGGCCATCTTCTGGGCCAGGCGGCGGCGGATGATCAGGTCGTCCTTGTCGAGGCCGAGCCGCTGGCCCTCGCGGGCCAGCAGTTCCTCGTCGATGCGGTCGCGCAGGATGGCCTGCAGCTCGGCCTTGGTGGGCGACCGGCCGCTCTGCATCTGCCAGTAGGCGACCAGCTGGTTGAGCTCCGGCTCGCCGATGCGCACTGTGGGCCGCTCGGCCGCGCGCACGGCCTGCAGGCCCGCGAACAGCAGCCCCCCGATGATCAGGAAATGCACCAGGGGCTCGCGCGCGACGCGCTTCAGCCCCCGCACCAGGGGCGCGAACCGCGCGGCCCCGGCGGCTACGCCCGCCACGCTCGCCACCGGATCAGGCCCTCGGCTCGTACCAGATGGGCGAGGACCAGGCCCGCTCCATGATGGTCGGCGCAAGGTTCGGATTGGGCGGCGTGCCGTTGCGCAGCGCATCCCAGGTCGACCAGCGGCAGGAGGGGTTCTCCAGCACCCGCACATAGTAGAAGGCCCGCTGCTTCGGATTGAAGGTCGGGTCGGTCCAGACGGTGCGCAGCTCCACATCCCCCTTGAAACGGGTCGGCGCACAGGTCTTCAGGTCGACCTCGGCGCCATTGGCCGGGCAGCGCCAGGTCGCCGTGTTCAGCGTCAGGTGATCCGAGCAGGCCACGTCGAACACCCGCTCCTTGGCGACGCCGTTCTCGATCCAGCCCTTCACGATCTGCGCCCGCTGCAGATAGCCGCTGTTGGGATCGCGCACCCCCCAGACCAGGAACTTGGGCGCCCTGCCCTTCGAGGCCAGCAGGTCGCCGCCCATGGGCACGCCGTGGGCATAGGCCCGGGTCACCAGGTCGGCGCGGCGGTCGAGGTCGGCCGGGAAGTCGTAGCTCGCAAAGAACCGCACCCGGATGCGCGGACCGGAGGTGGCGAAGGTCTCCTTGCGGCGCAGCGCCGCGTAGATCGCCTCGCGGCTGTTCTCCTCGGCCCAGACGCCGGCCAGGCCCGACGCGCCCCATTCCTGGAACCGCGCGCCCTGGGCGCTCGGATCGTTGGGAACCCCGTCCCAGCTCCTGGCGCCGCCCGGCGGGACCGAACCGCGCTGGGCGGCCGTCGCATCGACCCGGCCCACCTTGGAGAAGAAGTTCGGCTCCTCCACCGAGCCCGGCGCGGCGTTGTGCGTGTCGCTGGAGCCGATGAAGCCCAGCTTGAACGGGTTGAAGCCCTTCTTGTCTTGCAGCTCGATGCCGTCGAGCAACGCCTGGCGGACGTAGGAGCCATGCCACTTGGTCACGGCTTTGTTGAAGCCGATGTAGCGATCCATGATCTCGAAATTGGCCCATTCGTCGTTGGGCGACAGGCTGGGATGGGTCTCCGAGGTGCCCTTGATCTGGGTAATCTCGGTGAGCGGCTCGTTGCGGGCGCGCAGCTCGGCGTAGGCCCGGTCGATGGGCGCCCCGTTGCGGCGCACGCTGTCGAACATCAACCCGTCGGAGCCGTTGGCGTTGTGCGGGATGGCCAACGCCTCGATGCCCCGCCCTCGCCAGCCGTCCATGGTCCGCCACAGGTTCTCCGGGTCGTTGGAGGCCAGCGACGAATAGGGCAGGTCCGGAACCTTGGCCCCGCGGAAGATCACGTTGCGGTGCAGGTTCCGATGCTGCGGCGCCGAGGTGTATTCGTAGCCCACGAAGGTGGTGAACCGGCCGGGGACATAGTTCTTGGCCGCCGCGGCCTGGACCTCCGACCAGGCGCGCGAGACGATCCGCCGCTCGCTGAACGCCTTGGGCAGGGAGCCTTCCTCATTGCCGGCCACGACCCGGTTGAAGGCGGCCTGGATCTGTCGCGGATCGGGGCTGAACAGGCCCTGCACCACCGGCAGCTTGGAGATCGCGCTGGAGGGGTCGTTCGCCTCCTCCATGGCCCCGATGTATTCCGAGTGGTCGGTCACCGCGACGAAGTCCAGCGGTCCGCCGTTCAGCCGCACATTGAAGCCGGCCGCGTGCCCGATCGTCTCGCCGCGGGCGAAGCGGTAGGCGTCGTCGGGCGTGGCCCGCACATTGAAGATATAGGCGTCGAACGACAGCTTGGTGTGCACGTGCAGGTCGCCGAAATAGGCGTTCCGCTCCGGGTTCCAGCCCGGCAGGCGGCGGCCTTGCGGGGCCGTCGCCACGACCGCCGGACGGGCGGCGGCCGGCGCGGGCTTCTGCGCCGGCTTCGGGGCGACCGCGTCGCCC
>JAQGIV010000182.1 GCA_028290945.1 Phenylobacterium sp. | reverse complement strand
CGGCCGCGCCCGCTGGGCCGTGGCGCTGGGCCTGCTCGCGGCCGTCAACCTCGCCGCCTGGACCGCCTGGTGGGCCAGCCACCGCGACGGCTACGAGCCGCTGCGCCGCCTGGCGCCCTGGTCGCAGCTCATGACCCGCAACCGGCCGCTGCTGGTGGTGGTGGGCGACTACTACATCTTCGGCGACATCGACCAGGCGACCGGCGCCGGGCGGCTGGTGCGCGAGTACGGCGTCAACTCGGCCCAGGACCTCGACGCCTGGCTGATGGACCATCCGGCCGCGGTCGGCCGCTACCGCGACCTCGACCTCTCCTACCTGCCGGTGGGCGCCGCGGCGGCCCTGCGCGACGTCATGCCGGTGCTGGCGCCCAAGGCCGGCGTGCGTGACCAGGTCCGGGTGATCACCGCCTCGGACCTGACGCCCGAGATGCTGCGGCGCAACGACATCCTCTACGTGGGCTACCTCTCCGGGCTGAAGCTGCTGCGCGATCCGGTGTTCGCCGGCTCCCGCTTCCGGGTCGGCGAGACCTATGACGAGCTGATCGACACCCGCACGGGCCGCAAATACGAGAGCCAGGAGGGCGGGCCGGCGGAGGGCCAGTCCAGCCAGCGCGATCTCGGCTATTTCGCCGCCTTCCCGGGACCGGCCGGCAACCGCATCGTCATCGTCGCCGGCGCCCGCGACGTGGGCCTCACCGAGACCGCCGAGGCGGTGACCAGCGCGCCCGCCCTGCGCCAGCTCCTCAAGGCGGCGAACGGCGCCGACGCCTACGAAGGCCTGTTCGAGGCCGAGGGCATGCGCCGCGCCAACCTGGGCGGCCGGCTGGTGCTGGGCTCGGCCCTCGACGCCGCGCGCATCTGGGCGCCGCCCAAGACCTCGCCGCAGTTCCCGGCCGGCTGATCGCCCCGTCCATCTCCTCTCGTTCGAAGATCGGCGGTCTGCGAATTTGACGTATGGTTAACCCGCACCGGTGAAACTCCCGGAAACACTGGGATAACTCTGGGGGGAGTGGCTGTTGAGCAATCTTGCCGACAGCGGGCGTGGCGATGCGTCGCCGAAGCAAACCGGGCAGGGCGTGCACCTGTTCGCGGCCTCGGCGCGCAATCTGATCCCGCGCCTGATCGCCAGCCTGGCGGTGGCGTCGGTCGCGGCCTGCTACGTCGGGCTGGGCTGGACCTTGCTGTGGATGGTCGGCGTCTGCGCCGGGCTGCTGGTCGGCCAGCGGCTCACCGCCGCCCGCCCGGGCGGGCGCGACATGCGGGCCATCACCGTCAACAGCATCGCCGGCACCATGGTGCAGTTCGCCATGCTGCTGGCCCTGTGGCGCACCGGCAATCCGCTGGCCGGCGTGTTCGCGCTGACCTGCACCTTCGTCGGCGCCTCCTATGTGATGCTGCAGTACTATTCCGACCTGAAGCTGTTTCGCCTGCTGATCGCGCCATATGCGGCGCTGTTCCTCTACATGGGCTGCGATCTTGCCTTCCGGAACGGCATCGCGCTGCCCGAGGTGGTCACCGTGGCGGCCGGCCTGGTCACCCTGATCAACTACTTCTTCCTGGGGCGGCGCCAGCTCGACCGCTCGCGCACGGTCCTGCGCCAGGCCCGCACCCAGGCCCAGGCCGGCGAGGTCGCCGCCGAATCCGCCAACACCGCCAAGAGCGCCTTCCTGGCCACCATGAGCCACGAGATCCGCACGCCGCTGAACGGCGTGCTGGGCATGGCCCAGGCCATGGCCGCCGACGAGCTGACGCCGGTCCAGCGCGAACGGCTCGACGTGGTCCACCGCTCCGGCGAGGCCTTGCTGGCCATCCTCAACGACGTGCTCGACCTCTCCAAGATCGAGGCCGGCAAGCTGGAGCTGGAGACCATCGAGTTCGACCTGGGCGAGCTGGCCCAGGGCGCCTATTCGGCCTTCACGGCGCTGGCCAACAAGAAGGGCCTCTCCTTCGCCCTCGACATCGGCCCGGCCCGTGGCCGCTACCTTGGCGATCCCACCCGGCTGCGCCAGGTGCTCTACAACCTGATCTCCAACGCCCTGAAGTTCACTGACCAGGGCGAGATCCGCGTCGCCGCCCGCCGGGACGGCGACATGCTGGAGGTCGCGGTGATCGACACCGGGGTCGGCATCTCGCCGGAGAACCTCGCGCGCCTGTTCCAGAAGTTCGACCAGCTGGACTCCTCGACCACGCGGCGGTTCGGCGGCACGGGCCTCGGCCTCGCCATCTGCCACGAACTGGCCCAGCTGATGGCCGGCGAGATCGTCGTGGAGAGCACGGTCGGCCAGGGTTCGCGCTTCATCGTGCGCCTGCCGCTGCCGATGATCGGCGAGGAGAAGCCGCTGCTGCAGCTCGCGCCGGCCCCGCCCACCGACCTCAAGCCCATGCGCCTGCGGGTGCTGGCCGCCGAGGACAACGCCGTCAACCAGCTGGTCCTCAAGACCCTGCTGCACCAGCTCGGCCTGGAGCCCATGGTGGTGGAGGACGGCGCCGCCGCCGTGGCCGCCTGGCAGGCCGGCGAGTGGGACGTGATCCTGATGGACGTCCAGATGCCGGTGATGGACGGGCTCTCCGCCACCACCCGCATCCGCAACCTGGAGCGCGAGACCGGCCGGGCGCGCACCCCGATCATCGCGCTGACCGCCAACGCCATGGCCCACCAGGTCGAGCAGTACCTGGCGGTCGGCATGGACGGCCACGTGGCCAAGCCGATCGCCGCCGCCGAGCTGTTCGCGGCGCTGTCGGCGGCCATGCAGGGCCCCGACGGCGAGGATCAAGCGGAAGTCGCCTGACAACTCTCAGTGTCATCCCGGTTTCGCGAAGCGAAGACCGGGACCCATCAACGTCGATGTTTCAGATCGCCGGCAGCTCCTCGGTGATCACCTTGAAGCCGACCAGATCGGCGGCGCCGAAGGTGGTGGCGAGCGCCACGTCGGCGGCGTCGCGGCCGTGGGCCATCAGGATGCGGCCGATGCGCGGCTTGTCGTGCCGGGCGTCCAGCGTGCGCCAGGCGCCGCCCAGCCAGACCTCGAACCAGGCGCTGAAGTCCATCACGTCGCGCGACAGCGGCACGCCGATGTCGCCCAGGTAGCCGGTGACGTAGCGGGCCGGGATGTTCATGCAGCGGCACAGGGTGATCGCCAGGTGCGCGAAGTCGCGGCAGACGCCGTGCTGCTCCTCGTGGGCCTCGGAGGCCGTGCGCGTCGGCCGGGCGTGCTCATAGCCGAAGCCGATCCGCCGGTGGACGTAGCCGACGATGGCCTGCGCCAGCGGCCAGCCGGGCGGCTCGTGGCCGAACAGCTCCCAGGCCAGCGGGGTCAGCGTCTGCACGTCGCAGTAGCGCGAGCCCAGCAGGAACTGCAGCACCTCGTCCGGCAGGTCCTCCACCGCCGCCTGGGCGGCGTCGGTGGGCGTCGGGTCGGGCTCGCCGCTGTCGCGGATCACGAAGTCGGAGCTCAGGGTCACCCGGCCGGCGGGCGCCAGGATGCGGCTGCAGGTGTTGCCGAAGCTGTCGTGGTAGCGGCGCACCGGCAGCGGCGGGTCGGCGCGCAACTCATCCGGCGTCTCGAGGTCGGCCTCGCGCTCGGGGCGCACGCTGAGCAGCAGCACCATCGGGGTCGGCGCGCCGCACTCGTAGATGATCTCGTAGCCAGCTCGAATGCGCATCGGACCCACTGTTAAGCCGATCGCGCAACTCTCAGCGGAGGGTGAAGTTGCGTGGCCAGCTCCGGCTCTACCGCGATCTCCACCGCGATATCCACCTCCACGTCCATGCCGAGGAAGTCCGAGGCCAGCCCGTCCCAGGACCCGTGCAGCGGCAGGGCGTGGCGCGGATCGGCCACCGCCGCCACCCGGATCAGGTCGCGGCCGCCGATCAGGCCGTTGGTCGGATCGAAATCGGTCCAGCCGCCGCCCGGCAGATAGACCCGCGCCCAGGCGTGGGTATGGCCGCCGCCGGTGTGTCCCGACTTCGGCGACGTCGAATAGATGTAGCCGGACACGAACTGCGCCGCGAGGCCCAGGCTGCGCGCCGCCTCGATCATCAGCACGGCGAAGTCGCGGCAGCTGCCGCGGCGGCTCTCCAGCGTCGCCTGCGGCGTCTGCGGCGGGCCCTGCAGGCGGGTCATGTAGGTGAAGTCGGCGTGGATCGCCTGGCTCATCTGGCCGAGCAACGGCGCGATCCGCGTGCGGCCGACGCGCCGCAGGAAGCTGCGCGCCCAGGCCTCCACGGCCTCGCAGGCGTGCCGGCGTTCCAGCGCCCGCGCCAGCTCGGCGGCGTCCGGCGGCGCATAGCGGAACGGCGCATGCCCGATGGCGCTGTCCTCGCCCTCCAGGTCGAAGCCGGTTTCCGGCCGGTGGTCGACGCAGGCGCGGCTCTCGATGACCAGCCGGTCGGACCGCGTGGCGAACCGCACCACGCCGACGCTGCTGCCGCTGAGGTCGCAGATCTCCCGATGCAGCGCGGGCTCCGGCGTGATCTCCACCTCGGCGGAGATCAGCCGCTGGTCGTGCGCCTCCAGCGGTCGCAGCATCATCCGGTGCTCGCCGAAGGCGACCGGGTTGCGATAACGGTAGGCGGTCAGGTGGCGGATGGAGACGACCGGCATTGTGCAAATCAGCGGTCGATTCCCTTAACGGGTCCATGACAGGCGGCAGGTCACGCGGCCGCGGGCGATGATTGTCCACAATCCAGGCGCCGCCTCGCCCTTGCTGCTGCTGGGCGACCATGCGGGGCGCCACATTCCGCCGGAGCTGGCCGGCCTCGGCCTGCCCGCCGCCGAACTCGACCGGCACATCGCCTGGGACATCGGCGTCGACGCCCTCGGCCGCCGCCTGGCCCGGGCGCTGGACGCCACCTTCATCGCCCAGACGGTGTCGCGCCTGGTCATCGACTGCAATCGCGACCCGGAGCGCCCCGACGCCATCTGCGAGATCAGCGACGGCGCGCCCATCCCCGGCAACGCCGGCCTCTCCGCCGCGGCGCGGGCCCGGCGCATCGCCGAGGTGTTCACGCCCTACCACGCCGCCATCGCCGCCGAGCTGGACGCCCGCGCGGCGCGCAGCCGGCCCACCGTCGTCGTGGCCCTGCATTCCTTCACGCCGGCCATGCAGGGCGGGCCGCCGCGTCCGTGGCGGTTCGGCGTGCTGCACCTGGGCCGTTCGGCCTTCTCCGACGCCGTGCTGGCGCGCCTGCGGGCCGAGCCCGACCGGCCCTGCGTCGGCGACAACCAGCCCTACGCCATGGACGGGACCGACTACACCATCCCCCGCCACGCCATCGGCCGTGGGCTCGACTACCTGGAGCTGGAGGTCCGCGAGGACCTCATCGCCGACGCCGCCGGCCAGGCCGCCGTCGCCGCGCGCCTGGCCCGCCTGCTGCCCCTGGCGCTCGGCGACGTGGGCTAGCTTCCCGCCCGCGCCCCGAAGCGCTCGAACCAGGCCATGATCGCCCGCGCCTTGGCCGCGGCCTGCGACGGCCGCGCCGCCAGCCCGCCGTGCGAGGCCCCCGGCACGCGGACCAACGCCGTCGGCACGCCGCGCAGCTGCAGGGCCTGGTAGAACTGCTCGGATTCCGGCGGCGGGGTGCGGTAGTCCTGCTCGCCGACCACGACCAGCGTCGGCGTCGTCACATTGCCCACCAGCGACAGCGGCGAGCGCGCCCAATAGCCCTGCGGATCCTCCCACGGCATCTTGCCGAACCAGTACTTGGCCATGAAGCTGTAGCCGTCGGTGGTCAGCACCTCGCTGGTCCAGTCGATCACCGGCTTCTGGGCGGCGGCGGCGGCGAAGCGGTGGGTCTTGCCGACGATCCAGGCGGTCAGCGCCCCGCCGCCGGAGCCGCCGGTGACGAACAGCCGCGCCGGATCGACGAAGCCCTTGGCCACCGCCGCATCCACCACGCTCATCAGGTCGTCGTAGTCGTGGCTCGGATAGTTGCGGTCGATCTGGTTGGCGAAGGCCTCGCCGTAGGAGGTCGAGCCCCGCGGGTTGGCGTAGACCACCACATAGCCCGCCGCCGCATAGAGCTGGTCGTCGGTGGCGAAGCTCGGGCCATAGGCGGCGAACGGCCCGCCGTGGATCTCCAGGATCAGCGGGTACTTCCGCGCCGGGTCGAAGCCGGGCGGGGTGACGATCCAGGCGTCGATCGGCGTCTTGTCGAAGGACGAGGTGACCGCCATCGCCTCCACCCGCGCCAGGGTCTTGCCGGCGAACAGGTCGTCGTTCAGCCGGGTCAGCCGGCTGACCTTGCCGCCGCGCGCCACCGCGATGTCCGGCGGGTCCAGCGCATCGCCGGCGGTGAACGCCACCAGGCCCGAGCGGCCCACCGAATAGTCGCCCCCGGCATAGGGCCGGTCCATCTCCTCGCCGCCGGCGAGCCCACTCGCGACCGTTTCAAAATGCCCGTCCAGGCCCACGCGGCCGACCTTGGTCACCCCGTGGTCGGCGTAGGCCACATAGAGGCTGCGCCCGTCGCCCGCCCACTGCGGGTCGCTGACCCCGCGGTCGAGATTTCCGGTCAGCAGGCGGCGGTTCTTGCCGTCGCGGTCCATGACGTAGAGCCGCTGGTTCTCGTAGCCGCGCTGCCGCGCGTCGTCGAAGCCGACATAGGCGATGGTCCTGCCGTCGGGCGAGATCGCCGGCGCCTCGTCGGGGCCCACGCGGTCGGTCAGCCGGGTCATCGTCCCCTCGGCGATGGAGACGCGGTAGACATCGCTCTCCTGCGGGTCGCGCTCCCAGTTGGCGGCGCGGTTGGAGGCGAACACCAGGCTCTGGCCATCCTTGTCGAAGCGCACCGGGCCCGCGTCGTCGAAGCGGCCGAAGGTCACCTGCCGCGGCTGGCCGCCGTCGGCCGAGACCACGAACACATGCCGGTAGCCGGGCTTCAGATAGCCCGCCCCGTCGGCGCGGTAGGTCAGCCGGTCGATCACCTTCAAGGGCTCGGCCCAGTGCGCGCCCGGCGGCGGGCTGAGCGGCGCGCCCAGCGGCCGGCCCTCGTCGAGGGTCAGCATGGTGAAGGCGATGGTCTTGCCGTCCGGCGACCACTCGATGGCGTTCGGCGACTGCTCCAGCGTCGCCACCTTGGCCGAGC
>JAQGIV010000174.1 GCA_028290945.1 Phenylobacterium sp. | reverse complement strand
CGCTCTTCCGATCTCGCCGTCCAGGCGCCGCCGGCCCGCGTGGTGCGGACGCCGCCGCCCAAGCGGGTGAAGTGCGTGCCCGACGACCTGGGCGCCGCCCCGAGCTACCCGGACAGCGACGCCGCCCTGCGCGACGCCGGCGGGGCGGCCGACCGCTACCAGTTGCTGGCCGCCGGCCGGATCCTGCGCGAACAGCGGCTGCAGCGGCTGGAAGAGGTGGTGAAGCGTTGCCGCAACGCGGCGCGCTAGTCTGTTGAATCGGCACGGGGTTATCCGCGCCGACCGGGGAACGTCCGCCGTCCGGCGCCAGTTATGGCCCCATGCCGAGATACTTCTTCAACACCGTGGACGGGCGGCGTTACCCCGATGAAGACGGCACGGACCTTCCCAATATGGACGCGGTGCGGCGCAAGGCGACCCTGACGCTGGCGGAACTGCTCAAGGAGCGGCCGTCGGTGTTCTGGGACACCGGGCGACTGCGCCTGGAGGTGGCCGACGACAAGGGCGCAACGGTGCTGGCCGTCGAGGTGTCGCTCGCCGACGAAAAAGCCGGCTGACGGCGCGCGCCGCGGATCACAGCCGCGCTTCACGCGTTTGCCGCGCATGGAGAGTGGACAAGACAAGCTGAGCCGGCTGGTGGCCGAACTTCGGCGGGCGGTGATCGCCGCGGAGCTGCGCCGCGGACAGCCGCCCCGCCGGCGCGAGCGCCGCGAGCGCCTGGCCCAGCCGAGACGTCGCGCTACGGCGTGAGGATGGCCGCGACGATGGCCGCGCTGGCGATCGCCGCGCCGAGCGCCAGGCCGCCCAGCACGCCGAGCAGGTAGTCCATCGGTGGAATCGGCCGCCATCGCATGCGGCCCAAGGTCGTTCAGCCCAGCCGCGATCCGCCACCGAGCGGGAGTTGCACCGAAGTCGCCTAACCTTGGAAGTGGCGCCGCGAGCGCTGGGCGCGCTAGAGATGGCGCATGACGGACGCCGCCTGCGAGGTCTGGTTCTATCACCTGGAGCGCACCGGGCTCGACCAGGCCCTGCCGGAGCTGCTGGAGAAGACCCTGGCGCGCGGCTGGAAGGCGCTGGTGCGCACCAGCCAGCCGGCCCGCGTCGAGCATCTGGACAGCTGGCTGTGGAGCTATCGCGACGAGAGCTTCCTGCCGCACGCCCCGGCGGAGGAGGCGGGCGCGGCGCGCCAGCCGGTGCTGCTGACCACCGGGTTCGAGAACCCCAACGACGCCGACGCCCTGTTCCTGGTGGATGGGGCCGAGCCGGGGGAGCTGAGCGCCTTCGCCCGCTGCGTGGTGCTGTTCGACGGCGCCGACGAGGCGCAGCTCGCCGAGGCCCGCGGCCTGTGGAAACGCATCAAGGACGGCGGCCTGCCGGTCTCCTATTGGAAGCAGCAGGCGCGCGGCTGGGAGAAGCAGGCATGAGGCGGCTGGCGGCGATCTGCGCAGTGTTGGGCCTGGCCGGCGGATGCGCGCCGACCCCGCTGGAGGCCACCCGGACGACGCCCGCCACGCCGCCGCCCGCCGCCGCGCGGCGGCCGATGACGCCGCTGCCTGCATCGAAGGACGCCTGCGGCGCGGCCGAGCTGCAGGGGCTGGTGGGCCATCCGCGCACTGACATCCCGGTTCCGGTAGACCCCAACCGCCAGCGGGTGGCCTGCACCACCTGTCCGGTGACCCAGGACTATCGGCCCGACCGGCTGAACTTCTTCTTCGACGCTCTGAGCGGCCGGATCCGCGAGATCAAGTGCGGCTAGGCGGGCAGCGCTAGCCCCATCTCCGCCAGCAGCTTCAACCACGCCGCGCGGCCCTTCGCCTGGCTGAACAGGCGCTCGGCGGTCTTGCGGGCGGCCTTGCGCAGCGCGGCCTGGGCCTCGGGATCGCGGCAGGCGGCGATCAGGGCCTCCGACAGCGCCTGGGGATCGAAGAACGGCAGCAGGCGGCCGTTGGCGCCGTCCTCGATGACTTCGTGCAGCGGGCCGGTGTCGGAGGCCAAGACGTAGCAGCCCAGCGCCATGGCCTCGGCCAGCGACCAGGAGAGCACGAAGGGGTAGGTGTAATAGACGTGCGCCGTGGAGAGCCGGAGCGCCGCCAGCATGCGGGGGTGGGCGACCCTGCCCAGGAAGTGGACCCGGGCCGGATCGATGGCGAGGCCGTCGAAACAGACGTCGCGCCAGGTCTTGCCCTCCGGCGCGCTGCCCGAATAGCCGCGGGCGCCGGGGTGGCCGATGACCAGCACCTGGGCGTCGGGGACCGCCGCCAGCAGCCGCGGCAGGGCGCGGGCGAAGATGTGCAGGCCCCGCAGCGGCTCCATGCTGTTGTTCACATGGGTGATCACCGGGGTTCCGGGCGCGATCACCCGGCCGTCGTCCAGCGGGAAGGGCTCGGCCGGGCCCGGACGGATGGCCTGCAGGTCGACGCCTTCGTGGATGATGCGGACGCGGGGCTGGAAGATGGCCGGCAGGGTCGAGGCCTGGAACGCCGTCGGGCAGACGATGGCGTCGGCGTTGGTCAGGGACAGGGCGGCGACCGCGTTCTTGGTGACGCCGCGCAGCACCATCTCCTCGGTGAGCGGCTGGAACTCGACATCGAAGCCGATGTCGAGGCCGCGGCTGGCGTAGAAGAACTCCGGGTAGAGCACCTGGCGGGCGTCCGGCCAGACCTCCTTCAGCAGCACCGTCTCGCCCCAACCGGTGTGGCCGACGATGACGTCGGGCTCGAAACCCTGGGCCTTGGCCATCTGGGCGGCCTTGAGCACCATGCCGCCGCGCAGCAGATCGGCCTCGGCGCGGACGGCCAGCGGGAAGATGTCGGGCGTGGTGCCGCGCGGCAGGCGGTACTTGATGAACGGAACGCCGGGCAGGTTCTCGGCGGCATGCTGCTGGGCGATCGCCAGGCACGGCACGCCGCGGCCGGCGAGGCTCTCGGCCAGGTCCCGGAACTGCGCCGGGAAGTTGTTGTGCACGAAGACGACGCCGGCCATGCCTGCGCCTTATCGCCTAGGGATGCCCAGGCTGTCACGTGGGGCCCGCCTTCGCTGCACAGGGCTTGCCGAGCCGAAGCGGGCCTTGCACGCGAAGGCTGGTGCGGATGAGAGGACTCGAACCTCCACGCCTTGCGGCGCTGGAACCTAAATCCAGTGCGTCTACCAGTTCCGCCACATCCGCTCGGACCCTGCTCTCGCGGGGCGGGCGCGCGGCGTCAAGCCCCGGCGGCCCGCGGGGCGGGGGTTTGGGCTTGGACCCGGGCCTAGCGCATGACATAAGGCGCGCTCGCGCCGCCGGGCCCCGATCGGCGCTTTTGTCCTTTCACATCAGAGGGGCGAGCCGCGGTCCGCCGCGTGCGTCCCGGAACGTCAAGAATGCCCATGCAAGTCGTTGAAAAGTCGGCCGATGGCCTCAGCCGCGTTTGGGGCGTGACCATCCCCGCTCAGGACCTCGCCGACAAGCTCGAGGCGCGGATCGCGGAGATCACGCCGACCCTGAAGATCAAGGGCTTCCGCCCCGGCAAGGTGCCCACCGCCCACGTGCGGCGGCTGTACGGCAAGGGGCTGATGAGCGAAGTGCTCGAGCAGGCCCTGTCGGAAACCACCCAGAAGGTGCTGGACGAGAACAAGGTGCGCGCGGCCAGCGAGCCGGACCTGAAGCCGGAAGGCGACCTCAGCCAGGTGATCGACGGCAAGGCCGACCTGGCCTACGAGATCGCGGTCGACGTGATGCCGGAGTTCGAGCCGGTCGACCCGGCGAAACTGTCGCTGACCCGGCCGGTCTATGAGCCCACCGACAAGGAAGTCGACGAGGCGCTGGGCGAACTGGCCAGCCAGAACCGCACCTACGAAACCAAGACCGGCAAGGCCGTGAAGGCCAAGAGCGGCGACATGGTGGTCATCGACTTCATCGGCCGCGTGGCCGGCGAGGCCTTCGAAGGCGGCACGGCCACCGACGTGGAGCTGGTGCTGGGCTCGGGCCAGTTCATCCCCGGCTTCGAGGACCAGCTGGTGGGCGCCAAGCCCGACAGCGACATGGTCGTGAAGGTGAAGTTCCCCGACGACTATCAGGCCGAGAATCTGAAGGGCAAGGACGCCGAGTTCGAGACCAAGGTGAAAGAGGTCAAGGCGGCGGTGGACGCCCCGGCCGACGACGCCTTCGCCACCCGGCTGGGCGTCGAGAGCCTGGAGAAGCTCCGGGAGCTGCTGAAGACCAACCTGCAGGAACAGTACACCAGCGCCACGCGGTTCAAGCTGAAGCGCGCCCTGCTGGACCAGCTCGACGAGAAGCACGACTTCCCGCTGCCGCCGAAGATGGTCGAGGCGGAGTTCGCGGCCATCTGGAGCCAGGTGGAGCAGGACAAGGCCAACGGGACCCTGCCCGAGGACGACGCCGGCAAGTCCGACGACGAGCTGAAGACCGAGTACCGCAAGATCGCCGAGCGGCGGGTTCGCCTGGGCCTGGTGCTGGCCGAGATCGGCCGGGCCAACAACGTCCAGGTCACGGAGCAGGAACTGGCCAACGCCATGCGCCAGGAAGCCATGCGCTATGGCCAGCAGGCCCAGCAGATCTTCGACCTGCTGCGCAACAACCCCAACGCCCAGGCCCAGATCCGCGCGCCGCTGTTCGAGGACAAGGTCGTCGACCTGATCGTCGAGAAGGCCAAGGTGAAGGACAAGAAAGTCTCCAAGGAAGAGCTCCTCAAGGAAGAGGACCTGCCGGCCGGCTACGGCGGCTAGCCGCCTCGGATCGACCGACATCGAAGGCCCCGGGGTTTCGCTCCGGGGCCTTTTCCGTTGCGCGTTGACAAGCGCGCCAGCCGCTGCGTCCACTCAAGGTTGAGTATGGGGTGAGCTTCGGGGGGCGGGATGCCGATCGCCAGTGAGGTCGTGACGCTGGCCGGCAGCGGCCTGGTGTTCGAGAACACCTACGACGCCAGTGTCACGGACGGCTACCGCAGCGCCATCCTCACGGCCGAGACCTATCTGCAGAGCCATTTCTCCAACCCGGTGACCATCCACGCCACGTTCGATTTCGAGGCGCTGGATTCGAGTTTTGCCGTAGCGAGCAACGTCGGTTTCATCATCCACCTCACCTACGACCGGTTCACCGCGGCCCTGCGGGGCGCCGCCACGACCGCCGATGACTTCACCTCGGTGGCCGGCCTGCCGATCGCCGATCCGTCGGACGGGGCGGGCTTCAGCATACCGACCTCGGAGGCGCGGGCGCTGGGCTTCAACGTCTCGCCCTCGGCCTTCGACGTCGAGGTGCATCTCTCCAGCAGCCTGATCTGGAGCTACGGCTCCGACGCGGTGGCCGCGATCCTCCACGAGCTGACCGAGGGCGGATTCGGACGAATAGGCAGCCTGGGGATCAGGGGGCCTCGCTGGGCGCCCATGGACCTGTTCCGCTTCACCAGCGGTGGCGCGCGAGACTACACCGGCGGGAGCGACGGGACGGCGACCTTCTTCGGCATCGATGCGGCCCATGTCAGCGCCCTGCAGTTCCACAACACCCTCGACCTTGCCGGCGTCAGCGACCACGAGGACCTCGCCGACTGGACTTCGACCATCGACGACCCCTTCGGGCCCGGCGGTCCCGGGTCGGGCAATCTGGTCAGCGCGACCGACCTGCAGGTGCTCGACGTGCTCGGCTGGACGCCCAGCGTCGGCCCGCCGCTGTTCACCAGCAGCGGCGACGACTTCGCGAGCGCGCTCAGCGACACCAGCCACCCGATCGGCCAGCTGGCGGTGGGCGGCGTCGCCCACGGTGCGCTGCAGGGCTTCGGCGACCGCGACTGGTTCAGCGTGCAGCTGGCGCCCGGCAACTACCTGATCAGCATGACCGGCCTGGGCGGCGGCGGGGGCACGCTCGCCGATCCGTTCCTGCGGGTCTATGACGCCACCGGCTCGCTGGCGCGGCAGGCCGACGACGTCATCCCCGGGCAGAACCTCGACGCCCGGCTGATCATCCATATCGGCATCGGCGGGACCTTCTACCTGGAGGCCGGCGCGAACCTCGACTTCGGCGCGGGGTCCTACACCGTGAGCGTTCTGGCCAGCGCGCCGGCCGCGACGGCGGGCGCGGACATGCTGTTCGGCGACTTCGGCGGGGCGACGCTGGCGGGCGGCGCCGGCGATGACCTGATCGTCGGGCGCGACGCCCAAAACTATCTGCGTGGCGACGACGGCAACGATTCCATCCAAGGCGGCGCGGCCTTCGACGACATCAACGGCAACATGGGCAATGACACCGCCCATGGCGGCGAGGGCGACGACTGGGTGGTGGGCGGCAAGGGCGACGACGTGCTGTTCGGCGACGACGGCGGCGACATCGTCTACGGCAACCTCGGCAACGACACCTGCGACGGCGGCTGGAACAACGACCTGATCCGCGGCGGCCAGGGCGATGACAGCCTGTCGGGCGGGCAGGGCGACGACTGGCTGTCCGGCGACCGCGGCAACGACACCATGAGCGGCGGATCCGGCGCGGACACCTTCCACACCTTCAACGGCGCAGGACTGGACGTGGTGACCGACTTCAACGCCGCCGAGGGTGACCGGGTGCAGCTCGATCCTGGCACCACCTACTCGCTGCGCCAGGCGGGTGCGGACACCGTCATCGACCTGGGGGCCGGCGAGCAGATGGTGCTGAAGAACGTGCAGCTCGCGAGCCTGCCGGTCGGCTGGATCTTCGGGGCCTGACGGACGGCCCAAGACCGGCGTTCTGCGCGCCGTCCGGCCAAGCCGCGATCGGACGTGCGGCAGGTCGGCGCGGCTGTGGCGGGATGCCGCGTGGCGGCGCGCCGCAGGCGATTTCGGTTGCCGTCTCATTTCGAACGCTGTTGGCCGCGGCGCGTCGGGGCGCCAAGGCGGTGAAAGCGGATTTCTGCAGTGTTGCTGAATATGTCCGCGACGAGGCCACGTTTCATTATCGACATTCAGTTTAGGTCATGAAGCGTTGCTGTAGATAGACTGTGCGACACCTTGTCGAGGGGCCGGGCCGAGCGTGGTCCGCGAAGGTCCGGGCGGCGTGAGGACGGATCACGCGCCGCCACCAAAGGGACCCGCCCCGATGTCCGCGACGCTCACCTTCGACGACGAGTTCAATTCGCTCAGCCTGTGGAACGGCGCGTCCGGCACATGGTCGACGACGCCGGCCTATGAGAGCGACCAGGGCAACGGCGCCTCCCTGCCGGGCAACGGCGAGCAGGAGTGGTACATCAACGCCAACTACGCCCCGACCTCGTCGGTGAAGCCGTGGACGGTGAGCAACGGCGTGCTGACGCTGACGGCGCAGAAGGCCGATCCGTCGATCGTGGGTGACCTGGGCTACGCCAAGTACGGCACGCTGGGCGGCTACCAGTACACCTCGGGCCTGATCGAGACGAACCACTCGTTCAGCCAGACCTACGGCTACTTCGAGATGAAGGCGCAGCTGCCGTCCGGGCAGGGGCTGTGGCCGGCCTTCTGGCTGATGCCGGCCAACGGCGCCTGGCCGCCGGAGCTGGATGTCGTGGAGGCGCTGGGGAAGGACACCTCGACCATCTACACGACGGTCCACACCGACCAGACCGGCAGCCACACCCAGCAGGCGCTGGCCACCAGCGTCGGCGACTATTCCAGCGGCTACCACACCTATGCTGTGGACTGGGAAGCCGACAAGATCACCTTCTACTACGACAACAAGCAAATCTATCAGGTCGCCACCCCGGCCGACATGCACAGCCCGATGTACATGATCGCCAACCTGGCGCTGGGCGGCGGCTGGGCGGGCAGCGTTGACGGCTCGACGCCGTTCCCGGCGCAGATGAACATCGACTACATCAAGGCCTGGTCGGCGAACCCCTATGCGGACGGGACGACGACGACCACGACGCCGGCGGACACCAGCGGCCTGTCGGGCGTCACCGGCAACCAGGTGCTGGGCGGCGCCGACGCCGGGGCGACCCTGCAGGGCGGCGCGGGCAGCGACACCATCACCGGCGGAGCCAACGGGGCCAATTACCTGCGCGGCGGGGCCGGCGACGACCAGGTGCAGGGCGGCGTGGCCTTCGACGACATCAACGGCAACGAGGGCAACGACACCCTGCACGGCGGGGCCGGCGACGACTGGGTGGTGGGCGGCAAGGACAACGACCTGTTGTTCGGCGAACAGGGCAATGACATCGTCTACGGCAACCTCGGCAACGACACGGCCTACGGCGGCTCCGGCGACGACATCGTGCGCGGCGGCCAGGGCGACGACGTGCTCTACGGCCAGGACGGCGCCGACTGGCTGTCCGGCGACCGCGGCACGGACACCCTGACCGGCGGGGCGGGGGCGGACACCTTCCACACCTCCTCTGGCGCCGGCGTCAGCACGGTGACCGACTTCAACTATTGGGAGGGCGACCGGGTGCAGGTCGATCCGGGCAACAGCTATGTGGTGAGCCAGCAGGGCGCCGACGTGGTCATCGACATGACCGGCGGCGGCGAGATGGTGCTGCAGCACACCCAGATGTCAGCCCTGCCGGAGGGGTGGATTTTCGGGAGCTAGTCGGAAATTCGAACACACGAACACGATCTCAGCCGTCATGGCCGGGCTTGTCCCGGCCATCCATGATCGGAGGCGTCGCGGGCTTCTCTCGGAGTCCTGCGATCATGGATCCCCGGCACAAGGCCGGGAATGACGATCAAATTGGTTGAAGTCGCGGAGCCTCAGAGCCCGCGCAGGTGGCGCAGGAGCTCGGTGTTCTCGACGCGGGCGCGGCGCGCGTTGATCTCCTGGAAGAGGGCGGCGGCGCGGGCGTCGTCGTCGAGCGGTGCGGCGCGCGACGTCGCATAGGACGACGTCGCATAGGATTGGGCCCCATGAGACTGGGATTGTGGCTTCGGCGAGAAGTCGCGGTCAGGCGTCATGGCGCTGATCTCCCATCCCCGGCATCGGGGTGTCCCGGCATTAAGGTATCATTTACCTCTGGGGCCGGCCAGACGGCCGCGCCCGGGAAAACTATTGCGCCGGTCACGTTCGCTTGAGGCGATCCGGCCCCGGGCGGCCCTGCACGCCGTGAAAAGACCGAACAGCGTTCAGGAAAGGCTTGGCTTCGCCGTCGTCGCAGACGTAACCTTCACCAAGTCAACGCCGCGTCGCGCGCCGGCAAGGTCCCCTGCAAGTGAGCAGTCCGCCTGCCTTCCGCGAGAGTAGAGCGTCTCGGGAAGGAAGCGTGTTTTGCAGCGGACGAGTAGCTGGGGGCCTGATTACTTCCACAAGGTCGTAGACTGCCAGTGGGCCTGCCCGGCCCATACGCCGGTGCCGGAATACATCCGGCTGATCGCCGACGGCCGCTACACCGACGCCTATATGGTGAATTGGAAGTCGAACGTCTTTCCCGGAATCCTGGGGCGGACCTGCGACCGGCCGTGCGAGCCGGCCTGCCGTCGTGGCCGGGTCGAGGACGAGCCGGTGGCCATCTGCCGGCTGAAGCGGGTGGCGGCCGACAACAAGGCCGATATCGCCGCGCTGCTGCCGCCGCCGGCCACCGAGAAGAACGGCAAGCGCATCGCCATGGTGGGCTGCGGCCCCGCCTCGCTGACGGTGGCCCGCGACCTGGCGCCGCTGGGCTATGAGATCGTCATCTTCGACGGCGAGAGCCGCTCGGGCGGCATGATCCGCAGCCAGATCCCACACTTCCGGCTGCCGGAAGAGGTGATCGACGAGGAGGTCGGCTACATCACCGGGCTCGGCATGGAGCTGCGGCTCGGCCAGCGGATCGACAGCCTGAAGGCCCTGCTGAGCGAAGGCTTCGACGCCCTGTTCATCGGCTCCGGCGCGCCGCGCGGCCGCGACCTGGAGCTGCCGGGCCGCGAGGAGGCCCGCGCCAACATCCACATCGGCATCGACTGGCTGTCGTCGGTCTCGTTCGGCCACATCGAGAAGATCGGCCGCCGGGTGATCGTGCTGGGCGGCGGCAACACCGCCATGGACTGCTGCCGCACCTCGCGACGGCTCGGCGGCGAGGACGTCAAGGTGATCGTCCGCTCCGGCTATGAGGAGATGAAGGCGTCTCCCTGGGAGAAGGAGGACGCCATCCATGAGGACATCCCGTTCATCAACTACCGCGTGCCGAAGGCCTTCACCCATGAGGGCGGCCGGCTGACCGGCGTGCTCTTCGAGGTGGTCAAGGCCGAGTACGACGAGGCGGGCCGCCGCAGGCTGGTCGCCTCGGGAGAGCCGGACGAGCACTATGAATGCGACGACGTGCTGGTGGCCGTGGGGCAGGAGAATTCCTTCCCCTGGATCGAGCGCGACATCGGCATGGACTTCGACGACTGGGGCATGCCGAAGGTCAATCCGCTGACGATGCAGTCGACCATCCCGGGCGTGTTCTTCGGCGGCGACGCGGCGTTCGGGCCCAAGAACATCATCTGGGCGGTGGCGCACGGCCATGACGCGGCGGTCAGCATCGACAAGTTCTGCCGCGGCGAGGATGTGTCGCTGCGCCCGGCGCCGGACTTCTCCCTGGTCAGCCAGAAGATGGGCATCCACGAGTGGAGCTACGACAACGATATTTCCAACGACCTGCGGTATCGCGTGCCTTTGCGGGACAAGGCGCTCGCCCTGAAGGACGTGCGGCTGGAGGTCGAGCTCGGCTTCGACCGCGAGCTCGGCTTCAAGGAGGCCGAGCGCTGCCTGAACTGCGACGTGGAGACGGTGTTCGCCGACAAGCTGTGCATCGAGTGCGACGCCTGCGTCGACATCTGCCCGGTGGACTGCATCACCTTCACCGAGGACGGCGAGGAGGCTGAGCTGCGCACGCGGCTGAAGGCGCCGGCGTTGAACCTCGACCAGGACCTCTACGTCTCCGGCCGGCTCGCCA
>JAQGIV010000170.1 GCA_028290945.1 Phenylobacterium sp. | reverse complement strand
CGCCAGGGGCCGTAAATGCAGACGTTGCAGGCCGCGCTCTCCGGCGGCGGCGCCGCACAGTCCTCCACGTCGTCGCGCAGCAGGTGGAAGCCGGCGCAGAGGCTGGCGAAATCGTGCAGCCAGAAATAGCCGGTCTTCAGCCCGGCGGCCTTGAGCAGCGCCAGGGTCTCCTTCACCGAATGGCCCAGCAGGCTGTGGATGGCGAACCCGCCCCCCGCACCCCGGCCGGCCACGGCCTCGGCGATGGCCGCCGGCGGGAAGGCGCCCACCGGCTTACCGTTCCAGACCACGCCCAGCAGCGCGGCTTCCTTCACCCGCAGCACCGGCCAGGGCTGCGCCGGATAGAGGTGCAGGTGGTCGCGGCCGGCCCGCGCCACGGCGGCCGCCTCGCGCTGCAGACAGAGCTGCACCCCGCCGAGATTGGCCGAATAGTCGTCGTGGCTGAAGGTGACGTGCAGCGACCCGCCGCGCGAGGCGGTGAGCGCCTTGGCGAGATCGGCGGCGGGACTGGGATGGACGGCGGCGGACGCCTTGGCCGCCTCGGCGACCCGCGCCTCGACGGTGGTCAGCTTCGCCAGCACCTCGTAGCGGAAGCCCAGGTCCTGGCGGGGCTGGCGGCCCTCGGTGCGGCCGGCCCGCAGGTAGTGGACGAGGGGGTTCATGCCGGCCGCCGCCACATCCGGGTTGGCGTCCAGGTATTCGCTCACCGAGAAGGCGCGGCTCGGGTCGCGGCCCTCGCGCCAGCCGCTGACCAGGAAGTGCTCGATGGGATCGACCCCGGCCTTGGCCACGTCGGGGTTGGCGCGCAGGTAGAAGCGGACGTCGAACTCGGCCTGCACCAATTCGCGGTCCGGATGGAAGCGGCGCAGGCTGGTCAGCACGCCGCGCCGGAGCCGCATCGCCACCGACCTCATGCGGCGCGCTCCAGGAGGTCGACGGTGAGGCCGCTGAACTTCAGGTCGTAGAGCGACGCCTTGCGGTTGGCGCGGGCCAGCTGCAGCACCCCGCCGGTCTCGAACAGCTCGATGAGCCGGGCCTCGTCGGCCAGCATCCGCCCATGGCCGCCGCCGGTGACGAAGGCCGCGACGTTGCCGCTGTCCGGATTGGTCAGCACCGCCGCCCCGGCGGCGACCGCTTCGTAGGCGGTGAATGAGAAGGTCTCGCGGCACAGCGGCCAGACCAGCACCGCGTCCAGCTGCGCGGCCTCCAGGGCCTGCTGCATGGCCTTGGGCGCCTGCGCCGTCACGGTCGCGGGCCGATGCTCGATCGGCAGGCCGCCGATGCCGCGGGCCCCGAAGTGGATGAAGGCGTAGCGCGGGTCGCCCTCGAACCGCAGCGCCAGCGCGAGAAACACCGGCCAGCCCTTGTGGGCGGCGGTGATACCGGCGAAGCCCAGCCGGAACGGGCCCTCGGCGGCCGGCGCCGGTGTGCGTTTCACCAGCTTGGCGTGCGGCAGCACCACCTCGCCCCGGGTCGGGAAATTCCACGACGCACGCCACAGGTCGAGGGTCGGCTGCGACGGGCTGACCACGGTCAGGTCCAGCGCCTTGAACAGCTTCTCGTGCTCGGCCAGATGCCGGCCGCGCCAGGGGCCGTAGATGCAGACGTTGCAGGCGGCGCTCTCCGGCGGCGGCGCCGCACAGTCCTCCACGTCGTCGCGCAGCAGGTGGAAGCCGGCGCAGAGGCTGGCGAAATCGTGCAGCCAGAAATAGCCGGTCTTCAGCCCGATCGCGGCCAGCAGCTTCACCGTCTCCTTGACGCTGTGGCCCAGCAGGCTGTGGATCGCGAAGCTGCGCCGCCCGGCCGGCCCAGCCGCAGCCTCGCCCAGCGCCTTGGCGAGGCTCGCCGCCGAATAGGCGCCGAGCGGCTGGCCGTTGAGCAGCACGCCGAGCGCCCCCGGCTCGCCGCGCACGCGCACCACCGGCCAGGGCGCGGCGGGGAAGATGTGCAGGTGGTCGCGGCCGAGCTTGCCGATCCGTGCGGCCTCGCGCTGCAGGCAGAGCTGCACCCCGCCGAGGTGGGCGGTGTAGTCGTCGTGGCTGAAGGTCAGGTGCAGGTCCTGCAAGCCGGTCCGCGAGACGGCCAGCGCCGCCGCCAGCTTCGCGGCCGACCCGAGCTTGATGCCCGCCGTGGCCCGGGCCGCCCCGGCGACCCGCCGCTCCACCGGCGCCAGGCCCGCCAGCACGTCATAGCGGAAGCCCAGGTCCTGCTTCGGCGCGCGGCCCTCGGCGCGGCCGGCCATCACATAGTGGACCAACGGATTGATCCCCGCCGCCACGATGTCGGGGTTGGTCTCCAGGTAGTCGCGGACGCTGAATCGCGGGCTCGGATCGCGGCCCTCGCGCCAGCCGGCCATCAGGAAGTGGGCGAGCGGATCGGTCCCGGCGTCGGCCACGTCGGGGTTCATGCCGAGGTAGTAGGCGGCGTCGAACTCGGCGGCGATCACCGCACGCTCCTCCGCCAGCGCCTCGCCGAACGACCGCACGTCCGGCGCCTCGGCCTCCACGACGCCCGACGGCGGCTCGGGGGCGTCGGCCGGCAGCGGCGCCAGCAGGGCCTCGCCGCTCCACAGCGGCGCGTGCCCGGCGCTGACCCCGCGCTGGAAATAGCCGTCGGCGTGCGCCGAGGGATAGACGTCGCGCCCCTCGAATCGGCCGCGGGTCAGATAGTGGTGCAGCGGCTCGACGCCCGCCTTGGCGATGTCCGGATTGGCGTCCAGGTAGCGCTGCGCCGAGAACCAGGGCGCCGGGTCGCGCCGCTCGCGCCAGCCGGCGCGCGCATAGTGGCCGAAGGCGTCGCCGTCCGCGCCCACGTCCTCGTAGATCGCCCGGTAGAAGGCGGCGTCGAGGGCCAGCGCGATCACGCGCCGCACGTCTTCAGTGGGGGCCTTCGCGGCCATGCGGCGATCAGCTTCCTCTTTGCCGTGGCCCGGCGGGGACAGGGGCCTGGGTGTGCAACAGATGAACCGGGCGATCAACCGGCGCCCACCGCTTGCGACCAAAGGCGCTCGCCCGTACGAGAGGGCGTGGACCTGAGCACCGCCAACCCTGCCGACACCCAGCGCGCCGCCTATCTGGTGCTGGGCATGCACCGCTCGGGGACCTCGGCGGTCACCCAGCTGCTGGGCCTGGCCGGCGCGGACCTGCCGGCCGAGGTGATGCCGGGCGACGAGCACAATGCGAAGGGCTACTTCGAGCCCTGGCGCATCGCCCTATTCAACGACGAGCGGCTGCGCGCCTCGGGCGGCGCCTGGGACGACGTGTTCGGCTTCCCCTTCCGGCCGCTCCCCCGCCGCGACGAGCGCAAGTGGCTGACCCGGGCCGAGGCCCTGTTCGAGGCGGAATACGGCCAGGCGCGCCACCCGCTGCTGAAGGATCCCCGCGTCACGGTGCTGATGCCGTTCTGGCGCACCCTGTTCGACGACTTGGGCGTCAGCGCGCGCGTGGTCATCCCGGTGCGCCATCCCCTGGCGGTGGCGGGCTCGCTCGCCCGGCGCGACGCCTTCTCGGCCCAGAAGTCGGTGCTGCTGTGGACCAGCTACATGCTGGCCGCCGAGGCCTATACCCGCGACCTGCCGCGGGTGTTCGTGGACTATGATTCGCTGCTCGGCGACTGGCGCTCGGAGGTCGGCCGCATCGAGGCGGCGCACGGCGCGCCGCTGCCCAAGCTGACGGAGAAGGCCAGCAAGGCCATCGACCGCTTCCTGACGCCGGAGCTGCGCCACAACGCCGGCGACGGCGACCTGAACGGGCTCGGCTGGGCGGGCGAGCTGGCGCAGATGGTGTTCGAGGAGCTGAGCGCCGCGGCCGCCGACCGGCCGGCCAACGGCGGGGCGCTGGAGATGGCGGCCGAGGCCCTGGCCCGCCGCCGCGCCGACATCGGACCGCTGGTCTCGCCGGCGGCGCGCGACCTCGACGCGACGCGCGTGGCCCTGCGGGATTCCCTCGCCCGCCGCGAGGTCGAGGCGCGGCAGGCCGGCGAACGGCTGCAGGAGAAGGTCACCCAGCTCAACGCGCAGATCGCCCAGCTCAAGGCCGACGTCGCCGAGGTCCGCGCCGCCTGGACGCGCGACGTGGGCGTCCGCGAGCGGGAGCTGAAGGTCTTCTACCAGGCCATCGCCGAGGCCGAGGCGCGGCTCAACGAGGCCCTGGCCAAGCCCTAGGCGGGCCGCCGCCGCAGGAACCCCGACGGATCGAGCGCCAGGTAGAGCGCGCCGGCCATCGCCGCCACGTCCAGCAGGTAGAGGTAGCGGTAGTCGCAGGCCACCGAGATGACCAGGAAGCTCGCGGCGAAGGCCAGCGCGCCGCCCAGCAGGGCCGCGATGCTCACGTCGGCCCCCTGGCGGCGAATCAGCAGCAGCCCCGCGCAGACCGCGGCGATGACCGCGAAGGTCAGGTGCGAATAGACCGGCGTGCCGTAGAACCGCGCCGCGTAGGCCTGCAGCGCCGCGTCCTTGGGATGGGCGGCGGTGTCGAGCTCCAGCTCGTCGACCATCTCCTCGGGCCCGGTGATCCCCACCTGCACCGGCAGGCACTGGCCGAGATCGGGCGCCATGATGAGCCAGCGGAACACCTCCAGCCGGTGGGCCAGGTAGGCGCCCGGGTGGTGCGCGATCAGCTCGCGCCACTGGCCGCTGACCGCCGCATCCGGCAGCTTCCACAGGGTGCGGCGGAAGTCGGCGTCCCGGTCGAGGGTGTCGACCCGGGCGGCGGAATAGATGCCGGGCGCCTGGGCCGTGATGCGGGCGGCGGCGGTCGGGTCGGCGCGGGCGATCTCGGTGAGCGGCAGGCCGGGCTGGTGGGCCACGGCGCCCACGATGTCGTAGTGCTGCAGGATCAGGGCCTCGGCGCCGGGCCGCAGGTGCGCCTCCGTCTGCTTCGGCTGGGCGAGCGCGTTGATCGCCAGCGCCAGGGCCACGGTGGCGGCCAGGCCGCCCAGGCTCCAGCCCGCGACCGCGCGCCAGCCGCCGGCCCGGGCCATCCAGCCCAGCGCCACGGCGGCGGCCACCACCAGCACGACGCCGTTCTGGCGGACCGCGGCGGCCAGCGCCAGGCAGAGCGCCGCGCCGGCCAGGCTCAGCCACGGCCGCCCGGACGCCCAGCGCAGCTCGGCCCGGGCCAGCAGCACGAAGCCGGCGATGGTCAGGTTGCCGAACAGCACGTCACGCCAGACGATACCCTGGTAGATCAAGACCTGCGGCGTCAGGACCACCAGCAGGGCCAGCCCCACGGCCGCCCAGCTGGTCCGCGGCCGCAAGGTCGGCAGCGACAGCAGGGCCGCGAACAGCAGGGCGCTGGAGGCGGTCACATAGAGCGCCGTGCCGGCCAGCAGCCCATCGAAACGCCCAAGCACCCAGGAGAAGGCGGCCGGCGCCCAGGTCTGGCGGACCCGCGTGCGGGCCTCCTCCAGCGCGATCACCGAATCGACCGACATGGCCCCCGGCAGGCCGGCGGCCAGCGACAGCAGCAGGCCGGCGATCAGCACCCAGCGGTAGGCCTTGGCCGGGACCGTTTCACGGAGCGATTCGCCCAAGACCTGTCCCCTCGCCCCTCGATGCTGCGGCTAACTAAGGGGCGGCGCAGCGATTTGGAAAGCGGCAAAAAACGCGCTGGTCCGCGGTCCGCCGCGCCCTATGCTGCGCCGCCTTGGGCGAGCGGTTTCGAGGAGGCGTTGGATGGGGGCTGGGCACGGAGCCGATCTCGCGACCGTGCTTGCGCGATTCCCCAAGCAAAGGCCGGCCCTGACGCCGGAGATCCAGGCCATCTACCTGCGCCAGTACCGGGAGAACCGCTCCGGCCGGACGCCCGCCGCCTCGGCCGCCCAGCGGCTGGAGCGCTGGATGCATCGCCAAGTGGCCGCCGACCTGGCCGGCGGCGCGACGCGGGCGACGCTGGAGCTCGGCGCCGGCATGCTGAACCAGCTGCCCTACGAGCGGTTCACCGCCCCCTACGACATCGTCGAGCCGTTCCGCGAGCTCTACGCCGACGCCCCCGACCGCGGCCGGGTGCGCGAAGTGTTCGCCGACATCGCCGAGGCGCCCGCCGAGCACCGCTACGGGCGGATCACCTCCATCGCGGCCCTGGAGCACATGTGCGACCTGCCGCTAGTGCTGGCCCGCGCCGCGCGTCTGCTGGAGCCCGACGGCGTCCTGCGCGTCGCCTACCCCAGCGAGGGCGGCTTCCTGTGGACCGTGGGCTGGATGTTCACCACCGGCCTGGAGTTCCGCCTGCGCCACGGGCTCGACTACGGGATCATGATGCGCCACGAGCACGTCAACCGGGCCGATGAGATCGAGACCCTGGTGCGCGGCCTGTTCGGCGAGGTGCGGATCAAGAGCTTCGGCCTCGGCCGGCAGCTCTCGCTCTACCGCTTTCTGGAGGCCCGCGGCCCGCGCCTCGACGTGGCCGCCGCCTGGGAGGCGTGCTTTCAGCCGGTCCCGGCGCGGCGTCGGAAGCCGGTGGGATCCGCCAGCACGTAGAACACGCCGACCAGCGCCGACAGGTCGAGGATGTAGAGGTAGCGGTAGTCGCAGGCGATGGTGATCACGAAGAAGCTCGCCGTCACCGCCAGCACCCCCAGCATGAGGGCCGCCACCGCCAGGTCCGCGGGCTGGCGCCGCCAGAGCAGCAGCCCCGCCACCACCAGCGCCGCGATCGCATAGGTCCAATGCCGCTGCAGCGGGGTGTCCACATAGAAGCTGTCGTAGTTGGTCAGCTGCTGGTCCGACTTCGAAAAGCGGTGGGCGATGTTCAGCGGGGCCATCTTGTCGGCCGGCGCGTCGACCCCGGTATAGATCGGCAGGCAGCGGTCGGGGTTGGGGCTGAGGAACAGCCAGGCGAAGTCGTTCCAGCGCATGCGCAGATAGAGGTCGGGCCGCTGGAAGATCAGGCTCAGCCACTGCCGCTGGGCAATGTCGTTGGGCACCGCGATCAGGGCGTCGCCGATGAGCTTGTCGCGGTCCAGGAAGTCGATGCGGTCGGGGGACCAGTTCAGCGGCCCGCGCCTGCGGATCGTCGCCGCGGCGGCCGGGTGGGCCTTCTCGATCTCGGTCAGGCGGTAGGTCGGATCGAGGGTCACCGCGCCAACCAGGTCGTAGTTCTGGACGATGCGGACGCCGTCCTTCAGCGCGCCGTCGCGGGCGTGCGGCGCGGGCACCGCGAAGACGGTGATCAGCTGCATCATCGCCACCAGGGCCACCAGCCCGCCGCCGGTCCAGGCCGCGAAGCGCCGCCACTGTCCCCGGCTGCCGACGACGCCCAACGCCAGCGAAGCGACCAGCGGCACCAGCACGCCGTTCTGGCGCACGGTGCTGGCCAGGCCGAACAGCACGAGGGCGGCCGCCAGCCACGGCCAGCGGACGCGCGGCCGGTCCCAGCGGGCGAAGGCCTGCGCCAGGCAGCCCGTCGCGGCGATGGCGCTGTCGGCGAAGGCGATGTCCTTCCAGACGATGCCTTGGTAGATCAGCACCTGCGGCGTCAGGATCATCAGCACCGCGAAGCCGACCGCCAGCCAGCTGATCCGGCCGCGAAGGTCCGCCAGCCCGGCCAGCGTCGCGAAGAACAGCAGCGCGCCGGCCGCCACCATCAGCGAGACGCCGGGCACCACCGCGTCGGCCAGGCCCAGCAGCCAGGCGTAGATCGCCGGGCCCCAGGTCTCGCGCACGTGGAAGTGGCCCTCGTAGAGCTGGGCGACGGTGTCGTAGGACATGTGCCCCGGCAGGTCCGCGGCCAGCACCAGCAGCAGGCCGCCGGCCAGCACCACGCGCAGCGCCTGGCGCGCACTGATGGTTTGCAGACCCCTGACCATGCCCCCGGCGAACTCCCTGGCTCATCGGCGGTGGTAGGATGCGTCCCGCGGCTTGAGAAGCCCTTTTCCGGGGCCCGCCTTGGCCGGTCCGGCCAATCATGGTGAGTTGCCCGCCATGACCTCCGAGAGGACCCTGGGCGGGCTGGCCTTGCGGCCGGCCGGCGTGACGGCGGCGCAGCTCGCGGCCTATGCCGACCTGCTGGGCCGGGTGTTCGGGGCCTCGGCCAGGTTCACGCCGCAGGCCATCGCCTGGCGCTACCGCGACAATCCCTCCGGCCGGGTGGTGGGAACCGACGCCTGGGACGGCGGGCGGCTGGCCGCCCACTATGTGACCTGCCCCACTGAGGCGATCGTCGACGGGCGGCCGGTGAAGGGGCTCCTGTCGCTGAACACCGCCACCGATCCCGACTACCAGGGCCGCGGCCTGTTCACGGCGCTGGCCGAGGCGAGCTACGAGCGGGGCCGCGCCGCCGGCTACGCATTCGTCATCGGCGTGGCCAACGCCAATTCGACGCCGGGCTTCCTGCGCCGCCTCGGCTTCCAGCACGTGGGCCAGCTGGAGGCCGGCCTGCTGCCGCGCCCGCCGCGGCGGTTCGCGGCCGACGCCGTGCAGTTCCAGGGCGACTGGCGCGATGAGCTCTTGGCCTGGCGCCTCGCCAATCCGGCCGGCCGCTACGTCGCCGCCCGCCACGGCGAGCTGACCGGCGTCTGGGCTCCGACCCACCTGCCGCTGGTCAACTGCGGGGCCTTCCTGCCCGGCGGCTCCGAATTGCCGCTACGGGCGCAGGGCCCGCTCGGCGCCACCCTGTTCATCGGCCTGGAGCCGCGCTGGCGGCGCGGCGGCTTCCTGCCCGTGCCGGCGCGGCTCAGGCCCTCGCCGCTCAACCTGATCTGGCGGCCGCTCTCCGACCGCGTGCCCCGAGAGCTGAGGGCCGACGCGGCGGCCTTGAACTTCCTCGATTTCGATCCCTATTGAGCCATGGCCATCGTCTATGTCCTCGCCCACTTCGACGACGAATACTGCGCGCTGCCGCTGATCCGGCAGCGGGTGGCGCAGGGCCTCGACCAGCGGTTCCTCTACGTCGCCGACTACGCCGATCCGCAGCTCGCCCGCACCCGCCATGCCGAGACCCGGGCGCTGCTGCGCCAGGTGGGGGTCGATCCGGCCAACGCCGTGCACGTGGGCGCCGGCAGCGGCGTCATGGACGGCTCGGTCCATCGCGGCCTGGCGACCGCCTTCGCCGCGCTCAATGCCGCCGTCGAATCGATCGGGCCGGTGGAGCGCTTCGCCTGCACCGCCTGGGAAGGCGGCCACATGGACCACGACATGTGCGCCATGATGACGACCCTGCTGGCGCAGGCCCGCGGCGGCGTCCCCATCGACCAGATCAGCCTCTACAACGGCAAGGGGCTCTCAGGGCCGTTCTTCCACGGCGGCTGGCCGCTGCCGGAGAACGGGCCGGTGACGCGCCCGCGGCTCACCGCCGCAGACTGGGCCCAATGGATGGCCGACGTGCGCTTCTTCCCCTCGCAGACCAAGACCTGGCTGGGCCTGTGGCCGGCGATGTTCTGGACCTATGCGGCCAGGGGCGGCTTCGGCTACCAGCAGCTCGACCCGGCCCGCATCGCGCGGCGGCCGCACGCGGGGTCGCTGTTCTACGAGCGGATGTTCAGGACGCCCTATGACGAGGTCCGCGCCGCCGCCGACGCCTTCCGGGCTCAGGCCCGCGCCTGACCCTGCATGATCACCACGAAGCCGGCCAGCATCAGGGCGTAGCCGACCGCGAATCGCCACCCCAGCGGCTCCTTGAACACCCACCAGGCGATCAGCGGCACCAGGCCTGAGCCGAGGATCGAGAACACATAGGCGGTCGACAGCGGCACCCGCGTCAGGATGTAGAACCAGAACAGCGCCGTCAGCCCGTACCAGGCGAAGGCGCCGATCAGCGGGCCGTTGCTGGCCAGGCGGATCACCACATTGCCGGTGAGCTTCTCGTTGTACTGCGCCGCCCACTTGAACAGCGTCTGGCCGATCGGCAGGGCCACCGCGAAGCCGGCGCACAGCGCGGCCTCCTTCCAGCTCACCGCCACGCTCAGGCCTCCTGGTCTTCGAGCCGCGCGACGGTGCGCAGATAGGGGTGGATCGGCCGGCTCGGCACGTTCAGCACGTCGAAGTTGACCGCCTGCAGCAGCAGCTGCGCGCCCAGGATGATCGGCAGGGCGGCGGCCATGACCACGCCGGCCGAGGCCACCTGGCCGGGCTGGCGGCTGGAAACGTAGTGCGCCGCGTAGCCCAGGCCGAACAGGATGCCGAACATCCCGAACACCAGCTCCAGCGACGCCGCGTTGAAGTCGCGCACGAAGTACTGGCCGAGCACCCGCTGGATGAAGTTGCGCAGGTGCTTCAGCGCGAAGGGGCCGACCACGGCGCCGATCCTCAGGTTGGAGACCTCGTCGGCATAGCGCGACGGCATGGGCACGTCGCGGACCACCGCCCGGAGCGTCGACAGGTGGTAGAGCAGGTCGGTCTCGAAGAAGAACCGCCGCGACACCCGCTTCTCCATGACCAGCTTGGCGACCGTCGATTCGATCGCCGTGTAGCCGTTGGTCGGATCGAAGATGTTCCAGTAGCCGGTGGAGACCTTGGCCGCGAAGCTGAGCACCGCATTGCCCAGCACCCGCACGGTGGGCATGGCGCGCAGGTGGCTGATCGAGGTGAAGCGGTTGCCCTTGGCGTAGTCGGCCTCGCCCAGCAGGATCGGGGCCACCAGCTGGCCCATGTAGCCGAGGTCCATCTGGTCGTCGCCGTCGACCTTGACCAGGATCTTGCCGCCGCGCCGCGCCGCCTCGCGGTAGCCGGCCAGCGTCGCGCCGCCGACCCCCTGGTTCTTCTCCAACCGCACCACGAACACCCGCGGGTCCTTGGCGTTGGCCTCGATGAAGTCGCCGGAGCCCTCCGGGCAGGCGTCATCGACGCAGACAATGCCCTCGACCCAGGCGGGCGCCTTCTCGATCACCTGCAGGATGTGCGCCTTGACCCGGTAGCACGGGATCACCAGCCAGACGCCCGCGCCGTCCAGCCGCAGGTCCGATTGCGGATAGACGCGCCGACGCGGCTCCGTGGAAGCCGGCCCGCCGCGCGCGATCTGGTCGATGGAGGTCATGACGCCAAGCCCAAGCCCTTCAAGGCTTCGGCTAACACGGACGCCCCATGCTGGCAAAATTGCTCACCGCTCCGCAGCCCGGCGCGGCGAGGCGTCGTCCTTGCGCCGCCGAATCGCGCCTGTTACCCACGCCCCTGTCAGTTGGAGAGTCCATGGACACCGCCACCCACATGTTGCGAACCGGACGGCGCGGGCCGCTGTTCGAGGTCAACATGGCGTTGCGGGATGTGCGAGCCTCGCTGCAGCGGATCGGGCTCGCCTGGTCGCTGGCCAAGCACGACATCGTCTCGCGCTACCGCGGCTCGATCATCGGCCCGTTCTGGATCACGCTGTCCATGGGCCTGATGGTGGCCGGCATCGGCCTGTTGAACGCCCGGCTGTTCCAGGTGTCGCTGCACGACTTCATCCCCTTCGTGGCCATGGGGATCGTGTTCTTCGGCGTAATCTCCGGCATCGTCAACGAAGGCTGCGACACCTTCGTGCAGGCCGCCGGCATGCTCTCCCAGACCTCCCTGCCGATGTTCACCTTCGTCTGGCGCACGGTGTTCCGCAACGCCATCAACCTGGCCCACAACCTGGTCATCATCGTCGCCGTGCTGATCTACTTCGGCTACTGGCGGACCATGAACCTGCCGGTGGCGGCGCTGGGCCTTGTCTTCCTGTTCGTCAACGCCGCCTGGGCCGGGATGCTGGCGGCCATCGCCTCGGCCCGTTTCCGCGACATCCCGCAGATCGTCATCTCGGTGATGCAGTTCGCGATGTTCATGACGCCGGTGTTCTGGCTGCCGGCCAGGCTGGGCGCCAATCACGCCTTCCTGCTGTTCAACCCCTTCTTCCACATGCTGGACGCGGTGCGCGCGCCGCTGATGGGCCAGGAGGTGGCGCCGCACACCTATTCGTTCCTCGCCCTGATGGCCGTCGTAGGCTGGGCCCTGACTTTCGCCGTCTTCACCCGCACCCGCCGCAGGATCGTCCACTACCTATGAGCCACCCGGTCTCGATCTCGGTCAGCGACCTGTCCATCCGCTTCCCGGTCTATGGGGTGGACGCCAAGTCGCTGAAGAAGCACCTGGCCCGGGTCACCGTCGGCGGCCGGCTGGGCTCGTCGATGGCCGGGGCCACCGAGGTGCGGGCGCTCTCCAAGCTCAATCTCGAGCTGCGGGCCGGCGACCGGCTGGGCCTGATCGGCCACAACGGCTCGGGCAAGACCACCCTGCTGCGCGCCCTCTCCGGGGCCTATGAGCCGGACGAGGGGATGATCGACATCCACGGCCATATCGCCGCCCTGCTGGATCTTGGACTCGGCATCGACCCTTCGGCCACCGGCTACGACAACATCCGCCTGCGCGGCCGCATCGCCGGCCTCTCCGCCAAGGAGATCGAGCTGAAGATGGACGAGATCGCCGAGTTCACCGGGCTCGGACCGTTCCTGGCCATGCCGGTGAAGACCTATTCGGCCGGCATGCAGGCCCGCCTGGCTTTCGCCGCGGCCACCGCCGTCGAGGCCGATGTCCTCTTGATGGACGAATGGATCGCCGTGGGCGACGCCGACATCCAGAAGCTCGCCCACAAGCGCCTGCTGAACCTCGTCGAGCGGGCCGGCATCCTTGTGCTGGCCAGCCACGACCTCGACCTGCTCAGGCTCTACTGCAACAAGGTCATGCGGCTGGAGGGCGGCGTCGCCTCGCCGGTCACCGACATCCGCAAACTGGCCGAGCTGATGGCCGCCTGATAGACCCGCTAAGGGTCGGGTCGGCGGGTCGCATCGAGCTTGGACGTCATCTTCACCATCGTCTCGCGGAACTACGCCGCCCAGGCCGCGACGCTCATGCAGAGCCTCGCCGAGGCCGAGCCGGATGCGCGCCGCGTGGTGATCGCCACCGACGGGCCGATCCCGCAGCTCGAAGCCCTGGCCGAGGTGATCGCCGCCGAGACCCTGGACGCGCCGCTCGCCGCCATGAGCGTCTACTACGACGCCCTCGAGCTCAACACGGCGGTGAAGCCCTACGCCTTCCGCCGGCTACTCGCCGAGGCCGACAGCGTCACCTACCTCGACCCCGACATCTATGTGTACCGGCCGCTCACCGAGGTGCGCGCGGCCCTCGAGGCCGCCGAGCTGGCGTTGACGCCGCACCTGACCCGGCCGCTCGCCGGCGAGGCCCTACCCAACGACCAGGCGATCCTGACCTCGGGCGTCTACAACCTGGGCTTCATGGCGGCGCGGGCGACGCCGAAGGTCCTGGCCCTGGTCGCCTGGTGGGCGGAGCGCTGCCGCTTCGACTGCCGGGTGGACTTCGCCGCCGGCCTGTTCACCGACCAGCGCTGGATGGACCTCGCCCCCGGCTTCGTCGACCAGTTCGCCATCCTGCGCGATCCGGCCTTGAACCTCGCCTACTGGAACCTCGAGGGCCGCACCCTCGCCAGGGCCCCGGGCGGCTGGACGGTCGACGGGCAGCCCTTGGCCTTCTTCCACTTCTCCGGCTTCGATCCGGCGCGCCCCGACGTGTTGTCCAAGCATCAGGACCGCACGGCCGTCACCGCCGGCGCGCCGCTCGCCGCCCTGCTCGCCGACTATGCCCGCGCCCTGCTGGCCAATGGCCACGCGCAGGCCCGCGCGATCGAATACGCCCACGCCCGCTTCCCCTCGGGCCAGCCGGTGACCCGCGAGATGCGCCTGCGGGCGCTGGCCGCCGCCCGCGCCGGCGAGGACTTCAGCGCCGGCCTCACCGCCCGGACCGAAGCCCGGCTCACGGCCGACGGCGTCCGGCGCGAGGCCGATCCCGATGCCGAGGCGTCGTCCGGCGACCTGCTGGCCTGGCTGCGGGGCGTCGACGCCCGGGGCCGGCCGCGCGCGCTCACCGCCCTGCTCGCCGCCCGCGCCGACCTGCGCGACCGCTTCGCCAAGGATTCCGACGGCCTGATCGCCTGGGTGCTGGGCGTCGAGGCGCCGGCCGGCCGCTTCGCCCCGGACCTGCTGCGGGACACCTTCGTGGCCGAGCTGGCCCGCGACCCCGAGCTGCCGCTGCGCGCCGCCCGCTTCGCCGCCCCTGAGGCCTCGACCCTCCATCAGCGCCTGTCCGCCGCCTTCGGCCTGTCCGCCCGCGGCCGCTGGCCGGACGTCCTGGCGAGGCCGCTGCGCGCGCCGCTGCTGGCCCCGGCTCCGGGCCTGCCCGCGCCCTTCCCGCAGCTGTTCCAGGACATCTGGCGGAGCCGCACCGACCTGCAGCGGCAGTTCCCGCTCCGCACCCGCTTCCAGCGCTTCCGCTACCTGCGCTGGCTGGTCGGCGGCGGCCTCGCCGCCTACGACGTGCCAGCGGACCAGCTCCCCGCCCATCCGCTGCTCAGCCTCGCCAAGCTGAGCGTCGGCGGCGCGCCGGCTCCCGCCGCCCCGCGCCGGCCCGCCGCCGAGCTGTGGGTCATCGAGGATCCGGAAGAAGCCCTCGAAGCCGCCGCCGACCGGCGGGTCTATGTGGCGTCGACGGGCCAGTTCCTCGGCCCCGTCGGCGTGGCCGAGCCGCCGTCGCGGGTGGGCGTCGTCCGCTTCCTCACCCGGCCGGCGCTGATTCCCGCCGACGCCATGGCGCTGCATGCCCGCGGCGTCCGCTGGGACGCGGTCGCGGGGCCCGGCGAGTGAGCCCGCTGCTGGCCGCGCGCTCGGCCTGGCGCGGGCTGATCCCGGAGAACCTCCGTCGGCTGGCCGGCCCGGCGCTGAACCAGGTGCTGCAGGCCTATGTCCGCGCCAATGCCCGCGCCCCGCATGGCGCCGAGGCCGCCGCCAATGTGTCGGGGGCGCCCATCAAGCTGGTCGGCTACTTCTCCGGCAGCCACGGCATCGCCGCCTCGGCCCGCCTGGCGGCGCGGGCCTTCGAGGCGCTGGGCGTCCCCGTCGAACGGGTGGACGCCAGCCACGCCCGGCTCACCTGGACCCCGCGCCGCGATCCGCCGGAGCACGCCGCCGCCTGGATCTTCCACCTCAATCCGCCGGAGCTGCTGGCCGAGCTGGCGGTGCTGGGGCCCCGCCGGCTGCTCGGCCCACGCTACGGATACTGGGCTTGGGAGCTGCCCCGCGCGCCGGCCCGCTGGCTGAAGGACGGGGCGCTGGTCGACGAGGTCTGGGCGCCCAGCCGCTACAACGCCGAGGCCCTGGCCGGCGCCGCCGCGCCGGTCCGCATCGTGCCCCACCCGCTGTTCGCGGCGGACTACAGGGATGTCGCTCCCGCCCCGCGCCGGGCGGGGTTCCAGGCCGTCGCCCTGTTCGACTTCAACTCCTCGGCGGCCCGCAAGAACCCGGCGGGCGCCATCGAGGCCTTCCGCCGCGCCTTCGGCGACGACGCCTCAGCCGACCTGACCCTCAAGACTCAGAACGGCCGGCTGTTCCCCGACCTGCTGGCCAAGCTTCGCGGGCTCTGTCCGCCCAACGTCCGCATCGTCGACGAGACCTGGCCCTATGCCGAGGTGAAGGCGCTGATCGCCGGCGCCGACGTGCTGATCTCCCTGCACCGCGCCGAGGGTTTCGGCCTGAGCCCGGCCGAGGCCATGGCGCTGGGCACGCCGGTCATCGCCACCGGCTTCTCCGGGGTGCTGGACTTCATGGACGAGACCAATTCCCTGCTCGTGCCGTTCAGCCCGGTCGCTGTCGACGACCCGCAGCGCATCTATCGCGGCCAGACCTGGGCCGAGCCGGACCTCGGCGCGGCCGCGCAGGCGCTTCTGCGGCTGCGCGCCGACGCCGGCCTGCGCCAGAGCCTGGCCAAGGCCGGCCGCCGGACGATCGCCGAACGGCTGTCGCCGCAGGCCTGGTTCAAAACCCTGCCGGCCGGGCTGCAGGCCGCGGCGCTGCGGCTGAAGGCCGGCTAGCGGTTGGTCGTCGACGTCGCCGCCGGCGGCGGTCCACAGTGGCCGGCCCTCGCCTGCACCACGTAGAACAGCGCCCGTTGCTCGGCGAAGGCGTGGTGCTCGGCCAGCGGATTGGTCGGCTGGCCGGTCATCAGGCTGGGCGCCTGCAGCGCGCCGCCGCCGTTGTCGACGCTCAGCGACTGCTGGTTCCAGGCCGAAAGCGCCGTCGAGCAGGCGGCCAGGGTCGCGTCGGCCACGAAGTTGGCGGCGTCCGATGACGCGGCCAGCGTATAGCCCCAGCGGTGCAGGCAGTCGTCCAGGTTGGCCGAGGGGTCGCCCGCCGCCGGCAGCACGCCCGGCGAGGCGCCGGGGATGGCGCTCGGCGCGGTCGTCGTCGTCTGGGCGGCGGTGGTGAACGGCTTGCAGATGCCGCTCGCGGCGCCGGCGCCGCGGCCGGTGTTGTCACAGGCGGCGAGGCCCAGGGCGGCCAGCGCCGCGATGGCGATCAGCTTGTTCGAGGTCATGGCTATTCACACACCTGCATGGGGGCATAGAGCAGCCGCCCGGCCTGGTCGTAGTAGGGACGGCTCACATAGTGGCAGGACGAGCTGCCCGCGTAGCGCGGATAGCCGGCCGGCGCATAGGCCGCGGCGTTCTGGCCATAGGCCCCGGCATAGCCCGGAGCCGGCGGATAGTAGCTGCGGCTGGAGGCCCGCGCGTAGCGGTGGCGCGAGCTGCGATAGGCGTAGTGGTCGCAGCTGGTCCGCGACATCTGGTTGCCGACCACCGCGCCCAGGCCCGCGCCGACCAGGGCGCCGGTCCCCTTCGACCCATGGCCCGCAACGGCGGCGCCCAGCAGGCCGCCGCCCAGGGCGCCGACCACCGTGCCGGTGACCTTGCGGTCGTGCGCATAGGCCTCGCAGCCCGACCGGGCCTCGGCCGCCGACGCGGCGCAGACCGCCAGGCTCAGGCCGGCGGCGAACAGCATTGGGCGCATTTCTTCTCTCTCCTTCAGCCGCAGCCCCGCGCCGCGAGGCTCAAGCGTAGGAAACGCGGGAGCGGGTCGATTGGTGGCGCCGCGCCGCCCGAAACTAGCTGAGCCAGTCGAGGAAGCCCTGCTTGGCCAGCCACATGACGCCCAGCTCGACGGTCGGGCGGCGGTCCGGCGCCACCCCCAGCAGGACCTCGCGCACGGTCCTGGCCTCCCCCGCCTCGACGCGGCGCACCACCTCGGCGCACTCCTCCAGGGTCGCCCGCCAATATCCGAACGCCTGGTCGAGCTCGATGTCGGCGGTCTTGCGCACGTCGCCCGGGCCGACGCCGGCCGGCACGGAGAGCGCCATGTCGAGGCTGAGCGTCCCCGTGGGAAAGCCCGCGAACTCCTTGAACGGATCGCCCTTCACCGGATGGGCGCGGCGCGGCGCGGCGGGCGGAGCTGCGGTCCGGATGGCGGCCAGCTCGTCGATCAGCGCCCGGTAAGCGGCCACCACCACCGGCCAGTCGAAGCTCCCGGCCACCCGCGCGCGGCCGGCTGCGCCCATCTTCCGCCGCAGCTGCGGATCGCCGATCAGGGCGGCAATGGCTGCGGCCGCCTTGCCCACATGCACCGCCGTGAACTGCGCCACCGTGCCGACGAAGGTCTGGTAGCTGTCGATCTCGAAGACGTGGCGACCGACCATGGTGGGTCCAAGCACGCCCGCGGGCCCGCCCAGCGTCGGGACCAGGAAGGCCTCCACCCCGTCGCGCAGGGTGTAGCGATAGCCGTCCCAGTCGCTGGCCACCACCGGCAGGCCGGCCGCCATGGCCTCCAGCGGCGTGATGCCGAAGGTCTCCTGGATGTTGTCCACCAGGCTGAGGAACAGGTCGGAGGCGGCCCACAGCTCGCCCACCAGCGTCGCGTCGTTGCCGTCCAGGAAGCGGATGGTGACGTCCGGCGCGCAGGCCCTGGCCGCCTGCTCGTAGCGGCCGCGGTCGAGCTCGGTGGGGAACCAGCCGGCCAGGGCGAAGGTGATCTTCGCGCCGGTGTCCTGCGCCGCCCGCTGCAGGGCGCGGAACATCGGCTGCGGGAAGGCCTTCTCGAAGAACGACAGCCGCCCGACCCACAGCGCCAGGATGTCGTCCTCCGCGAGCCCCAGCGCCGCGCGCCGCCGGGCCCGCGCGTCCGGCCGGTCGGCCAGCGCCGCCAGCCCCGGGCCGTCCACCCCCAGCGGCAGGATCGGCAACTGCGGCCGCGGCGGCGGCTGGCCCCCGGTGCGCTCGGCCAGGTGCTGGCCCCAGCGCTCGAACATCGCCTGCACCGCGTCGCGCACGCTGGGCGAGGTGCAGACCACCGCGTCCCACGGCTGCACCGGCCCTACCGAGGCCATGGAGATGATCTGGCGCATGAACGGCGGGGCGATGGTGTGGACCAGGCCCACCAGGCTGTAGGCGGTATCGCCCGCCTGGGTGCGCCGCAGCCAGGCGATGTCGTAGAGGTCCGGCTGGCCGCGCAGCAGGGTCCCCGAGGCCGAGGGCAGGGCGGTGTTGATCACCGAGCCCGTGGCGATGCGGGTGGCCGAGGCCTCGCCGTCGAACAGCGCGGCGCGCAGGTCGGCCTCGTCCATCTGCCGCTGGCTGAGGATGTCGAGCTGCTCGAAGCCGCCGTGCCGGGCCAGCGCGCGGAACAGCTGCAGGTTGGCCACGTCCTTGCCGAACGGGTTGGCCTTGGTGGCCAGCGCGCCGGCCGGGTGCAGGATGGACAACCGGCTCGCCACGTCGCTCCCCGCTCCACAAGATGTCGGCTAGATAGCACGGTCGATTCCGAAGACGAGAGACGCGAAGCCGCCTTGAGCAAGACCAGACCCCCTGCCGCCCCCGAGACCGACCCGCTGTTCGCCCGCGCCTCCGAGCTGCAGAGGGCCGGCGACTTCGCGGGTGCGGCCGAGGCCTATGGCCGGCTGGCCCGGCGCGCGGTGACGCTGAACATCGCCGCCAACCTGGGACTGTGCCTGACCGAGGTCGGCCGCTTCAAGGAGGCCGAGCGCTGGCTGTCGCTGGCCATCCAGAACCGGCCGCAGGCCGCCGAGCTGCGCCGCCTGTCGGGCAACCTCTACCGCGAGATCGGCGACTATGGCCGCGCCGAGACCGAGTTCCGCGCCGGCCTGTCGTTCGAGCCCGGCGCCAACAGCCTGCGGCTGGCGCTGGGCGGCCTGCTGCTGCTGGTCGGCCGCTGGACGGAGGCCTGGCCGCTGATGGAGGCCCGCGTCCCGCTGCATCCCGACGTGATCCCGCCGATCAACGTCTCCTTCCCGGAGTGGCGCGGCGAGGACCTGGCCGGCCGCTCGATCCTCATCTGGTACGAGCAGGGCCTGGGCGACCAGATCCAGTTCGCCCGCTTCGCCCAGGGCCTGAAGGCGCGCGGCGCGGCCCACGTGGCGCTGGGCTGCCGCCCGCCGCTGGTCGACCTCCTGGCCCGCGCCACCGGCGTCGACGAGATCGTGCCCGCCCCGCGCGGCGCCTCGGTGAACATCCGCCCCTACGATTTCTGGAGCCGCTACTTCTCGGTCCCCGGCCCGCTCGGCGTGACGCTGGCGACCCTGCCCAGCGCGCCCTACCTCTCGGCCCCGCCGGACCGGCGCGCGCGCTGGACCCAGCCGGGCGGCGGGGTCGGCATCGCCTGGCGCGCCAGCCCCACCGGCTTCAACGCCGGCAACAAGAACGTGCCCGACGCGCTGGCCCGGCGCCTGCTGGACCTGGGCGCCCGCAGCCTGCATCCGGAGGACACCGGCGTCGCCGACTTCGCCGACACCGCCGCCATCGTCGAGGGCCTCGACTTGGTGATCTCCATCGACACCTCGGTGGCGCATTTGGCCGGCGCCATGGGCAAGCCCACGTGGACCCTGATCCCACGCCTGCACGCCGACTGGCGCTGGCTGACCACCCGCAGCGACAGCCCCTGGTACCCGACCATGCGCCTCTACCGGCAGCAGACGCCCGGCGACTGGGCGCCCGTCATCGACCAGATCGCCCGCGACCTGGAGCGGCGCCGCGCTTGATCCCTGGGCCGGGCGACAGCGCCCGATTTCGCGGAACCCGATAGGCGGCTACGGCTTCTAGATTGCACAGCCGGCCAGACTTTCAGGGCGCCGGCCGCTGAGAGACCTGCGTGCTCCCGCCTGTTGGAGCCGCCATTGAACTCCCCGTCCCAGTACCGCGAAAGAGCCGCGGCGGCCCGCCAAGCCGCCGAGCACGCCCTCACCCCCGAGCTTCGCGCCAGCCTGCTGCGGGTCGAGGCCACCTGGCTGGCCCTGGCCACCACCGCCGAGCTGGTCGCCGCCCAACTCGCCCAGGACCAGGCCGATGCGGCCGCGGCCGAAGACGACGACGCCCGGCCCCGCCGCGACCGCAGCCGATCGCCGAGCCGCGACTAGGCCGCGCCGGCTCCGCCTACCCCTCAGCTATCGGGCTCTTGGAGCCATTCCGGGATGTCTCGATGACCGTGAAGCAACCGCCAAATATCCACATGATCTTGCTGCTCGACATAGCAGACCAGGTACGGGAAGCCCTTCACGACGTGGGCGCGCAGTCCGGGCAGGTCGAGTTCCTGGCCCAACCTCGGCGATCCCGCCGCGGGATGCTGCCCAATCGTCCGAAGAGCGCCCTCCAGGGCGTCCACGAAGCGAAGGGCCAGGTGTTCGCCGGCCTCGACGGCGTAGAAATCTACGGCGGCTTCGATATCGCGGCGGGCAAGCTCGCGCAGGATCGGCGGCTTGCTCGTCATCCAGCCTTGCGGCCGCGCGCTCGCGCCCGAAGGCTGTCCAGATAGGCCGGGTCTGCCGGGCCCAAAGACCGCGATGACGCGCCTTCGAGGAGCAGGCCCCGAAGGTGTTGCCGGCCCTGGTCGCGACGGATCAGTTCGCGGATGTATTCGCTGCTGGTGCCATAGCCACGTCCCGCGACCTGCTCGTCCACGAAGGACTTGAGCGACTCCGGCAGGGAGATGTTCATGGTGGTCATGGTGTCAGACTACGCGATTGGCAAAATTTGGCAAGATGAGGTCGGACCGGCGCCCGTGGCGCTGCCTATTGGCTAGTCGCGTGCAAGAAGCTTGGCGAAGCGCTTGGCCGATGCCGAGGGTTACTGGCCCGGAAGATCGCCACGCCGGGCAGAGCGGACCACGATTTCTAGCAGGACTCCGGCCGCCGACTCGGCCCAGTTTTTTGGGTTCTGAGGAGGCCAGCATGGCTGATGAATTCAAGAAGGGCGACATCGTCCGCCTGAAGTCGGGTGGTCCGCTCATGACGGTCACAAACGTCGGTGAGGTCCATATGACCGGTGCGCCAAGTGTCTGGTGCTCGTGGTTCAATTCGAAGTTTGAGCCGAACGAAAGCGTGTTCCCGATCGAAACCGTCGTGAAGCCCGACTGACATGGCTGGCGTGACCGGCGACATCCTCGCCCTCCTCGACAAAATCCCGATCTGGAAGCGGGTCCAAGAGACGCCTGCGCGGGTCGATGCGCTGGAGAAGCGCATAGCCGAACTTGAAGCACGCCTTGCGCGGGCTCCAGGTCAGGCCTGCCCCGCCTGCGGCGCTCTTGAATTCCGTGTGACCAAGTCGATTCGCTCGAATGGCCCATTCGGCGACATGGGCGCGAAGGACGTGACGCGGACCTGTGGAGCGTGCAACTTTGTCGATACGGACTACGTCACATCGAAGTAGATCGAATGAGGGCGGCAGCGACGCTTCCGCGATCGGCACCGTTGGCGACGACTCTGCCGTTGCAGTAGCCAACGTACCCGTTGGGACCAGACGCGATCTGGAAAAGCCGGCCGCCGCGCGTGAACGCAAGGGACCGTTGACGTCGGGTTGGAGCGGGAGGATGGCTGTTTGCCATCCGAAAAACATAGCGCGAACAGCGACTTAGAGCAGCCGCACCTCTGGTGCGCTTGCTACCTAATACCGAGAAAATGGCGCGCCCGGAACGATTCGAACGTCCGACCCTCAGATTCGTAGTCTGATGCTCTATCCAGCTGAGCTACGGGCGCGCAGCGCCTTGCGGCGAGGGGCGGGTTCTAGCGACCGGCGCGGGCGGTTTCAACTGCGGAATTGTGCGGCATAGGCGGCGGCCAGCGCCGAAATCGCCCCATCCCAGTCCCCGAACGCCGGCTGCCGGAACAGCCGGACCGAGGGATACCAGGGGCTGTCGTCGCGGCCGGCGAGCCAGCGCCAGTCGCTGCGGAACCAGGGCAGCAGCACCCAGCACGGCTTGCCGAGCGCGCCGGCCAGGTGGGCCGCGGCGGTGTCGACGGTGACCAGCAGGTCGAGCTGGTCGATCACCGCGGCGAGGTCCGCGAAGTCGCCCAGCGGCTCGCTGAGGTCGACCAGCGTCGCCCCGGCCGCGGCCAGCGGTGCGAGCGCCGCCAGCGACGCCAGCGAGCGGTGGGTGTTGCCCGCCGTCGCCCGGCCGCGCCAGACGACGCCGACCGCGCCCGGCGGCGCATGGCCGGCCCACCGGGCGCGGCGATCCTGCGGGACGGTCAGGTAGGGCGCGGCCGGGATCGTCTCGAGCGTGGTCCCCAGCCGACCGGGGATGGAGAGCAGCAGGCTCCAATAGTCCGGCGTCGGCAGGGTCATCGGCCCGGCCTGCTGTTCCATCACCTCGACGCCGAGGCCGGCGAACAGGGCGGTGAGCTCGGGCGGCGCCACCAGCGTCACCGCGGCGCCCGCCGCCTGCAGCACCGGCGCGAAGCGGGCGAACTGGAGCTGGTCGCCATAGCCCTGCTCGGGCCAGATCAACAGCCGCTTGCCGGCCAAGGGCTCGCCGCGCCATTCGTTGGGCAGGTTCAGGCGCGGGGCGTTCTGGCTGGGCGCCTCGCTGCGCGCCTCGTAGAGCGGCCAGCCGCGGGCATAGTCGCCCAGCATCAGGCAAAGCTGGCCGAGCGCCAGGCGGATCTTCGGGTCGTCCGGCGCCAAGGCCAGCGCCGCCGCATAGGCCGCCTCCGCCGCCGCCCAGCTGTGGGTGAGCAGATGCAGCCGTCCGAGACCCGCGTGCGCCCAGGCGGCGTCCGGCGCCATCGCCACCGCGCGCCGCAGCTCCGCCTGCGCCTCCGCGAAACGGCCCAGCTCCACGAGCGCCCCGCCCAGGTTGGCGCGGGCCTCCGGGCTGCCCGGCGACGCCGCGACGATCTCGGCCCACAGCGCCGCGGCCTCGGCGACGCGGCCGGCCTGCTGCAGCCCGCCGGCGCGCATGAACTCGGCCTGGATATTGTCTTGCGTCAGCCGCATGGCGCATGGGTGTCAGGGTGACCGTCGAAGTCAACGACCTGCCCGGCCTCTTGGCCCGCGCCGCCGCCCGGCGCGAGGCGGGCGACCTCGCGGGCGCCGAGCGGCTCTATGCGGCCGCCGTTGCCGGCTGGCCGGCCGAGCCGGAGCCACTGCACCATCTGGCCGGCGTCCACCGCCTGCAGGACCGGCTGGACCTCGCCGAGGCCGAGTATCGCCGGGTGCTGCAGCTGGCCCCCGGCGCGGCGGCCACCGCGCGGGTGCTGGCCACCATCCTGCTCAGCCAGGGGCGCTATCCGGAAGGCTTCCAGCTGCTGGAGGCGCGCCACGACCTGGCCGGCATGGCCAAGCCCGCCCTGCCCTTCCCCGAATGGCGCGGCGAGCCCCTGTTCGGCAAGCAGCTGCTGATCTGGCCCGAGCAGGGCTACGGCGACCAGATCCAGTTCGCCCGCTTCGCCGGGGTGCTGCGCGACAGGGGCGCCGAGGTCACCCTGCTCTGCCATCCGGAGCTGGTGACGCTGTTCGCGGCCAGCCTCGGGGTCCGCGTGCTGGCCGCCAAGGGCGCGGTGGAGTTCCCCGATCCGGACTACTGGGTGATGCAGGGCTCGCTCGCCGCCCGGCTCGGCCTGACGGTGGAGACCATCCCGGCCGCGCCCTACCTGCGGGCCACGACGCCCTGGCCGCCGCTGGGCGAGGGCTTCAAGGTGGGCCTGAAGCTGATCGGCAATCCGCACCACCACAACGACGCCAACCGCTCGCTGCCCGCCGAGGCGGCGCAGGGGCTGCGCGACCTGCCGGCTCGCATGGTCAGCCTGGAGCCCGCCGACACCGGCGCAGCCGACTTCGCCAACACCGCCGCCCTGCTGGAGCAGCTCGACCTGGTGATCGCCGTCGACACCTCGGTGGCGCACCTGGCCGGGGCCATGGGCAAGCCCTGCTGGGTGCTGCTGCCGGCCATCGAGACCGACTGGCGCTGGCTGCGCGGACGCACCGACAGCCCCTGGTATCCCTCGGTGCGGCTCTACCGGCAACCGGCGCCCGGCGACTGGTCGACCCCCATCGCGCAGATCGTGCGCGACGTCGCCGCCCTCAGGCCTTGAGGTCGCGCCAGCAGGGGGCGTCGGTCCCCGGCCAGGGCGTCGCCTCATAGGCCGCGCGGGCGACCGCGCGGGCCAGGACGTCGGCGGCGAGCGACCCCAGGCGCGCCACGGTGAGGGCCGCCGGCTCCGGGCAGGCCTGCCGTCCGGTGGAGATCGCGAACACCACGTCGCCGTCGAACGGCGCATGGATCGGGCGGATGGCGCGGGCCAGGCCGTCCTGGGCCATGATCGCCACGCGCCGGGCCTGGGCGGGCGTCAGGGCCACGTCGGTGGCCACGCAGGCGAGGGTGGTGTTGCGGGGCGAGGCGGCGGTCTTGGCGAGACCCCAGTCCTCCGGCGCGGCCGCGAGGCCCGCCGAGCCCAGGCCGCCGAACTCGTCGCCGATCTCAAAGGGCGCGGCCCAGAAGCTGCGGCCGCCCGGCGCGGTCACCGAGCCCCAGCTGTTCACCGCCACGATGGCCCCCACCGCGAAGCCGTCGGCCGAGACGATCGAGGCCGAGCCGACGCCGCCCTTCAGGGACCCGGCCATGGCGCCGTAGCCTGCGCCGGCGGTGCCCAGCCGGAACTCTTCGCCGGCCGCCGCCACCGCGGCCTTGCCCAGCGCGCCGTAAGGCGGCGCCTCGCCCCAGGCCTTGTCGCCGCCATTGGCCAGGTCGAACAGGATCGCCGCCGGGACCACCGGCGACGGCGGTATGTCGGGACTGGCGGCCAGGGCGAAGCCGCGGCCCCGCGCGCCCAGCCAGGCCACCACGCCGTCCGCCGCGCCCAGGCCGTAGACCGAGCCGCCGGCGAGCACGATGGCGTCCACCGCCTCCACCAGGTTCTCCGGCGCCAGCGCGTCGGTCTCGCGCGTCCCCGGCGCCCCGCCGCGCACGTCGACGGCGCAGACCGCGCGGTCGTCGGGCAGGATCACGGTGACGCCGGTGCGGGCGGCTGCGTCGTCTGCCTGGCCCACGCGCACTCCCGGTACGTCGGTGATCAGGTTACGGGCGCCCGGGCGGGCCGATCCGGCGGCTGTCTGCATGGCAAGGCGACCTCGCACGATGCAAGGTTTGTTGTCCACGCGCCTGCGCCTTAAAGGTGGCGCTTCGCCGTCCCGTCCGGAGTGCCCCGCCATCGTGTCCCCGTTCCGTCGCGCCCTGCCGTTCGCTTTCGTCAGCCTGCTCACCCTCGGCCTCGCCAGCGCCGCGCCGCCGGCCCCGGTCGCCACTGCGCCGGCGTCGGTCTCCGAGAAGTCGACCATCGCGCCGCACGCCATGGTCGCGGCGGCCAATCCGATGGCGGTGGAAGCTGGCCTGAAGGTGCTGCGGGCCGGCGGCTCGGCGGTGGACGCCGCGGTCGCCGTGCAGGCCACGCTGGGCCTGGTGGAGCCGCAGAGCTCCGGCCTCGGCGGCGGTTCGTTCATGGTGTTCTACGACGCCAAGACCCACAAGGTGACCGCCTACAACGGCCGCGAGACGGCGCCGGCCGGCGCCACGCCGGACATGTTCTTAGGGACCGACGGCCGGCCGCTGGATCGCGGCGTGGCGATGACCTCCGGCCGCTCGGCCGGCGTGCCCGGCGCCATCGCCATGCTGCACCTGGCGCAGAGCCAGCACGGCAAGCTGAAGTGGAGCGAGCTGTTCGGCGAGGCCGAGCGGCTGGCCGACCAGGGCTTCCCGGTCCCCGGCCGCATGGCCATGTCGGCCGCCTCGCGCGCGCCGCAGGCCCAGACCCCCGACGCCGCCGCCTATTTCACCAAGCCCGACGGGACCCGCGTCAAGCCGGGCGACATCATGCGTAACCCGGCCTACGCGGCCACCCTGCGCAAGCTCGCCGCCGAGGGCCCCAAGGCGATCCTCGAAGGCCCCATCGCCGCTGAGATCGTCGAGAAGCTGCACCAGGCGCCGATCCCCGGCTCCATGACGCTCGCCGACCTCAAGGGCTACCGGCCGCAGGCCGGCCCGGCGCTCTGCCGCCCCTACCGCATCTACATCGTCTGCACCCCGCCGGCGCCCTCGGGCGGGCCCTCGGTGCTGGAAGGCCTGGGCATCCTCAGCCATACCGACATCGCCAAGCACGGGCCGGCCGATCCCCAGGGCTGGTATCTCTTCGCCCAGGCCAGTCGGCTGATGTACGCCGACCGCGACCGCTACCTGGGCGATCCGGACTTCGTGAAGGTGCCCACCGAGGGCCTGCTCGACCCGGCCTACACCGCCGAGCGCGCCCGGCTGATCGGTCCGGTGGCCGGCCCGCCGCCGCTTCCCGGCAAGCCCCGGGGCGCGCCCAACTTCGGCCCCGACCACACGAAAGAACCCGGCGGCACCACCCACTTCGTGATCGCCGACGCCGCCGGCAACGTGGTCTCCATGACCACCACGGTGGAGAGCATCTTCGGCGACGGCCGGATGGTGGCGGGCTTCTTCCTCAACAACCAGCTCACCGACTTCTCCTTCTCGCCGAAGCAGCCGGACGGCACGCCCGCGGCCAACGCGGTGGCGCCCGGCAAGCGGCCGCGCAGCGCTATGTCGCCGACCATCATCCTGGACCGCCAGGGCCGCTTCGTCGCCGCGGTGGGCTCGCCCGGCGGGCCGGCCATCGTCGCCTACGACCTGAAGGCGGTGGTCGGCATGGTCGACTGGAAGCTCACGCTGCAGCAGGCCATCGAGCTGCCCAACATGATCGCGGCGGGCACGATCTACGCCACCGAGCCGGACAAGTTCCCGCCGGGCGTGGCGGCGGGGCTCGCCGCCAAGGGCATGAAGCTGATCTCCGGCTTCGGCGCCGAGGCCTCCGGCCTGCACGGCATCGAGAAGATCCCCGGCGGCCTGCGCGGCGCCGCCGACCCACGGCGCGAGGGGATTTCGAAGGGATATTGAAGCTCCGCCCAACAAACGAGTGTCATCCCGGTTTCGGCCGCAGGCCGAAGACCGGGACCCATATGCGCCTGATCGCGACGGCAGTTCGCAGCTTCGCCGCGCGGGACACTCGGATTGATCGGGCGCTGATGGGTCCCGGTCTTTCGCTCCGCGAAAACCGGGATGACACTTGAGTTTACGCCGGACTCGCTGAGCTCCGTCGCCCCTTTGCAGGACCGGGCGCGCCGGGCAGGCGCACCTCGAACACCGCGCCGGCCGGGCTGCTGTCGGCCAGCGCCAGCTCGCCGCCGTGGCCCTGCGCCAGCTCGCGGGCGATGGCCAGGCCGAGCCCCGCGCCGTCCGGGCGTCCCGACCCCGCGAAGGGCTGGAACAGCCGCTCGCGCATGCGCTCCGGCACGCCGGGGCCGTTGTCGGCCAGGCGCAGCAGGGTCAGGCCCTCGGGATAGCTGACGGCGATGGTCACCGCGCCGGGCCCCGTCCGGCCCTCCTGGTGCTCGATGGCCTCGCGGGCGTTGCGCATCAGGTTGACCAGGATGCGGTGCAGCTGGTCCGGATCGGCGATGACCTGGTCGCCGGCATCGACCTGGCTCACCAGCCGCACGCCGTCCCGGGAGAGCCGCGCCTCCTCCGCCGCCGCCGCGATGGCCGGGCCGAGCCGCAGGGTCTTGGTCTCCGGCGCGGCCTCCTGGGTCTTGCCATAGGCCAGCACGCCGGAGGCCAGCTTCACCGCCCGGTCGAGCGCCCGCTCCAGCCGCGGCAGGGCCTGGGTCACCTTCGGGTCCTTCAGCGCCGCCAGCCGCTCGGAGGCGATCTGGGCGGAGGTCAGCATGTTCTTCAGGTCGTGGTTGATCTTGGCCACCGCCTCGCCGAGCGCCGCCAGCCGGGCGCGCGAGTTCAGCGCCACTCGCAGGTCGGCCTGCATCCGGTCGAGCTCGGTCTCGGCGCGGCCGATCTCGTCGCGGCGGCCCGACAGCGGCACCCGGGCCTGCGGATCGTCCGGATCGGCGCGGAACCGCTCCATGGCGTAGGTGATCCGCTGCATGGGCCGCACCAGGAAGAAGTTCAGCGTCAGATAGACCATCACGCCTGCGATGGCCGAGACGAAGGCGATCACCAGCACCACCCGCCAGAGGTAGCCGACCAGCGCCTTCTTCAGCTCGGCGTCGGGGGCCACATATTCCACGAAGTCGGCCTTACGGAACCGCGGCGCGGCCATCACCCGCATCCGGCTGCCCGGCGCGCTGAACATCGTGCGGAAGGGCGCCGACAGGTCCAGCCCCACGTTGCCGCGCAGGTCGACCAGGTAGGGCGCCCGCGTCTGCCGGGGCCCGGCGAACACCAGGCTGCGGATCTTGTCGTTGGAGATCGCCACGATCTCGACGCCCGCGCCGCGCAGCAGCTCGGTCTTCAGCTGTTCGGAGACCTTGCGGTCGGGCGCCACCTCCGGCGCCAGCGACGCCAGCTCGGCGGCGCGCACCCGGTCCAGCAGCCACTGCTCCTCGAAGGCGGCCAGCACCGGCGGCAGGGCGATCAGCCCGCCGAACGCCACGAACAGGATGGTGAGCGTCAAAAGGCGCGCCGAGAGGCCGCCCGGCCAGAAGAAGCGGGGCCGATGCGTGATCGCAGGCTCCTGCGGGGCGTCCGCCATATTCACTTCCGATAGTCCAGCCCGCGGTTCCCGGCAAACCACCGGCCGGCGACTCGGGGCTGGGACCGAGCTATTTCGCGCCCATGGCGTGCGCGACGGAAGCAAATCCGTCGGCGCGCAGGCGCGCTGCAAGGTCGCGCTTGATCTTGGTCACCAGGCCGGGCCCCTCGAACACCAGCGCCGAATAAAGCTGCACGGCCGAGGCGCCGGCGCGGATCTTGGCGTAGGCGTCGGCCCCCGAGCCGATGCCGCCCACCCCGACCAGCGCCAGCCTTCCGGCCGCAGCGGCGGCGAACGCCGACAGCACCCGCATCGACAGCCCCGTCAGCGGCGCGCCCGACAGCCCGCCCGCCTCGTTGGCATGGCGCGACACCAGGTCCGGGCGCGACACCGTGGTGTTGGAGACCATGATCCCCGCCAGGCCATGCGCCGCCACGGTCTCGGTGATAGTCTCGACCTCGCCGTCCTCCAGGTCGGGCGCGACCTTCAGGAACATCGGGACCCGCGCGGCTTGCGGCAGGGCGTCGGCGGCCTGCGCCAGCCGGCCGAGCAGCTCCTCCAGCGCCGCCTTGGTCTGCAGGGCGCGCAGGCCCGGCGTGTTGGGCGAGGAGATGTTGATGGTGAAGTAGGAGGCCAGGCCCCAAAGCCGCTGCAGCCCGGTGACGTAATCGCCGATGCGGTCCGCCGCGTCCTTGTTGGCCCCGATGTTGGCGCCCACCACCCCCGGCCCGCGGCGCGAGAGCCGGCTCGCGAACGTCTCCAGCCCGTGGTTGTTGAAGCCCATCCGGTTGATCACCGCCCGGTCTTCGGTCAGCCGGAACAGGCGCGGCCGCGGATTGCCGGCCTGCGGCTTCGGGGTGACCGTGCCGCACTCCACGAAGCCGAAGCCGGCGCGCAGCATGGGGGCGAAGACCTCGGCGTTCTTGTCGAAGCCGGGCGCCAGGCCGACCACATTGGGCAGGGCGATGCCCGCCAGCGAGCCGGCCAGCACCGGATCGTCCGCCCCGCCCACCGGCCCCAGCCCAGCCTTCAGCCCGGCGATCGCCAGGCCGTGCGCGTCCTCCGGATCGAGGCCCATGAGCGCCCGCGTCGCCAGCCCGTGCAGCAGGCTCACGGCCGGACGCCGATCACCGGTGCGCCGTCCGGGTCCAGCGGCGCCTCGGCGACGCCGCGCACCAGGCTGGCCGGCAATACGCCGTAGAGGTGCGGGAAGAGGTCGCCGCCGCGCGACGGCTCCCAGCGCAGGGCGGCCCCCAGGTCGTCGGCCTCGATCTCCAGCACCACCAGCCCGGCCTGGCCGCGAAAGTGCCGGGCGGCGGTCTCCTGCGCCTGAGCGGCGGTGGAGAAGTGGATGAAGCCATCGGCGCGGTCGAGGGCCGAGCCCTGATAGGCGCCGGCGTTCGCGGCGGCCTCCCAGTCGGTGCGATGGAGGATCTTGTAGATGCGGCTCACCCGCCGCGCTCCGGGAAGAACAGGCCGTCGAAGGCCGGCCGGCCGTTGTCGTCGAACAGGAACACCGCCGCCGCCGCGGTGGGGAACTGGCGCATCGGGCGGGCCATGGCGCTGGGCGGCGCGGAGCCTTCGACCAGCAGCCGCACGGTCAGCTCCTGCAGGCCCGGATTGTGGCCGACCACCATGACCACGCCGCAGCCGCGCCCGACGGCCTCCGCCGCCTGCAGGATCGCCCCGGCCTCGGCGTTGTAGAGCTCCGGCTCCAGCTGCGTCAGGGCCTTGGGGAAGGCCGGCTGCGCCGCCGCCCAGGTCTCCAGCGCGCGCGCCGCCGGCGACACCAGCGCCACGTCGGGGACCAGGCCCAGCCGCGCCAGGGTCTCGCCCATCTCGGCCGACTCGCGCACGCCGCGCGGGGTCAGCCGGCGGTCGAAATCCTCACCGCTGGCGCTCTCGTGCTCGGCCTTGCCGTGTCGGAAAAGGATCAGCCGATCCATCGCGCTCCACCCAATCGCGCAGCCCTCATAGCGGCGCCCGCGCCCGCTGCGAAGCATTGACAGTCAAAGGCCTTGGCCGTCCTAAGGCGCTCATGACCAAGGCGGCGGCCAAGAGCGTCGAGGGCGAGGACGGCGGGACCTGGCGGTTCCCGGCGAACCAGGCCCTGCGCCTGGAGTCCGGCGCCAAGCTCAGCCCCCTGGAGATCGCCTACAAGACCTACGGCGCCCTCAATGCCGAGAAGTCCAACGCCGTCCTGGTCTGCCACGCCCTGACCGGCGACCAGCACGCCGCCTCCACCCATCCGCTGACCGGCAAGCCCGGCTGGTGGGACCGCTTCATCGGGCCGGGCAAGCCGCTCGACACCGACCGCTATTTCGTCATCTCCACCAACGTCGTCGGCGGCTGCATGGGCTCCACCGGCCCGGCCTCCGTCGACCCCAAGACCGGCGCCCCCTACGGCCTCGCCTTCCCGGTGGTGACCATCGGCGACATGGTCCGCGCCCAGGCCATGCTGATCGAGGCCATGGGCATCGACAGCCTGTTCGCGGTGATCGGCGGCTCCATGGGCGGCATGCAGGTGCTGCAGTGGGCGGCCGACTATCCCGAGCGCATCTTCTCGGCGATCTGCATCGCCGCCGCGCCGCGCCACTCGGCCCAGAACATCGCCTTCCACGAGGTCGGCCGCCAGGCGATCATGGCCGATCCCGACTGGCGCGGCGGGGCCTATGAGGCGGCCGGCGTCAGGCCGGAGAAGGGCTTGGCGGTCGCGCGCATGGCCGCCCACATCACCTACCTCTCGGAGGCCGCCCTGCAGCGCAAGTTCGGCCGCGAGCTGCAGCGCGACGGCCTCTCCTGGGGCTTCGACGCGGACTTCCAGGTGGAGAGCTACCTGCGCCACCAGGGGACCAGCTTCGTCGACCGCTTCGACGCCAACTCCTACCTCTACATCACCCGCGCGCTGGACTATTTCGACCTCGCGGCGCAGCACGACGGGGTGCTGGCGCAGGCCTTCCAGCCGGCGCGCAAGGTGCGCTTCTGCGTGCTCTCCTTCTCCTCCGACTGGCTCTATCCGACGCCGGAGAGCCGCGAGATCGTCCGCGCGCTGAACGCCGCCGGCGTGCGCGCCAGCTTCGCCGAGATCGAGACCGACAAGGGCCACGACGCCTTCTTCCTCGACGAGCCGCAGCTGGACGCCACGCTGAAGGGCTTCTTCTCCTCGACCGCGCAGGCCAGGGGCCTGAAGTGACCGCTGTCCGCGAGGACTTCGCCGAGATCCTGCGGCTGGTGACGCCCGGCGCGCGCGTGCTCGACGTGGGCTGCGAGGACGGCGAGCTGCTGGAGCTCTTGACCCGCGAGCGGGGCGTCGACGGCCAAGGCCTGGAGCTCTCGCCGGAGAACGTCGCCGCCTGCCTCGCCAAGGGCCTGGCGGTGGTGCAGGGCGACGGCGACCGCGACCTCGACTACTTCCCCACGCGGGCCTTCGACTACGCGGTGCTCTCCAAGACCCTGCAGCAGATGCGCGAGCCCCGCCACGTGCTCTCCGAACTGCTGAGGATCGCCGACCGCGCCATCGTCTCGGTGCCGAACTTCGGCCACTGGCGGATGCGCGTCTCGCTGATGACCCGCGGCCGCATGCCGGAGACCCGCGCCCTGCCCGATCCTTGGTGGCAAACGCCCAACATCCACCTCTGCACGCTCAAGGACTTCACCGACCTCTGCCGCGACCTCGACCTGAAGATCGACGCCTGCGCTGCCCTGTCGTCGGGCAAGCCGGCGCGCCCGTTCCACCCCGACGGCATCCTCGAGAACTGGCGCGCCGAGACCGCCCTGTTCGTGCTCAGCCAGGCCTAGGCGGCCGCCTCGCCGCCCGCCTTGATGGCCGCCAGCGTGGTGCGCATCAGCACGGCATAGGCGCGGTCCAGGAACGCCACCTTCATCAGCCAGCGACCGAAGCCGCCAAGGATCCCCGGGAAGCGGTCGTTCCGCAGCCGGAAGGCGTAGGTCCAGGTGAGCTCGGTGCGGCCGGCGTCCAGCGCCACGTAGCGGAACTCGCCGACCGCATAGGCGATCGGCCGGGCCGCGGCGGTGGTGTAGTCCCAGACCAGGTAGCGGAACCGCTCGGCGTGGACGTATTCCAGGATCTGCTCGGTGGCGCTGCCTCCGTCGCTCAGGTGGACGATGCGCCGCGCGCCGGGCTCATCCCACGGCCCCGGCGTGAGCTGGGTCGTGCCGACCACGCCCGGCAGGCCCTTGGTGGGCGCCAGTTGGTCCTCCAGCTTCACCGTCCGCATCCAGTCGGCGAAGGCGCCCAGCGGGCGCTCGATGACGATCCGCTCGGTGCGGGCGATCATCGGCGCCGTGGGATCGACGGCGGGCGGGGGCGCCAGCTCAGTCGGCATGGGCGCCGCCTTCGCAGGGCAGGATCGCGCCGGTGGTCCAGCGCGCCTCGTCCGACAGCAGGAACAGGGCGGCCCGGGCCATGTCGTCGGGATGGGCGATGTAGTTCATCGGCATGGCCTCGGCGATCCGCTCGCGCAGGGCCTCGGTGGGCAGCCAGCGGCCGAACATCTCTGAGTCCGTCGGCCCCGGCGCGATGGCGTTCACCCGGATCCCCTGGCGCGCATATTCCAGCGCCACGCACTTGGTCAGGCCGGCGAGCCCCCACTTGCTGGCCGCGTAGTCGCCGTTGTGCGCGCCGCCCACCAGGCCGCCGATCGAGGAGGTGTTGACGATCGAGCCACCGCCCGCCGCCAGCATGGCCGGGATCTCGTGCTTCATGCAGAGGAAGACGCCGCGCAGGTTGGTGGCGAGGCAGCGGTCGAAGGCCTCCGCCGTCAGCTCGGCGAACGGCACGTGCGCGCCCCCGACCCCGGCGTTGTTGAACGCCCCGTCCAGCCGGCCGTGGCGCGCTGTGACCTCCGCCACCGCGGCCTGGACCGAGGCCTCGTCACGCACGTCGCAGGCCACCGCCGAGGCGGAGAACCCCTCGGCCGCCAGCTCTTTCGCCAGCCCCTCGACCCGCTCGACCCGCCGCGCGGCGCCGACCACCACGGCGCCCTCCTCGGCGAACCGGCGTACGGCCGCAGCCCCGATGCCGGACGAGGCGCCGGTGACCAGGATGACCTTGCCGGCCAGCCGCGCGGCGCGCAGCGTGAGGGGCGGTGGGCTGTCGTAGGCCATGCAGGTCTCCCGGTTGACACTGTCAACTTGCAACGGCGAGGTTGACGTTGTCAACCACCCGCGCTCTTGTGGCCGCATGCCGCCGAACACCCGCGCCGACCTGGTCTCCGCCGCCGCCCGCCTGCTGGACGCCGGCGGCCCCGCCGCCGTGACCCTGCGCGCCGTGGCCAAGGCGGTCGGGGTTTCGCACAACGCCCCCTACAAGCACTTCCGCCACAAGGAGGAGCTGCTGGCCGCCGTCGCCAGCCGCGAGCTGGCCCGGCCGGCGGACGCCCCGCTGGAGATCGGCGGCGATCCGGTGGCCCGCCTGCGCCGCCTGGCGCAGGGCTATGTGGAATGGGCGATCCGCCATCCCGAGCGCTTCCGCCTGACCTTCGGCTCCTGGACCTCGAGCAGCGAGGAGCTGGCGCAGACCGCCACCGCCGCCCGCGGCCGTTTCGTGGCGGCGGTCACGGAGGCGCAAGCCTCCGGCCAGCTGCCGCCAGGCGACCCCGAACGGATCACCGCCCTGATCCTGGCCCTGGCCCACGGCGCGGCCGACCTGGCGCTCGGCGGCCACCTGGCCCGCGACGGCAAGGGCCATGCCGATCCGGGCGACCTGCTGGACGACCTGTTCGCTCTGCTGGTGCGCCCGGGCTAGAGCCTGCTGACACCACGCTGACCTTGGGCGAGGCTAGGCGACACGTCGGAGGGACCCCAATGCCGCAGCGCGCCAAGCCGCTTCCGGGCGAGAAGCGATCCGCCGTGCAGGCCAAGGCGGCCTGCGTCTGCGGCGCGGTCACGCTCGAGATCGACGTGCCAGGCGTCTGGGCCTGGCACGACCACGCCGAGGCCAGCCGCCGGGCCCAGGGCTGCGCCTACGCCACCTATGTGGGCAGTTGGAAGAGCCGCTTCCGCATCCTGGCCGGCGCGGAGTGCCTGACCCGCTTCGAGGACCCCGACCGCCGCACCACCCGCAGCTTCTGCGCCCGCTGCGGCACGCCCATGCTCTACGAGCGTGCCCGTTCACCGGCGATCGTCAACATCCCGCGCGCCCTGTTCCAGAGCCGCACCGGCCGCGAGCCGCGCTACCACATGAACCTGGCGGAGAAGGCCGACTGGACCTGGGCCGGCGAACCGCTGGTCCCGCTGAAGGACTATCCCGGCGTCATGTGGGAACGGCCGAAGCGCAAGACGCCGGCCTCCGCCATCGACAGCCTGTTCATCGCTGAAGACTGAGCCGGCGCCTTGCACGTCGCGCGCACATCGCCATCTCCACGGTGGAGCTGGAGGGCGGCATGCTGACGATCCTGGGACTTGCGGTGTGGCTGGTCGTTGGGCTGGCGCCCGGGACACCGATCGGACGACCGCTGAAGCGCGCCCTGGTCGACTGGCCGGCGCAGCGGCTTTCTCGCGTGCGGCCCGGCGTGGTGCTGCTGGTCCTGCTGCTCACCGCCGCCAGCGTCGCCCTGATCGCCGTCGCGAAGCTCGACGGCGCCTTCCTGGTCGCCCAGGGGCTGCCGGAGGCGCTGGGCGCGCTCGCCGCCTTCGACGTGGCGACCTATCTCGACATGCTGGCGATCGGCGGGCTGTTCGCAGCCTCGGTGCGCCTGCGGGCGGTCAAGGCGGTCGTCCGGTCAGTCGTCGCCCGGCTGCGGGTGACGCGTCGAGCCGCCCCACTCGCCCGCGCCGCACGCAGCCGCCCGGCCGCGCCGCCGCCGGCAAATTCCGACGACGAGGGTTGGCCGGGCTTCGCGCTGGCCGCCTAGGATCCAGACTCAACTTAAGGGCCAGCTTGCCCGAACCTACAGCCCGCTCATCCCCGCGAAGGCGGGGACCCAAGCGGATTTTGGAACGACCAACCCCACGAACATACATCTCGCCGTCATGGCCGGGCTTGGAAGCCTGCCCCGGGCGGGCCGCGCAGCGGCGCGACCCGGGGGCCACCCAGAAGCACCGAGCGCTGAGGCCAATCCGCAATGCCTGCGTCTCTGGGTCCCCGGCACAAGGCCGGGGATGACGATCAGGAGGAGGGGCCGCGGCGCTGTTCGGCTTGGGTCCCCGCCTTCGGGGATGAGCGGTATCGCGGCCGCTCAGTCCTCGACGCTGGTCTCCGGGCGGTCCTCGCCGGAGGCCACCTCGTCGTGCCAGCGGCCGGACTTGTCCTCATAGCTGATGCCGGCGGTGTCGCCCGGTCGGCGCTGTTCGGCGGCGGCGCGGGCGGCGGCGGCATGGGCGGCCTCGCGGGTCGCGAAGGTCTCGGAGAACGAGCCCTCGGCCTTGTAGGCCCAGCCGCCGTCGTGCTCGACCACGTGATAGACGACTTCGGTCATGGGAGAGCTCCTTCAGCCTTGTGACGCGACACAGCCTAGCCCGCGATGGCGGCGGCGTCGCGCTCGCCGGTGCGGATGCGCAGCGCCTGTTCGAGGTCCATGACGAACACCTTGCCGTCGCCGATCTTGCCGGTGTTGGCGGCGCCCGACAGCGCCTCGATGACCTTGTCCGCCATGTCGGTGGGCACGGCGATCTCCAGCTTCACCTTGGGCAGCAGCTTCACCTCGTACTCGGCCCCGCGATAGACCTCGGTCTTGCCGCGCTGGCGGCCGTAGCCGCGCACCTCGGTGACCGTCAGGCCCGAGGCCCCTGCCGCGGTCACCGCGTCGAGCACCTCGTCGAGGCGGCTGGGCTTGATGATCGCGACGATCATCTTCATGCGGCTTCTCCCGGTGAACGCTGACGACTGTGACGATGAAGCTAAGGCTTCCGGCGGCCGGGTCCAAGGGCCTGGCGGCGGATCGGGGTGTGGGAAATCGGCTGGGCGCCGGGCACGGGGGCGAGCATCGGGCGGGCCGCCCGGGCGCGGACCCGCGCGCCCCTCGGCTTCACCGCGAAGGTCTCCTTCACCGCCTCCATCAGCACCAGCCCGGCAAAGCCCGGCCACAGCCTCGACCCCGCCTGCTCGAAGCCCTCGGCCCAGCCGGCCAGCCAGCCCACCGGCGGCACATAGAGCGCCCGCGTCCAGCCGGCGGGCTCCAGCTCGGCCTCGCGCAGCAGCTCGGCCAGCTGGCCGCGGGTGTAGGGCCGGCCGTGGCCGAACGGGGTCGCCTCGGAATTGGCCCACAGGCCGTTGCGCGCCGCCACCGCCACGATCACCCGGCCAGACGGCGCCAGCACCCGCCAGACCTCGCGCAGCAGGGCTATGGGGTCGGGGCTCTCCTCGATAGCGTGGACCAGCAGGATGCGGTCGAACAGGGCGTTGGCGAACGGCAGGGCGTCCTCGCCCACCAGGCTCGCCCGGTTGGCGGCCCCGGCCGGCCAGATCTCCACCCCCTGCTGGGCCGGCATGCCGGCCACCACCCGCCGTGCGGCCGGCGCCAGGCTGGCCACGAACGGCGTCGCATAGCCCAGCGCCAGCACGTCCAGGCCGTGGGCGTCGCCCCAGGCCTCCACGACCTTGCGGCCGACCATCAGCCGGGCCGCGGACCCCAGGTCGGAGGCGTAGAATTGGCGGAGTTCCAGGACGTCGCGGCGCATGGGCCTTGGGCTAAGCTCGACGAAGGTCTATCGCCAACCTAAATCGCATCGTGATCGTTGTCCCGTCGGAGGCCGCCATGGCGCTCAAGGTCCACCAGTTCCCCTGCCTCTCCGACAACTACGGCTTCCTGGCGCTGGACGAGGCGACCGGCCTGGCCGCCTGCATCGACACGCCCGAGGCCGGCGCGATCCTGCGGGAACTCGACAAGCTCGGCTGGAAGCTCGCCCTGATCCTCAACACCCACTGGCACCCCGATCACGCCGGCGGCAACGCCGAGGTGAAGGCCGCCACCGGCGCCACGGTCGTCGGCCCCGGCGAGGTCACCCGCCTGACGCCGCTGGACCGCCAGGTGGCCGGCGGCGACGTCGTCGAGCTGGGCGCCACCCGCTTCGAGGTGATCGAGACCGGCGGCCACACCCTGCAGCACATCACCTACGTGGACCGGGCCGACCATATCGCCTTCGTCGGCGACACCCTGTTCGCCCTGGGCTGCGGGCGGCTGTTCGAGGGCGACGCCGCGCAGATGTGGGAGAGCCTGCAGAAGCTGGCCGCCCTGCCCGACGACACCACCGTCTACTGCGCCCACGAATACACCGCCGCCAACGCCCGCTTCGCGCTGTCGGTGGACGACGATCCGGCCCTCAAGCGCCGCGCGGAACAGATCTTCGCCGCCCGCGAGCGGGGCGAACCCACCGTGCCCACCACCATCGGCCTGGAGAAGGCCACCAATCCGTTCCTGCGCGCGCCAAGGCTCGCCGCCCGGGTCGGCGCGGCCGGCAAGCCGGACTACCAGGCCTTCGGCGCGGTGCGCGCCGCCAAGGACGTCTTCAAGGGCTGAACCCCTCTCCCCCCGGCAAAGCCGAGAGGGGAGAGGAATCAAAGGAGAGGGGTGGCTGGGCCGCGTCGCCGCTCCGGAAGTTCAGCCATGATCCGCTCGCTGCGCCGCCTGCGTACCTGACCCTCGGCGCCGCCCCCTCTCCTGACCTCTCCCCTCTCGCTGCGCGGGGGGAGAGGCGGTTCTCACCTGTCCGGAGCTGACGCCGCCGCCGCGATCCGCTCCGACGACGGGCGGCCGGCGAGGCCCAGCGCCGGCACGACGGTGATCCTCAGCGTGCCGCGCTGCACGACGGCGGCGACCCGCTTGCCCTGCTCCAGGAACACCCGTTTGAGGGTCAACAGCCGGCTGCGGCCCTGCGGCCGCTCGGCGAGCCGGGTCACCGCCACGCTGGTCACCAGGGCGGCGTCGGCGATCACCGCGGAGGACGCCGGATCGGCCTCGGCGTCGAAGGCGATCACGTGCTTGGCCGCCCGGCTGGCGCGCAGGCTGGCCTGGCCGAGCCGTTCCAGCAGCGCCTGGGGCCCGAGCGGGGCCAGCCTCAGCGGCGCGCCGCCGCCGGCCAGGGCCGCAGCCTCGCCGTCCGGCCGATGGTCGGTGAAGACGGTGACCCCGCCCAGCCGGGTGGCGCGCAGCACCGGCTCGCCCAGGTCATTCTTGTAGATCACGTCGCCGCGCGGGGCGGCGTGCGGCTGCAGCGCCCAGACCTCCGGACTGTTCTCGAACTTCAGCAGCGGCTGGTCCTGGGTGAGGTCGAGGGTGAAGGCGTCGCCGTCCTCGGAGACGTAGCGGCCCACCGGCGGCGCCGGCGCCTCGCGGCCCGGACCCGGCGCCCGGTGGCCGAACAGCAGGTCGTGCAGGCTCTCGGCGCAGGCCGGGCCAGCGAATCCAAGGCCGGCGCAGACCGCCGCTGCGCAGATCGTTCGGGAAATCGCCGTCGGCCCGCCGTCCATGAGGTCTATGCTGATGCAGCTCGACTGGGGCGCTTTTTGGACTGTGGCGAGGTCGTTCTGAGCGTCAGCCAGCAAAAGTGGACTCCACTCTTGCGTCCGGCTGCGCGTCGAATATTTGCTGGCGGCCCTTCCGGGCGGCGAACCGGTGTCCACTTCGCCTGAAGGGCCGCTAGCCGACCATGTACTGGCCGCCGTTCAGCGCCAGGGTGGCGCCGGTGACGTAGCCGGCCCGTTCGCCGGCCAGGAACGCCACCATGTCGGCGATCTCGTCGCCGTGGCCCAGCCGGCCCACGGGAATCTGCGCGATGATGCTTTCCAACACCTTCTCCGGCACCGACTGCACCATCTCGGTGTCGATGTAGCCAGGGGCGATGCAGTTCACGGTGACCCCTTTCCTGGCGTTCTCCAGGGCCAGGGCCTTGGTGAAGCCGATCATCCCGGCCTTGGCGGCGGAATAGTTGGTCTGGCCCATCTGGCCCTTCTGGCCGTTGATCGAGGAGATGTTGATGATCCGGCCCCAGCCGCGGTCGCGCATGCCCTCGATCACCTGCCGGGTCATGTTGAACAGGCTGTCCATGTTCA